>JABMRD010000149.1 GCA_013202875.1 Actinomycetota bacterium | reverse complement strand
TTACTGGAGTGATTATGCGGAAATGATGTTTACTACTTTACCTTTTTTACTGTTTTTTATAAATTCAACTCTTCCATCAGCTTTGGCAAAAAGAGTATGATCCCGTCCTATGCCCATATTAATACCTGGTCTGAATCTTGTTCCTCTTTGCCTTATAATAATATTTCCTGCAGTCACAAGCTGGCCCCCGGACCTTTTTATGCCCAAATATTTTGGGTTGCTGTCTCTTCCGTTCCTGCTGCTTCCTACACCTTTTTTACTAGACATAAGTTTCTCCTGTTGCTATTGCTTTACACTTATTTTATCCAAATGTAATATCGTAAGTAACTGCCTGTGCCCGACTTTTCTCCTATACCTTTTTTTAGCCTTATATTTAAAGGCAATTACCTTATCTCCTTTTATTTGTTTCTTTATAGTAGCTTTTACCGCAGCCTTTGACAATACCGGCTTCCCAATCTCTATTTTATCACCATCACTGATAAGATTGACTTCCGAAAGCGTAATCTTATCACCTTCTTTGCCTTCAATTCTTTCCACTACTATATCTTTATTTTCTTCTATTTTGTATTGTTTCCCACCACTTGTAACTATTGCGTAAATTTTTAACCTCCCTGGCCATCATCCAATTACAGAGTGCAATATTAACATACGTACTGCTGCCCTGTCAATTTAAAACGTTTATTAAAACGTTTATTATTTACTTTAATTATGGATTTCTGCTACAGCGCTGGTTTTAGATATGGATCTAATTTTTACTTTTAATCTCTGACCAATATACTTCCTTCCATCAATGATATGCACAACACATCCATCAACCCTGGAAATGGCATCACTCTTATTATGCAGATATGGCTCTTCTACCAGTAAATCCAGGATATCACCAATTTTAAATGGTTTAGCAGCCTCTTTTATTTCGGCAATTGAACCCTCAGCAGCTACCAAAAAAGAATCAACAGGTAGTTTTGGGTCACCCTGGATATCAATATATTTTTTGGTTATATTCTCAAGATGTTTTAAATTCCTTCCATCCGGCCCAATCACAAGCGCTGCAATAGCAGTGTTTAATTTTATTAAAAAACCTTTAGCATCACTTCCCCTGGCAAGCTTCCTGATTTTTCTCTCAGTCTCGAGTCTTATGGTCTCCTCAGATTTTATATAGCCTGAACCTCCACAATAGGGACAGGTTTTGCACATAGTGCCAAGAATTCCGTCAGAGACGTTTTTTCTGGTCATCTCCAGAAGTCCCATTTTTGAAAACTGTAAAACTTCAGTTTTGGTCTTATCATTTTCAAGACACTGCAGGAAACTGCCTAGAACTTTATTCCTGTCTTTTCCACTGGCCATATCAATGAAATCAATTACTATTATTCCGCCAATATCCCTGAGCCTTAATTGGCTGGAAATAGTTTCCGCTGCCTCAAGATTTGTCCTTAATATAGTTTGAGTCGAACTTTTACTTGAGGTATACTTGCCTGTATTAACATCAATTGAAGTCATAGCTTCTCCATGGTCTATTACTATAAAACCACCGGACTTCAGCCATACTTTTTTTTCCAGGGCACTTTCTATTGCCTCATTGACATTGAAAGCTTCAAATAAATCTTCCTTACCGTGATGGACTATTATATTGTTAAATTTAATCCCGATAGACCACAGGTACCTTCCGATTTCCCTTCTAATTACCTTCTTATCCACATATATGGCGCCGAACTCTTCTGAAAATATATCCCGCATTAGTTTTATAACTATCGAATGTTCACTGAAAATTAATTTTGGCCTGTTTAAATCAGAAGCCTTTTTCCTTATAAAGTTCCACTTTTTTAGAAGCTGTTTTAAATCTTTTTTTAATTTATCTTTATCTGTTTCTCTGGCAGCAGTCCTTACAATTAATCCGTAATCTTCTTTTTTTATCTCTTCTGCAAGCTTTCTTAAATTCTCCCTTTCTTCACCGCTAAGTCTTCTGGAAACACCGATACCACTATGAAAAGGTGCCAGAACAAGATATCTTCCAGGAATAGATATAAAAGTAGTGAGCCTGGCACCCTTTGTCTTCATTGGATCTTTTGTTACCTGAACCATTATCATCTGATTGGTTTTAAGTACATATTGTATCTTCTTTGGGATTTCTTCCCCATTATCAGTATCCATATCAATGCCAACCTCATTAATATACAAGAATGCATTTTTATCTTCGCCAATATCTACAAAAGCTGCATCCAGGCTGGGAAGAACATTTTTAACCTTCCCCAAATAGATATTTCCGACTAATGACTTTTTACTTTTACGGTCAAAATAAAGCTGAGTAACCCGTTTTGACTCTAAAATAGCAACCCTGGTCTCATTTTTATCTGAACTTATTAGCATTTCTTTATACAATTTTATCTCAATCTCCTTTACTGCGTTACTTAAATTACCTCCATTGGTGTTTTAAGTGCATTTCCTCTCACTACAAACAATTCTTCTTTTTCTACACTTTCAATATTAATCCTGTATTTTTTTAACCAATTTCCAAAAAAACTATAAAAATTATTGAATTTAAAAAATTCATTATTTTCTTCTTTAAAAATTTTAGCATATCCAGATAGTTTTAGAAGGATAATATCTGAATTTTCTTTATCCGGTATTATTTTTAAACCAAATATTGAGCGGGAAAAATCAGATTTGGCCCTTAAATCTCCCTCTATATCCTCATAAAACTCCTCCAACAGGTTTTTACCGGAAGAGGGCGTGCAAAGCTTGAAGCCATAAAGACTTATTGCTATATCATTCATAAGATTATCTGCTTTTATCATTATCCTTTTAGCTTCAGTAATTTGCATCTGTGGTTTTAGCTTGAGGTTAACCTTTTTTTTGAATTCATTCTCTTCAATACCACCATCAAGCAATACATCGGCATATTCCGCCAAACTCACTATACCTAATGGAGTTGGGGGGCTAAAATTTATTTTAGGCCTTGGATTATACCCCTGGCTATATTTTATTTCCAGTTCCGCTCTACTTAAAGCCCGGACCATTATCCTGGAAATATCCAGGTGGGATAGATATTTAAATTCATCCTTTTTATAAAATTTAAATCTTATCCTGGTCTCGAAGGTATCTTTTTGATTTATCATATTCTCTCAGTAAAAACTTTTTGCTGACTCCGATATCAATAACATCCCATGGTAATATTTCATCATCAGCAAAACCTCTGGTTGTAAAGAAGCTAATATCCAGACCAGCTTTCCTGAATTCCTTTTCCCAGACATGAAACTTAAAAAATTCTGTCCAATTGTCAAACCTGGCTCCACTTTTCCATGCACCTTCTATGACCTCGCCAACGAGTTCATTACCTCTGGATAGGGCGCACTCTATCATATTTTTTCTGGAATCCGTCCAGCTTATATTTACATATCTTTTTGGTACATTTTTTAAAATATAATTAAATTTACTGTCCAGGCTTGCCGTATTATCCTTGGCAACCCATTGAAATGGTGTAAAGGGTTTGGGACAAAATGCATTTATGCTGATGTTGATTTTTAATCTTGGTAGTTTCTTTCTGGAAAGCTCATCTTTCGCTGCCATAATCACCTTTTCTATAAGTTCTACTATCTGGCTGATATCTTCATTGTTTTCAAACGGTAATCCTATCATAAAGTAAAGCTTGATTTTTTCCCAGCCTCTACTGAAAGCCATTTTTATGCAATCAAGCATCTCATTTTCTTTAATATTTTTATTGATTATATCCCTCATCCTCTGGCTGCCTGCTTCGGGAGCGAAAGTAAGTCCTGTTTTTCTTCCGCTCTGAATAAGTTCTGCCAAATTTAAATTAAAACTGTCCAGTCTCATAGAAGGCAGCGAAATTGACAGCCTTTTTGATTTTAAAGAACTGGTAATTTTATCCAGCAAATGCTCAATCTCACTATAATCCGACGAAGATAGCGATAGGAATGAAATTTCATCGTAACCTGTATTTTTAATTCCTGCTTCACTCTGCCTGATTAGAGATTCAACTTCTCTAGTCCGCACCGGTCTATAAATTATGCCTGCCTGACAGAATCTGCAGCCCCTGCCGCAGCCCCTCATAATCTCTACTGCAAATCTGTCGTGTACAGGTTTAATATTAGGTATTATAGGATTCTGGACTATTTCAAATTTATTTAAGTCTTCCACTATCGCCTTTCTTACTTTTTTACCCGGCTTGATACTTTCAATACTTCCATCAGGAAAGTAGTGAAATTTGTAAAATCCCGGAATATATATTCCATCCAGCTTGTTGATCTCTTTTAAAAACCATTCCTTATCTTTATTATTATCCCTGTAAATTTTAACTCTTTCCAGAATAGATATAATTACTTCTTCACCATCTCCAACAACAAAAAAATCCATAAATCTTGAAAGGGGCTGGGGATTTACAACTGTAGGACCACCGGCACATACCAGTGGAAATTTGTCTCTTCTGTGCCTTGAGTTTATATTTATTCCACCAAGATCCAGTATATTTAATATATTAGTATATAGAAGCTCATGCTGGACAGTAAATCCAATCAGGTCAAAGCAATCCAGAAATATTCTGTTTTCCAGTGAAAATATTTTTACGTTTTGCTCTCTAAGTTTCTTCTCAAAATCTATCCAGGGAGAAAAAACTCTTTCAACTGTAAAATCTCTATGTTTGTTTACAATGTCATATAAAATCTGAAGTCCCAGATTGGACATACCAATTTCATATATATCCGGAAATACAAGAGCCATAGAAATTAAATTGTAAAAATCACTGGCTGGTTCCATGCTTTTGCTCCTGGCCCCAACTTCATTATTTATATACCTGCCCGGCTTTTCAATGTCTTTTAAAAGTTTTTCAAGCAGGTCAAAATCCAGCTTTTTAATTTTATTCATATTCAATTTTCCTAAAGATTATTTTAACTCTTGATAAGATATTTCATAGTCTTTTCTTACTTCTTTCCATATATAAACATTTTCTACAAGACCAATACCCAGAAACATGCTTATAAGGCTAGAACCTCCAGAACTCAAGAAAGGCAGAGGGATTCCAATTATGGGCATTAAGCCTATGGTCATACCTATATTTATAACCACTTGCGATAGGATAATAAAACCTATTCCAGAGCTCAGAAGCATGCCAAAACTATCAGAAGAATTTGAGGCTATATAAAAACATCGCCAGGCAATCGCACCAAGAACCAACAATACCAGAACAGCCCCGAGGAATCCCAGTTCTTCTCCAATAACGGAAAATATAAAATCAGTATGGTGTGCCGGGACATAACTTAGATTTGTCTGTTTTCCCAGAAAAAGGCCCTTTCCCAGAAAATCTCCGGAGCCAATTGCTAACTTTGACTGATATAAATTATAGCCAGCACCTTCGCTTGATACATCTGGCTTTAAAAAGACAAGAATCCTATCAAGTTGATATTGCTTTATTAGCCCGGCCTTAAGAGCTATAAAAAATCCACCCGCTGTCAGTCCCAGTATTGACAGTAAATAAAGAAAATTAGCTCCGGATAAAAATAACAAGCCCAGGTAGGCTATAAAATACATTAAGGCGGTTCCATAATCCGGTTCCAATAAGACCAATATTACAAATATAAGAGTTACTGTCGATGAAATGGCAACTTTTTTAAATGTAACCTGGTATACTTTTTCACCTTTCCATTTTGACATAACAGCAGCCAGGGATATCACCATAAAAACTTTTGAAAATTCCGACGGCTGAATCGTAAAGAATTTTAAATCTATCCAGCTTTTTGATCCATGCACTTCATAACCAAAAAGCAGTACAGCAGCAAGAAAAGAAATGCCTATAATAAAAATTAGCCACCAGTATCTCTGAATCTTCCTATAATTTATAAATTGAACTGCAACACATATAACAATTCCGGCTGCCAGCCAGATCACCTGCCTTTTAAGATAATATTGAGGGTCAGTCACTCCTCCCGGCAGGGTTTCTCTTGTTGCACTATAAATCATTAGAACCCCGAAGGAAGAGACAGCAAGCGCCAGAAAAAATAATATAAAATCAAATCTTACCGCTCTCTTCTCCTTGCCAAGACTTTCAAAATCGTCAAAATCCTTTTTTCTTCTTCTTTTTATCATTTACATTTTTATAATCATTTTTTAATTAATATTAAATAAATACCTGTATATTTTTTCTACAATAGGTGCCACATTGCTTCCACCGGAACCAGCCTCTTCAAGCATTGCAACAACCACATATTCAGGATTACCTACTGGAGCATAACTTGCAAACCAGGCGTAGTCCTGTCTTCCATAGAATTCCGCAGTACCTGTTTTTCCTGCAACCGGTATCCTGTCCAGTGGAAAATCTCTGAAAACACTGGCTGCGGTCCCACCTGGACCAACCACCTGCACCAGGCCATCTTCTATAATTTCAATGAAATATTCATTTAAGTTTAAATCCTTATATTCCTCTCTTGAAATACCCGGAAATAAATTTCCTTCAGCATCCCCGATCTCTTTAACTATATAAGGGGTGTATTGTATTCCACGATTTGCCAGGATTGAAAAGGCCTGAACCGTCTGAAGAGGGGTAACAAGCAAATCCCCCTGACCTATGGTCATATTAACAGTATCCCCCGGAAACCATACAGAATATCCTGCCTGATCTTTAAAATAATCTTTTTTCCATTCTTTATCCGGAACCAGCCCTTCAACTTCATGAGGCAGATCAATCCCGGTCAAAGAGCCAAACCCAAAAATCCTTAAATATTTTTGAAGAAGCTCTTCCATATTATTATATTTTGTAAAAAGCCCGTATCCTACCTGGTAGAAATAAATATCACAGGAATTTTTGATGCCCCCCCTGATATCAAGACTTCCATGACTTGACCAGCAACTTTTTGGAAAATCTTTCCCCAGCCCCAGCCACAACCCGGCACAATTCAACCTGCTTCTTTCACTGATTATACCTTCTGCAAACCCTGCATAAGCCGGAACTATTTTTATTACCGAACCTGGAGGAAAAGAAGACATAACCGCTCTATTAATTTGAGGGTAATAATTTTCCTGATTGTTTAAATATTCCCAGTTGGCCTGTGATATCCCACCTACGAATAATTCCGGATTAAAGGTAGGATAACTGGCCATGGCCAGTATCTGGCCATTTTTTGGACTGAGCACCACCACAGCACCCCCTGGTACTTTATAATACTCATCTGTATTTTTAATCTTTTTCTGCCTTACCTCGAGTATGGATTCATAAAGAATTTTCTCTACAACCCTCTGCAAATCAATGTCAATAGTCAGGTACAAATCATTTCCGCTAATTGGATCAGTTTCTTCCAGTATGTTCACCGGTCTCCCTAAAGGATCAACTTCATATATTATTTTACCTTTTTTACCCTTAAGCAGACTCTCATAAGTTTCTTCCAGTCCGGTATGCCCTATCTGGTCTCCGCCTTCATAACCCTCTTCATATTTTTTTGATTTTAATCTATCCTCATCAATCTCTACTGTATATCCCAGCAAGTGTGAGGCCAGATAATCAAAATTGTATTCTCTCCAGTAAACATCAACCACTTCCACTCCCGGAAATTTACTGCTGTTCTCTTTAAGATATATAATGATAGCAGTATCTATATCCTGTTTTAAAATAACCCTATCAATATAAGGTATATCGATTTTTTCTAGTTTTTCCTTTATATCCTTATAAGACATATCCAGGCAATCACTGAGTGCCTTCATTACATCCTCGTTCTTCAAAACAATATGGGGTTCTACAGCCACTGCAGCAACCGGAACACTGCCAACTATCAGTTTCCCATTCCGGTCATAAATATTTCCCCTGGGGGCTGCCACTGTTTTTTCTCTGGTAATACTCTTAGATGCCTCTTCCGCATACAGCTCCCCACTCATTATCTGCAGAAAGTATAGCCTTAAAATAATCACTATCAATATTATTACCAGCAGATAAAGAATTATTTTAAATCTTATCTTTATATTTGAGCCCAAACTCAGTCTCCCTCTTCATACCAAAACTTATAATAGGAAAGATAATAAACATTAAAATAATATTACAAACTGGCTTTGTTACCAGTTCTAACCCCATTCTTAATAAATTACTATCAAAATTAAATAAATAGCGGATTAAACTTACTATTAAAATATTTATTTCCGTAATCAGGAAAACAATAAAAGAATAAGTAAGGAGTCTATATCTAAACCCAGCCGTAATTAGCCTGCCTACCATAAAGGCATTCATAGAATAAATAAATGCGCTTATCCCAACAATACTACCCACCGTAAGGTCCAATACCATCCCAACTATAAATCCAAATAGCATACCCCAAAAAACACCGTCAAAAAGGGTAATTGCTATTATAACTACCATAATTAAATCAAAGTCTACGGAAAATGACTTCAAGTTTTCAAAAAAAACTATTTGCAGCAGTAAACAAATTATTAGTATAAAGAAATGCAAGATTCTAAAAAAGGTTTTCATAGTTTATAGGTGGTATTTTATTTTTTTATCACCAGAACATACTCTATTTTTTTAAAATCAACAAAAGACTCAATTTCAATTGCCTTATATGGACCGCCCACATTTTTGGTTACCTTGCTTACCCGTCCTATTAAAATTTCTTCAGGTAAATTTCCATATTCCGATGTAATTATTATATCACCTTTAAATACCGGCTCTTCACTGGAAATATAATTCAATGTAATTTTTTTATCCTGGCTCCCCTGAATAATTCCCAGTTTTCTTGAAGATAAAATTCTTACTCCGATATTGCTCCGGGGATCATTAATAAGCCTAACGCTGCATGAATCATTTCCAGCTATTATAACCACACCTATCAACCCATTCTCATCAATAACTCCCATCCCTTCCAGTACTCCATCGCTCCTGCCGACATTTAAAACAACTTCAGACTGCCACTTGCTTTCATAATAACCTATTACTTTTGCAGATATAGTTGCGTAATCTTTTCTTAGTTCTATATCCAGCAGCTTCCTCAACGAATTATTTTCAACCTTTAGATTTATATTCTCACTATATCCTCTTCTTAATTCTGAATTTTCCCTCTGAAGATTTAAATACTTTTCCCTTAAATTTATATAATCTCTAATTGAATTTATAAAACGTGTTACAGGGCTAAAGAAAGAGTAAAACTTCTCCTGGATAGGTTTGAAAAAATCAACAGTCTTAACTTTGATATTATTAATTAAGTCGGATTGCCTAAAACTTACAGTAATAACCACCAGACATAAAACAATTATTATAGCCAGAACAATAAAGTTTCTAAATCTTCTATTTAATATCACAATCAGTAAATATTATAGGTTGAATATAAAATCAGCTATATTGAAAACTTGAGATATTTCTTCAAAGTACTAAAATCCTCAACACACTTTCCTGCTCCGATAGCTACTGCCGCCAGTGGATCCTCAGCCAGGTAAACCGGACAATGCGTTTCCCTGCTGATTCTTTCGGTTAATCCCTTAAGTAATGAGCCCCCTCCTGCTAAAAATATACCTCTTTCCATTATATCTGAAGAAAGTTCCGGAGGTGTGATATCCAGTACCTCAACAATAGAATTTACAATATCATTCAATGTCTTCTCTAATGCCTTTCTTATCTGCTGGCTGGTGATAATAATTGTCTTGGGAAGTCCGGTTACCAGGTCTCTTCCGTTTATTTCCATTTTTTCCTCGTTCTCCAGAGGAAAAGCGGACCCGATTTCTATTTTTACTTTTTCAGCAGTTCTTTCACCTAAAAACAGGTTGTGTTCCTTTTTTAAATAATAGATTATAGCTTCATCCATCTCATCTCCACCAATCCGGAGTGATTTACCGACAACTATTCCCCCTAAAGATATAACTGCTACCTCAGAAGTTCCTCCTCCTATATCGATAATCATACTGCCGCTGGGTTCATCAGTAGGCAGACCTGCACCTATTGCCGCAGCCAGAGGCTCCTCAATTATATAAGCCGCCCTGGCTCCAGCCTGTTCAGTGGTTTCAATAACTGCTTTCTTTTCAACTGGAGTAATTCCTGAGGGAACACAAATAACAATTCTGGGTCTGGCAAAAGCTACATTTTTATGAACCTTTTGGATAAAATACCTGATCATTTTTTCTGTGGTTTCAAAATCTGCAATTACTCCATCCTTGAGTGGTCTAATCGCTACTATATTCTCAGGAGTTCTTCCCACCATTCTTTTGGCCTCTTTCCCTACTGCCAGTATCTTCTTTTTTTCTTTATCAATAGCCACAATAGAAGGCTCATCCAGAACTATCCCCTTACCCTTCACATATACCAGGGTATTAGCTGTTCCCAGGTCAATACCCATATCTCTGCCAATAACATTTAAGAAAAAATCAAACATCTGCATCTGTCAACTCCTTAATTTAACCAATAACATTAAATCCAAATCTTGTTTTTTTAAGCCATACTTTCTTATATAATTATAAACATTTTTAGCTTTAACGATACTATTCTGGATAACAGTCTTGTAAGGATTTTTAAACTGCCTCTCTTCACAATTTTTCGGCTCGATCACTTCAAAATCCAGTTTTAAAAGCTCAAGTATTTTTCTTCTTCTTGGAGAAGCAGAAGCTAAAATAATTTTTTTTCTATAACCTTCTTCTTCCAACATCAGCTAATAAAAAAGCTATAAGTAATCCTATTATGGCACCGAGTGTAATATTTATGTGAATACCAAAACTTATATCAATTAAATATAAATTAAGGCTAAGAGAGTCTGTGCCTACCTTAAGTCCTTTGTCTAAAATCGGAACTGTATCACTCAAGACATGGCCTAAAATAGCTCCTATAATACCTCCAAGCAATACTATAAAGAAAACTACTTTTCCTCTTTTTTTACTCATATATCACCATTAAAATTGTTTTTTACTGACCCTCAAGTTCAATTAAAAAATAATTCAATCTCTCTTTTGGCACTTTCGGCGGAATCTGAACCATGAATTACATTTACAGTAATATCATCTCCAAAATCTCCTCTGATGGTCCCTCCCTTTGCTTTTTTAGAGTCTGTTACCCCCATAAGCTCTCTGGCCCTGGCAATTGCACCCTTCCCACTTATTACCATAACCACTACAGGACCTGAAGTTATATATTCAATTAACATGTTAAAAAAACTTTTATTTTTATGATCCTGATAATGCTTGCAGGCAAGCTTCCGGTCAATTTTTATAATTTTTAATTTTTCAATAGTTAGATCCTTTTTTTCAAAACGGGATATAATCTCTCCAATAACTTTTTTCTTCACGCCATCAGGTTTGATTATAATCAGGCTTCTTTCGAAGCTATCATCATTAGTATTAAGTATA
Source organism: Actinomycetota bacterium (assembly GCA_013202875.1). Classification (GTDB taxonomy): domain Bacteria; phylum Actinomycetota; class Humimicrobiia; order Humimicrobiales; family Humimicrobiaceae; genus Hydromicrobium. Next base: position 8,794 of record JABMRD010000149.1, on the reverse strand, counting down.
CTTCCTTTCTTCCCGTAATCCCTACATCTATTCATTTAAGCAACCGCTCCCAATTTACTGAGTAGTCCTGCAATAAGGACAAACTTTCCAGTTTAAACTTAAGGGCTTGCCACAATTAATACAAGAATTTCTTAATTTCTTTCTGCAATAAGGACATATTAAAAAATCATCCTTTGCCAGACCACCGCAGGCAGGGCAATTGGATTGTTTATTATTAAGCAGTATCTGCATTCTTTCAATTTCAAGATCCCTCTCAATAACATCATCTATAAATTCCGGGGGTCTTAATATTAAATATATTATCAATCCCAAAAAGTTTAATACTAGTACAACCAGCGCCCAAAAAACTGCAGAGGCTACAGATTCACTTCTGAGTTTTGCGTCTCTATAGGTCCAGTAAACAAAAGCAAGCCAGACAATAATTAAAACAAAAATAAAGCTGAAGATCAGGTACTTCCATATCGGGCTTGTAATAAAAGCTTGAATTTTTTCAATGTATCCAAATAAATCCATTAATCCTCCAGGTAAAAATTTAATATATTCACTAATTTATCCATATATTAATATGAAAAACCTCTATCTAACTATGTTCTCTAAATTAGTTATTGAACCAGTAATGCATATAATATCATTTATGCCAGAAATTTTTAAAGCAATTTTTATAGAATTTTCTATAGTATCTATCTTATACACCTTATCCGGCAGGTGGCCCGTATCTTTTAACGATTTTATTTTCTTGTTCACCGTTCTTTCCAGTTCATCTATATCCAGGCTTCTGCTGCTTAAACTTGAGGTTAAAATTAAAGTATCGCTTATACCTATTATATTTTCAACCATACTTTCATAATCTTTATCTTTCAGGACAGCAAAGATTATTATTTTCTTCCTGTTACTAAAATTCCTGTCAACATCACGGGCAAAATTTTCCACTCCTTCAGGATTGTGAGATGTATCTGCAATTACCAGAGGCCTTTTTCTTATTATCTCAAACCTTCCCCTCACCCGGATACTGGATAAGCTCTCTTTTATTTTTTTTTCATTTATCCCTTTCCCCCGGGTCCCCAGGTAAAGTTCTGCGAGTACTATTGCCAGAGATAGATTTAAAGGCAGATACTGTCCAGAAAGTTTTAGTGGCAGATTTTTATAAACATTCTTTATTCCTTTGATATCAAGCAGCCATCCTTCCAGGCCAAGATCCACTTTTCTTTGTATGCAAAAATCTTTTTCAAATAAAAAAAGCCTGGAACCAGTATCCTTTACTTTTCTGGTTAAAATTCCCAGGACTTCTCTATCGCGGCTCGTAGTTGCAACCAGCGCCTTTTCTTTTATAACTTCCACTTTCTCAGAGGTTATTTCTCTTATGGTACTGCCCAACATATCTGTGTGTTCAAGACTCACGCCAGTAAGTCCTACAACCTTCGAATCAGCAATATTGGTGGCATCCCATCTTCCTCCCATTCCTGCTTCAAGCGCCATAACCTCAATACCTTCACTTTCAGCTAATTTGAATGCCATAGCGGAAATTATCTCAAACTGGGTAATTGGGCCGCCCAGGTCCATTTTATTTACTTCCTCGATATATGGGTATATCTCGTCAAAGACTCCAGTGAATTTTTTTTCTGAAACTTCCTTTCCGCTTATCCACATTCTCTCAGTATAGCTGTTTATATGAGGAGAAATATGATAACCGGTATGAATACCGTGATAATTTAATATTCCGGCAACCATTTCAGTGGTTGAAGTTTTACCGTTTGTTCCCACAATATGAATAAAATCAACCTTTTTTTGAGGATTATCCAGAAGCTGAAGTATTTTCTCTATTCTTACAAGGCCTGGTTTTATTCCAAAAATAAGGCAGCCATCTAAATATTTGCATACTTGCCTGTATCTCACTACTTCTCACTTTGATTATCAATTTTTATTTGCCGGTACTTTCCATTCTTGCTAGCTGCTCACTTAATACTTTCCAGATCCTATCTGCCTGATAAAGCTTATCCTTTTCCTTTTGAATTATTTCCTCTGGCGCTTTACTGGTAAAATCAGGATTTGATATTTTCTTTTTACTTTTTTCAATGTCTAAATCTACTCTTTTAATCTGATCTTTGATCCTCTTAATTTCCAGTTCCATATCAATCACATCAAGAATATAAATAAATATATCTATATTCCCTATTGTAGTCTTAATATATCCTTTCTGACTGGTACAATCCTTAAATTCTACTTCACTCGTCTTTGCCAGACTGCAAATATACTCCCTGTTTTTTTCCAGTACATCCTTGCAGCTATCTTCACCAACCAGCAGGTTAACCTTTACCCTGCTGGCCGGACTTATTTTAAGCTCAGATCTTATTTTTCTTATCTCGCTTATAACGTCAAAAAGTATTTTTATTTTATCTTCAATATCCTTGTTTACCCTGGCCGGTTCAAATTCCGGAAAACTCTTCACCATAATGCTTTTACCCTTATGCGGGATATTCTGCCAGATCTGTTCTGTAATAAAAGGCATAAATGGATGAAGAAGCTTAAGATATCTTTCTAAAACATACCATAATATAAATAATGCATTTTTCTTATCATCATTATCTTTTGGAAAGTAAATTCTAACCTTTGCTGATTCAATATACCAGTCACAATAATCATTCCATAAAAAGTTATTGAGCAGCTTAGAAGCAAAAGAAAAATTATATTTCCCTAAGTTTTTTTCAACACCCTTTACTACCCGGTTTAATCTGGACAGTATCCATCTGTCCCAGAGACCCAGGCTTAAATGGTCTATATTTATATTGTCAATATTTCTGCTTTCACTCAAATTTGATATAACAAATTTAGACGCATTCCACAATTTATTCGCAAAATTTCTTACCCCCTCAATCTTCTCATCGCCCAGAATCAAATTTCTTCCAGGAGTAGTTAAAGATGTTAAAGTAAATCTTAAGACATCAGTTCCATTTTTTTTAATTATATCCACGGGATCTACCACATTGCCCCTGGATTTACTCATTTTCTGCCCGAATGCATCATTTACCAGAGGGTTGATAAAAACTTCCCGGAAAGGGACATCCTTTTTAAAATACAGACTCATCATAATCATTCTGGCTACCCAGAAAAAGATAATATCGTGAGCGGTAACAAGAACGGCAGTAGGAAAAAAATGTTCGAGATCTTCAGTTTCTTCCGGCCATCCAAAAACTGCAAAGGGCCATAGACAAGAACTGAACCATGTATCCAGAACATCCTGATCCTGTTCCAAATTACTGCCACCGCATTTCGGACATCTTAGAGGGGTTTTTTCACTTACTATCATCTCATGGCAATCTTTACAATACCACGCCGGAATCCGGTGTCCCCACCAGAGCTGACGCGATATGCACCAGTCCCTGATATCTTCCATCCAGCTAAAATATATCTTCTCCCATTTTTTAGGGATTATTTTAACCCTTCCTTCTTTTACTGCTTCTATAGCCGGCCCGGCCAGCCTCTTCATGGATACAAACCACTGTATTGAAATCCGCGGCTCTATTACAGTACTGCACCTTGAGCAAATTCCAATTGATAAAGTGTGAATATTTTTACCCACCAGGTAACCCTGCTTACCTAAATCGCCTAACACTTTTTGTCTTGCCGTGTTGCGGTCTAAACCCTCGTATTTCCCTGCGTTGAAATTTAAGCTTGCATCCTTGTTAAATATATTAATCTCTTCCAGGCCATGTCTTTTCCCAATTTCAAAATCATTGGGATCATGAGCAGGTGTAACCTTGACAGCGCCGCTTCCAAATCCAATATCCACAAAAGCATCTTCTATTAGAGGTATTTTTCTTTCCACTAGCGGGAGATAGACAGATCTGCCTTTATATTTTTTATATCTTTTATCTCTAGGATTTACAGCAACTGCCGTATCACCAAGCATGGTCTCAGGTCTTGTAGTTGAAACGACTATATATTCATCATCACTGGGCTCACCGGTTTTTTTATCAATTAAAGGATATTTTATATCCCACAGGTTTCCTTCTTTTTCGATATGTTCTACTTCAATATCTGAAATTGCAGTCTGGCACCTGGGACACCAGTTAACCATATAATTTCCTCTGTAAATCAGCCCATCCCTATATAGGGTCACGAATTCTCTTGTGACCGCTTTGCAGTACTGACTATCAAGGGTAAACCTTTCCCTTTCCCAATCACATGAGCATCCCAGTAATTTTAATTGGGTTATAATCCGGCTGCCATATTTTTCTTTCCAGTACCATACTTCTTTTGCAAACTTTTCTCTTCCAAGCTGAAATCTATTTATATTTTTTTCTCCCAGAGTTTTTTCCACTACATTTTGAGTAGCTATTCCTGCATGATCGGTCCCGGGTATCCAGGTAGCATTATATCCGCTCATTCTCTTATATCTTACGATTACATCCTGCAGAATATTGTTCAGGGCATGACCGATATGAAGATAACCGGTTATATTAGGAGGTGGTATTACCATACTGAATGGAATTTTTGATTTATCGATCTTTGCAAAAAAATATTTATTTTCAAGCCAATGCGAGTAGATTTTCTGTTCAAATGCTAAAGGATTGTATTTGCCTTTAATCTCACCAGGCATTTTAAGCTGACTTTTCTTCATCTTTCAAAAAGATTTTTTTGTTTGATCTACCAATTATCTCGGGCTCAGTTTTATTTTCAACAACCTCTCTGGTAATAATACATTTACTTATATCATTACGCTCAGGTATTTCAAACATTATATTTAACATAATCTCTTCCATAATAGCCCTGAGTCCTCTTGCTCCTGTCCCTCTTTGCAAAGCATGTTTTGAAATCTCTATTAAAGCATCTTCTGTAAATTCCAGATCAACTTTGTCCATCTTAAACATTTTACTATATTGCTTGACCAATGAATTTTTTGGTTCAATCAGAATTTTAATCAAATCATTTTCCGTAAGACTAGACAGGGTGCTAACTACAGGCAGTCTTCCAATGAGTTCTGGAATTAAGCCGTACTTTAATAAATCTTCCGGCATTGTCTGGGGAAGAAGTTTATCAATTTTTTCAACTTTATCTGGAACTTTTCCTGAAACAAAGCCAACACTACTTTTATTTATTCTTCTCTCGATTATCTTTTCCAGCCCACTAAACGAACCTCCGCAGATGAAAAGAATATTGGCAGTGTTTATTTGTATAAAATCCTGATGGGGATGTTTTCTGCCTCCATGTGGAGGAACATTAGCTTCTGTTCCTTCTAAAATTTTGAGCAGAGCTTGCTGTACCCCCTCTCCGGATACATCTCTGGTAATTGAAGGATTTTCAGATTTACGGCTGACCTTGTCTATTTCATCCAGATAGATAATGCCGGTCTCAGCTCTTTTAATATCAAAATCTGAAGCCTGTATCAATCTTAGCAATATATTTTCTACATCCTCACCAACATAACCTGCCTCAGTAAGCGATGTTGCATCTGCAATGCAAAACGGAACATTTAATATTCTGGCTAAAGTTTGAGCAAGAAGAGTCTTGCCGCAACCTGTTGGACCGATTAATAAAATATTGCTTTTTTGAATTTCTGTATCATCCTTGCTTGACCTGTCCTCATATTTTACTCTTTTATAATGATTATATACAGCTACAGATAGTACCTTTTTTGCCCTTTCCTGATCAACAACATACTCATTTAAAATTGAATATATTTCTTTAGGTTTGGGAAGATCCTTGAAGTAAACTTCTCTATCTTCCTTTAATTCCTCATCTATAATCTCATTACACAAATCTACACATTCGTCGCAAACGTAAACTCCTGGTCCCGCAATCAGTTTTTTTACCTGATTTTGAGATTTACCGCAAAAAGAACATTTTAAAAAATCACTTTTTTTTCCGTCATTTGATGGCAACTTTATGCACACTCCTAATAATATTATTTTTTATAAATAATTTCATCCACTATACCATATTCTTTGGCTTCCTTTGCATCTAATATAAAATCTCTTTCGGTGTCCCTCGCCACTTTTTTTACTTGCTGACCGGTATGCCTGGCAATTATTTCATTTAGGACGGTACGGATTCTCACCATCTCTTTTGCATGAATTTCCACATCAATCGTAGTTCCGGATACGCCTCCTGATGGCTGGTGAAGAATAACTCTCGAATTAGGCAGTAAAAACCTTTTACCTTTTTCCCCTGCCAGAAGCAAAACTGCGGCTGCGCTTGCGGCCTGGCCAATACAAATAGTGGATACCTTGGACTTTATAAACTGCATTGTATCATATACCGCCATGGCAGCAGTAACAACTCCACCAGGACTATTTATATACAGCTGTATATCTTTTTCCGGGTCTTCTGCCTCCAGATGGAGCATCTGTGCCATAACCAGATTGGCAATATTATCATCTACGGGTACTCCCAGAAAAATTATTCTTTCTTTTAGCAAACGTGAATAAATGTCAAAAGAGCGCTCTCCTCTATTAGTCTGCTCAACTACCATCGGAATCAAATAATCATTATACATTTTAACCATCTCTCTTTTTTATTTACTTTGAACCAGGGGTCCAAAGCCTTTTAGCTTTTTTTTCGGCTCCTGTCTTATCTTCATCAGGTGTCCATATCTCTTCTTTACCTTCGCTGCCTGCATTTTTCTCCTCTGTTACCTGCGCACTGTTAATCAGCAAATCAATTATCTTGCTTCTCTTAATAGTCTGGATTAGAGTTTTTTCTCCCTCAGGATTTTCAAGGAATTCTCTGATTTTTTTATTGTCCTCTTCTTTTTTGTATCTGCTAATGATATTATCTTTTTCTTTTTTTATTTCATCTTCTGAAGGTTCTATGTTTTTCTTTTCCGCCTTTTCCAATGCCTTAAAGATCAAATACTCTTTTACTTCTCTTAGCGCTCTCTCCCTGATTTCTTCATTTAGCTTATCTTCTGTAATATTTATAGCCTTAAGATAATTATCCCTGTTTATCTTCTGCTTCTTTAAACCTCCATCAATCTCTTCATTAATCTGTTTTATTCTACCAGTTACCATCACATTTGGAATATTAGACTTCATATTGTCTACAATATGATTAAAAATTTCTTCTATTATTTTTCCCTTTTTAGAACTTTCTTTCTGCTCGATCAATCTCTTTTTAATACTATCTTTAAAATCATCTGCATCTTTATAGTCACCTAAGTTTTTTAAAAACTTCTCGTTGATTTCAGGTAATACCTTCTTTTTTATCTCCTTTATAAAAATGCTGAAGTTTGCCTGCTTTCCTTCCAGATCCTTATTTTCAATATTTTCAGGCAATATAAGTATTACATTTTTCTTAATACCTCTTTTCATTCCAATAAGCGAATTTTCAAACTCGGCAAACAGAGTATTTGAGCCAACTTCTAAGAGATAATCTTCGGCGCTGCTGCCTTCAAATGCTTTACCTTCAATTTCACCATCAAAATCCAGTGTAACATAATCACCTTTAGATATTGGCCTATCGTCTTCAACCGGTTCAAGTGATGCAAAGTTATTTCTGATATTATTTATTTGCCGTTCCAATTCCTGATCAGATACATCTGTAGAAAGGACAGTAACCTTTATACCATTATATCCTGGTAATTCTATTTCCGGTTCCAGTTCCAATTCTACTTCAAACCCTAAAGGTAAATCCTCTGCCAGTTGAGTAATTTTTATTTTCGGGTAGTCTATTGGTTTTAGATTGGATTCCATAATTATATCCGGATATAATTCAGAAATTGAAAGACTGGCAGCTTCATTTAGTACATACTGTTTGCCAAAATTTGCATCTATTATTTGATAGGGAATCTTCCCTTTTCTAAAACCGGGAATATTTGCTTTTTGAGATATATTTTTATAGGCCTTGCCAATATACTTTTTTAAATAATTATTTGAAATCTCTATATCTAATTTAACCTTGTTTAAATCAATCTTCTTCTGGTTTTTTATCTCATAACTCAAGTAAAATCCTCCTTAAACACCATTAGCGGGCTCGTCCCATTTCAACATTAAGACTCATATTATAATAGAAAATAAATAAAATACAAACCAATCATGAATAGTTCTGAAAACAGTTCTGCTGCACGAGAATGGATTTGGTTTTTTGTCTCACTGCGTTCACTCACGCAGACGCAGACTCCTTCGTCTTCGACTCAGTCCGTCTTTTCAAGTCCCGGTACCGCGGACAAAGTTAAAATACGAATTATTGTTTTAGATAGGAATATCTTTATTTTTAAATTAAGTTTTAGATATTTATTCTTATTTTTCCAATAGAGAGATTTCCTTAAAATATTCAAGGGTAAATCTTGGATCAATAGAACTATAAAAGTCTACTATCAGGTCCAGTTTTAAGCTCAACTTTTCATATTCTTCCACTAACTTAAAAAAAATCCCATCATTTACAAAAATATTTTCAGCAAATGAATTAAAATCATTTTCTAAAGTAGATTGAGCATATTCATATAAAAATCCGGCCTCATGCATCTTTGTATCAAATTCTTGAGAAGCCCTTCCCTCTCTTATAGCTCCTGATCCCCCGGTTTGTTCATCAAAATAAACGAACCCAGCAGGGTTGATCTGTCCCCATTCTGACTCTTCAAATTTTGTAAATAGGATACTGGAGAACTCATGGTGAAATTCCTTTTCTATAAACAGAGCTGTATAACCCATATCTATTCCATTATTAGCTATATATACACGATATTTTTCATCATTCGTACCCCCATAATCAACCCCATAGAAATTCAGAGACTTCAGTATATATAATTTTCCCAAATTTTCTTTTAGGACTTTGGCTGGATATTTATCGAGTGCATATA
>JABMRD010000148.1 GCA_013202875.1 Actinomycetota bacterium | reverse complement strand
AATTTAGGATTTTACCTTTTTTTATATCACACTTAAGTGTACAACCCTCACTTAATCCTATCGGAAGAAGTCCTTCTTTTCTTGCAGTATCATACAATTCTATTAGTCCATATACTGTATATCCACCTATTCCGTCCAAAACTTCTCCGCACTTTAGATCTCTTTTTGCTGCAGTTACAACCTCGGAAACTAATCCGTTTGATGGAATAATAGTAGGCTCCCTATAAAAATAAGCCTGTGCAATAGATATTGGCGCTTCTATACTGGTTAGATGATATGGCCGGTACAGTAAATAATTAGGACCATCTCCAAACAAAAGGTACTTCAACTCATCTCTTATTATTTGCTGATCAGATGTATAAATTAAAAATACTCCCGGAGCTACATCACCTATAGCAAAATCCACCACTCCTTTTTTATCCAGAATTCCTCCATCTTTTTTCAAACTAAAAATTTTTGTCAAATCGCATACGTTGACTTTCGGGCCGTGCATCCCTCTGCAATCAGGTATCATTCCTGTAGCATTAGAAAAGCAGGCCATCTCCACCATAGATTTGGTGCCATCCACAAATGAAGTCATCATTCGGGGACTGGTGCCTTTGCTTTTAGAATACGCTTTTAATGTGGTGGGGTTAGCAGTCTTATCCAGAGGATTATTTTTTCCTTTTCCGGCTGCAATAACCTCCAGATTCAAAATAGATGCAAAATCATAAAGCTCCTTTAATGCAGCCGGTTCATCGCCGGCAGAAACAGTATATACCACACCGGCATTGTCTGCTGACTTCTTAAGCAGAGGGCCTATAGTAGTGTCTGCTTCTACATTTAAAGTAACAATATGTTTCCCATTATTTATAGAATTAAAGGCAATATAAGCTCCTGCTTCCGGGCTTCCGGTTATATCTACCACTACATCTATCTGGTCTATTTCAAACAATAAAGAAAGATCATCAATAATAATAACCTTTCCTGATCTGGCTGCCTTTTCAAATTTCTTCTTAGCTTTACTATCAACGCTATCCTTTATACTTATGCTATCTATAGTCTTGTTTTTATCACTTATCTTATTATCAACTTCGACCAGTAAAATCTCTTCTTCTCTTATACCAAGGTTCTTTGCAATATTGGCTGCTCTATTTATATCTCTATTGGCAATTGCAATAACATCCATTCCCCTTAAGTTCCTGATTTGTGAAACCAGGCTGCTTCCCATTTGACCCAATCCCACAATGGCCACTTTAATGGATTTACCTTCTGAATCTAATTTTTGTAATTTGTCATACAGGCTAAACATCATTTCCTGCCGGTAGATTAATAGATTTAGTACTGAATACGTAAGCCAAAATTAATTTTATACATACTTTAAGTATATATAATTTTATATTTTATAAGTTTTCTTATACAATCTTAAAGTATATATTAATATTTTACAAGCACAAACTTTTTTTATATTAGGTATTTTATGCTAATTATCTTTGGTGCCTTAAAAATTGAAATAGCAGCCGTTCTTAACCTGATGAGTATCGATAACATCTCTAAAATTGATGGCATTATCATCTATAAAGGCAAAATTAATAATGAAGCCACACTTGCCGTTACAACAGGAATGGGGAAAGCAAATGCTAAAAAAGCAGTGGAATTAATTATAGAGAAATACATTACCGGCAAAAAGTCTCTCGCAGATATCGAATCAGTAAATAAAGCAGATATAAAATTTATAATTACCGGATTCTGTGGAGCAACTGATAAAAATCTTGATGTCGGTGATCTGGTAATTTACGAATCAATAAAAAATTTAGAAAGTACCAACAAATCAGATTACGTTTGTAAAGATATTCTGGAGTTAAAAAATGATGGGATTACAAATTTCTGGAATAAATTTAAACTAACCAGGGTTTTATGTGGTACCGTACCTGGGGTTTTTATACTGCCTCTCCAGAAGAAAATAATCGGGAAACAATTTGGAGTTCATGTTATTGATCTAGAAAGCTACTGGATAATTAAAATAATCATTGAACACAACCTACCCTTTTATTGTATAAAATCTGTTTCAGACACTATAGAAGATAAGCTTCCTGAATATTTTGGAATT
>JABMRD010000147.1 GCA_013202875.1 Actinomycetota bacterium | reverse complement strand
GGGAGAAGGTTTTTATTGGTATTGTTTAGAATAAACTTTGTGGAAAATAAATCCTGCTTTATATACGGATAGATATATTTTTTTATACTTTCACTTAACCGGACGACTTTTAAATAATCCAGATTATGTGAGATGTCTGTATCCTTTAAACTTAGAATGTATGAAAAGACTGTTGGGCTGCAGTCATTATATGAAGAGGGTAGAAGGCTCAAGTCTACTCCATCACAACCATTAGTGCATGCTTCAAAATAATTTAATATTTGAAGCCCCCTTAAGTTTGAAGCACAAAAAAATTTGGGAATTTCAATTTCGCTGCTCAGGCTTGCAAAAAGCTCTGCTGCTTTTTTGGGAAGTATCGTCGATTCGGCATCTTTTATGCATATGCTGGTGCAGCCATAGCTTCTTAGCTTTTTTGCAGTTTTTATATAGAATCCGGTATCCTGCAGATCGTCGTATATTATAGTCCCCTGACACCCTGCGCCATTTTCTATGATTGTAGATATGGTGTATTTTAAATTTTCCAGATCATTCAATGAATCGTATACCCTGAATATATCAATCCCGTTTCCTGCGCACTGTTTTATAAATCTTTTAATAATGCTGTTTGAATAAACTTCCAGCCCCCCGAGGTTTCTTGCTCCTATAAGTACCTGCAGTGGAGTGGATGGAATCTTATTTTTAATATAAGAAGCAACTTCCAGCGGTGTCATATTGAGATTGCTTTCAAGTATTTTTTCAAAGCTTGAACCACCCAGTATCTCAAGGCTGTCATATTTTATACTGTTAAAATGTTCTAGAATGGTATCGAGTGTTCGGGTATCTATATACCTCGGGTCCGTATTCTGGAATATATCCCTTATGGTGATGTCATTTATTTTTATATTTCTCATTTTTTAATCTTGTTTAAATTTAGAATAGACAGTGCAATAAGAATTTTTAGAAAATCTATTGCTATAAAAGGCTGTGTACCTAATTTCCAGGTTTTGGAAAGTGTATCTGAAATTGATTGAGTACCTGTCAGGCTAAAGAGGTAGCCAAATAGATAAATGAATCCAAAAAGATGAATCACTACCACTCCGGCAAGACAGGAAATGAAACCGTCAAATAAGTTTCTTAAAGGATTATTATTAATCCTTTTGCCTGAATTTTCATATAAATATCCGGTGACAAATGCAGCTACCATAAATCCGGCAATATACCCGACTGTGGGTCCGGCCAGGGCAATAGCTCCGTTTTTAAACCCGCTAAAAACCGGAAGTCCCATAAGACCCATAAAAACATATATAGTCTGGCTGGCAAGAGCCCACCTGCTGCCAAGGAATATCCCGGAAAGTAGCACAGTTAAAACCTGCATGGTAATTGGAACCGGTGTAAAAGGAAGATATACAAATGAATTTGCCGAGATTGCCATAAGGACTGCAAATATTAAGGAGAATGCCAGCCTGGTGGTAATTTTATTGTCATAGGATTTGACTTCTACACCTGTATTTTCTATATTTGTTGTATTATTCATAAAATCTCTCAATTAGACCTGGATTATAAAAAAGTATTTGTCCTTAAAAAAGTTATATACTTAGGCTTTAAAGTCTTTTAGGTAAGACGCTCCTGTATGTATAAAGTTTCACCGCAAAAATTTACCTCTGGAGCTAGCCAGAGACCAAAATAGTGAAACTATTGGATTATACCCGCGTCTTTTTATAAAATGGTTTTATAATTAATTGTAATCGGGGGATTTATGAAATACCTTTTAACAGAAGAACAAAAGATGATAGTGGACATCTGCCGTCAGATTGTGGCGGAAAGGATAGTTCCCGTCAGAGCGGAATTGGATGAGGAGGGAACATTTCCACGGGAGATAATAAATGAGATCGGAAAAAGTGATCTTTTTAGAATATTTATCCCGGAAGAATATGAAGGTATGGGTACCGGTATTTTTGAAGTATGCCTGGCTACTGAGGAATTGAGTAGGGGTGATTTGAGTGTTGCCACTTCTTATGCAGCGTCCGGTCTTGGTCTCATACCCATCCTTGTCGCCGGCAGTGAGGAGCAGAAGAAAAAATATCTGCCCCAGCTTGCAAGCGGTAGTAAACTTGCTGCCTTCGGTCTGACGGAAGCGGAAGCCGGAAGCGACGCCGGAAGTATCAGGACAACAGCTTCAAAGGACGGGGACTTCTATATTTTAAATGGGACCAAACAGTGGATAACTAACGGCGGTGAAGCAGATATTTATACTATTTTTGCTATGACCAACCCTGAAAAGGGAGTTAGGGGAGCAAGCGCTATTATTGTTGAAAAGGGAACCGCTGGTTTTGAATTTGGAAAAAAAGAGGACAAGATGGGCATAAGAGCTTCTGCTACAAGGGAGCTTATTTTTACTGACTGCAGGGTGCCCAAAGAAAACATGCTTGGCGGTGAGGGAATGGGCTTTATAATTGCTATGAAGACTTTTGACCAGTCAAGGCCTGCAGTTGGCGCCCAGGCTGTGGGGGTTGCGCAGGCAGCCTTAGAGGAGGCTTTAAATTACTCTAAAGTAAGAAAACAGTTCGGTACTGCGATATCTTCTTTTCAGGCAATCCAGCATATGCTTGCTGATATGGCTACAAATATTGAAGCCGCCAGAGCGCTTGTTTATCATGCGGCAAAAGTAATTGACAGCGGTGAAAAGAATGTTACAAGGCTTTCTTCAATGTCAAAGATATTTGCATCTGATATGGCTATGAAAGTTACTAATGATGCTATTCAGATATTCGGTGGTTATGGTTTTATGAAGGAATATCCCGTAGAGAAGATGATGAGGGATGCAAAGATAACCCAGATCTATGAAGGAACCAACCAGATACTGAGAAATGTAGTTGCCCTTGATATGATAAAAAGGGGAGTGCTCTAAAAAAGTTAAAGCGGCAAAGCTAAGGGCAAAAAAATTAAAGAATTCCCGAAGATTTTAAGGATTAAACAAATTTTCTAATATAACTGAATTTAATGTAATTGAAAAATTTTTTATTTATGCGGGCAGGTGATTAGAATAAAAATTGTTGTATGTATTAAACAGGTACCGGGTACAACGGAAATTAAAATTGATCCCGAAACCAATACCCTGATAAGGGAAGGAATAGAGAATATAATAAATCCTTTTGACGCTTATGCTATTGAAGAAGGGGTAAGGATAAGAGAGAGATTTAATGATGGGGAGGTAGAAGTAATTGCACTTACTATGGGACCGCCACAGTCTAAAGAGATACTGAAGGAAGCCATATCAGTGGGAGTCGACAGGGCAATTCTTCTTTCGGACAGGGCATTTGCCGGAGCTGATACCTGGGCTACTTCCACCACTCTTGCAAAGGCCATAAATAAAATCGGGGACTGCAGGCTGATTATACT
>JABMRD010000003.1 GCA_013202875.1 Actinomycetota bacterium | reverse complement strand
TAAAAAAGAGATTAGTGAGAGAGCTAAAAAAATCCTTGAACTTATTTTAGAAAATGCAAAAATTGCAAAAAAACAAAAACTCCCCTTGTGCCAGGATTGTGGCCTGGTTTATATTGATCTTGATATTGGTCCTGATATCTGCATTGGGGACAGCAGCAGCTTAAATAGCTTATTGAACCAGGCAGTAGCAGATATTTATACCAGTAATTATCTTAGAAAATCAATAGTTTCTGATCCGTTATATGAGAGAAAAAACACTTCAGGTAACACCCCCACTATCATTAGTACCAGTTTTACTTCCAGTCCCGGTCTTCATATAAAAATATATTTAAAAGGAGGAGGCAGTGAAAATTGTTCCTATCTTTATATGCTGAATCCATCAACCGGAGAGGATGAAATAATTGAGTTGGTTTTGGATGTGGTAAAAAAGAATGTTACTAAATGCTGCCCGCCGGTAATTGTTGGTATTGGAGTTGGCGGGACGTCTTCAGAAGTGGTCAAACTTGCAAGAATAGCCAGCTTTAGAAATCTAGAGATTAGGAATCCGGATAAAAGATACAGGCAGTTAGAAAAGAAAATACTGGACGCAATAAATGAGACTGGAATAGGACCACAGGGTCTGGGCGGAAAAACAACTGCTCTGGTCTGCAATATAGAGTATGCTCCCTGTCATATGGCTACTCTTCCGCTGGCAGTTTTTATGAGCTGTCATTCCACAAGAAGGGCTGATTCAAAAATATCGCCGCCATAAATATCATAAGCTACAAACAAAGGCAAGTCTTCTACTGCAATCTCATGAACTGCTTCTGCCCCCAAATCACCATATGCAATGATTTTAATATCTTTTACTTTCGTAGAAAGATATGCAGAAATGCCTCCCACTGATACAAGATAGACAGATTTATATTTTTTTAGAAGTTCCTTTATATTATCGCTCCTCCTGCCTTTTCCTATCATTGCTTTAAGTCCTGCCTTAAGCAGCGGTTCGGTTAAATCATCCATTCTGGCGCTGGTAGTGGGACCAATACTTCCACTCTTTTTGCCGCGGGGGGTCGGTGATGGACCCACATAAAATACAGTCTTATTTTTTAAATCAAAGGGCAATTTTTTATGGTACCTGATAGCTTCAACAATTCTCTTGTGAGCTGCATCTCTGGCTCCGAGTGTAATACCACTTAAGTAAACGGTATCTCCGGCTTTTAATTTTCTGATTTTTTCTTCTGTCAGCGGTGTAGATAATCTGTAAATATTGCCACTCATTTTTTAACGGTCTTCCTAATCTTTCCAGTTTTACTCATCATCAGTATTAAAATATCTGTCTCTTTTAAAATAATTGTCATAGGAATGCAGTGGTTTTCTGGTAGTAGGTGGTTTTTTACTTCTCCGTGAGCTAAAGACTAACATGAAAATTATAAAAATTATAAATAAGCCAATAATACCTAAAATTACAATTAAAAAATAGGTCAGCAGTTTTGTTTTCCTGCCTTCTATATATAATTCTTTATCATCGCCATATTTTATATTCCATATGGCAATGTTATTATCCCCGGTTATATCTGCATTGTGGCTGGTTATTTTTACCGGAAATTTTACCCGATATGTTATATTTAAAATATTACTGTCTGCTTTAGCCAGATCATTAATCCGGTTGTAGTCAGAATTTATATCTGAAGAGGTAAGGAGTATCTCGTCTATTTTCATATCTATATAATCTTCAAAGAAATATTTGCTATAGAAGAAATAAGGAACTATTTCCAGTTTGGCCAAGAATCTTTCAGGAGGAGTTTCAGAGAAATTATCTATGGAAATATACTGGAGAAAGTTTATGTCTTCAAAACTAATAGTGGAACTGAAGTGGGTATAGTCTCCTTCTTCAAAAGTGTTATATTCTCCTTCAGGGAGGTGACTTTCAAGTATTTCATGTATTTTATCAGAAATGGATTGACTCTGGCCCAGGGTCACATCGCTCTTCTGGATATACTCCGTTTTAACTGCTATATCAACTGTTCTGGTGCCGGAATAATCAGAATTTACCTGTGTAAAGATATCAATTAGTGTCTGGTCGGTCTGGCCGCAGGAAGAAATGAATGGGATCATAAATAGGAATAAAATTAAAATTGTTAAAATTTTTAAATATTTTGATTTTATCATGGTCCTTTTATCACATTTATAAATAATTCTAACATATCGAATATTAATATTGTAGAAAAAGTTAGCTGTCTGTTTTATTCTACAGTAACTTTACTGCTTTTTCGAGATATGGCAGCGTTCCTTCGTAAAGGCCTAATTATAAAGAATGGTACCAGGCCAGTGGTAATTTGATATATCCTATATATTGTCCTGCATAAATAAAAATGAAACTAAAATGAGTTTGTTGACGTATATAATTAATGTGTTAGCATATTGAAATAATAATAAAAGATGGTCTTTGTCTAAAAACCCGCAAGGGCAGAGTTCCACGCACTTCAGTGCGTGGGTGAATGAATAGGCGACGATATGATAAAATGTTAGTATGGAAACATACTTAAGTGGTCATGGAGCATACAGGACTCAATATCATATAATATGG
>JABMRD010000146.1 GCA_013202875.1 Actinomycetota bacterium | reverse complement strand
TCTTTGCTGAAGTCTACTGTAGCAGTATTGTCGGATATTTTTACTGAATTAACTTTAACATTGGAAGGAATAGTGCGATAAAGCTGGTCGTTTTCAGGACCTTTTATCAGTTCTTCTACTACATTTTTGTACAGCTCTTTACTTACCGGGATTTCCCTTATTTCTTCTGTAAGATAAAAATCGGTATCAGTAGATACTGCGAAATACAAAGATACCTTCCGGGTGCAGGAAGTCAGTGATATCATGAGAAATATGGTTAACATTGATATTATACTGATGATAAGAAACTTTTTTATATTTATTTTGTTTTTTTTCATTTTTACTCCTGAAAGTTGTTATTTTTCAATAAATTGATTTTATCTTTTATAATTCTATAGATGTGGAGACAAAAAAACAATATATAAATTCTCTCAGTATAAAACAATACAAAATTTACCTTTCAGATGGTATCATTATCTTAATTATTTACTATTGCAGAATTATTGGTCAAAAATCATAATAAAAATTAGTGTTCATGAAGGATTATTTTTAAAATTTTACTGAGGTGGCGATATGATTGGTTATAAAGCCTTACTTATAATAGATATGCTGAATGATTTTGTATTGGATGGAGCGCCGCTAAAAGTTCCTAAAATTGAAAAAATTATTGGTCCCATAAAGAGAGAAATGGAAAAAGCCAGAAGTGAAGGTTATCCGGTAATATATCTGTGCGATAGTCACGATAAAGATGACAGGGAGTTTGAAATATTTCCTCCGCATGCTATAAGAAATACAGAAGGATCAAAAATAATTGAAGAACTAAAACCACAGGGTAATGATATTATTGTAAGAAAAAGCTCCTTCTCAGGTTTTTTTAATACAGATCTGGATGAGATATTAAAAAAATTATCGGTGAAGAAATTAATAGTTACCGGGGATGTTACAAATATATGTGTTTTGCATACTGTAGCTGATGCAGTGATGAGAGGTTACATGGTTGATGTGGTAAAAGATGCTGTAATTGGTTTAAATAAAAGAGACCACAGGTTTGCACTTGATCAGATGCGGAATGTGCTTAAGGTAAATATAATTTAAGGAGTATGTAATGTTCCATATAGCAAATGCTGACGACATAAAAAAAGGCAGATTGACAGATATATATTTTAAGAGAACAGAAGAAATATTAAAAGCTACTGGTAAAAATCCTGTAGTGAAAGCTGAAATATTTTTGAAAGGTTTTCCTGAGGGCTATAGATGGGGGATTCTGGCGGGAATAGAAGAGACCATAAAGCTTCTTTCGGATATTGATAAAATATCAATAAGATGTATGCCTGAGGGAATGGTATTTAAGGATTTCCAGCCTGTTATGGTAATAGAGGGTAAGTATCTCGATTTTGGCATATATGAGACAGTTATTTTAGGGTTTTTGTGCCAGGCAAGCGGAATAGCCACAAAAGCAGCAAGATGCAAGCTGGCTGCCGGAGATAAATTAATTTATAGTTTTGGAGCCAGAAGAATGCATCCGGCGATAACTCCCATGGTCGAAAGAAGCGCCTTTATTGGCGGAGCTGACGGAGTTTCCACAACACTTGGTGCAAAGCTTACCCGCCAGGAACCTGTTGGAACCATACCTCATTCCCTGATTCTGATTATGGGTGATACTGTAGAGGCTACTAAGGCTTTTAATCAGGTAATTGAACCAAAAATTAAAAGGATTTCTCTTATTGATACCTTTGGTGATGAGAAGTTTGAAGCCATAAGGGTTGCTGAAGGTTTGGGAGAAGCTTTATTTGGTATAAGGTTAGATACCCCTGCATCCAGAAGAGGAAATTTTAAAAAGATTTTGGAAGAAGTAAGATGGGAACTTGATATAAGGGGATTTGAGAATGTAAAGCTGGTTGTAAGCGGGGGACTGGATGAAGAAGATATTCTAAAGTTGAGAGATATAGTGTATGCCTTTGGAGTTGGGACAGCTATAAGCGGGGCAAAAGTACTGGATTTTTCACTGGACATTGTAGAGATTGAAGGAAAGAAAATATCAAAAAGAGGAAAAATGTCCGGGGCAAAGAAGGTAATAAGATGCCAGAATTGCTTTAGTGATAAGATTGTTTTAGAAGACAGGAAGGTATCTGATTATAGATGTGTTGAGTGCAATGGCATCTATAAGGATATTTTCATAGATGCAGTAAAAGAAGGGAAAATACTATATGATTTCCCACAGGCTTCTGATATAAGAAAAAATGTTATCGGTCAATTTGAATTTTTAGAACTTTAAGCAGGAAGAAGAGAAGGAATCTTATGGGCATAAAATTATTTTTAATCAGACATGGTCAAACATTATGGAATAAGGAGGGAAGATATCAGGGGGATATGGATATCGGACTGACCATGGTAGGTTTCAAGCAGGCAAAGCTTGCTGCAAAGTACCTCTCGAAGGTAGATTTTTCAAATATATACAGTAGTCCGTTAAGGCGGGCTATAGATACAGCAAATATCATAAACAAAACCAAAAATTTAAAGATAATTGTCAGGGAAAATTTAAAAGAGATAAATTTTGGAAAATGGGAAGGAATGAAATTTGACGAGATAAACAGGGTGTTTCATGACGATTATCAGAATTGGCTCGGTGATCCATATAATAACTGTCCGACGGGAGGGGAAAGTTTTAAGCAAGTGAAAGAAAGAGCTGCAGCTGAAATTGATAATATAGTAAATGAGAATGAAGATGGCAGCAGTGTTGCAGTAGTAACTCATGGAGGAGTGATACTTTCTCTGCTGGTGCATTGGCTTCAGATCCCGATACCCAGGTGGAGATCAATTATTCAGCGCCAGGGGGCAATAAATATTGCGGTGATTGACAAGGGGTTTCCGTATATTTCAGCAATAAATTACACTGGCCATTTGAAGCCCGTATATGATGATAGCGAGGATAAAGTTATTGGGATTTACAGCGGGCTCAGGAATAGAAATTAAATTAAAGAAATCAAGCCTGCCGGTAAATTTAAAGTCAGGAATTTTTTATGGCTAATTTTAAATAATTATAAAAAAATCTATAAAACCATAAAGATGGTCATTTAAAATTTAAAAAAAGAATCTAAGGAAGGTGCTAAAAAATGGAAAATAACACAGATAATTTGGAAGTAGCTACAGGTAATATATTTAAAAACTTTCTGGATAACTGGCTCAATATAGTAATAGTAATAGCGGTACTTTTAATTGTAATCATAGTGGTTAGGATCATTGCCGGAAGAATGAGAAGACTGGTTGATAAGAAGATTAGCGATGAGAAAATGGTAATTAAGAAACGTACCTATACCTTTACCAGCGTTGTGTCTAATTTGATAATTGTGATAGCTTCAGTGGCGGCTATATTAGTAATAGCCGATCAGATCGGAATAAGTGTCACGCCTCTGCTTGCCGGCGCCGGAGTAGCAGGTATCGTAATTGGTTTTGGTGCTCAAAGTCTTATAAAAGATTTAATAAACGGAACATTTATATTGCTCGAGCAGTGGTATCAGATAAATGATATTATAACCATAGGAGATACATCGGGAGTAGTTGAAAGGTTTAATTTGAGAACTACAGTAATCAGGGATCTGGAAGGGACTCTTCATTTTATACCCAATGGTGAGATAAATAAATTAGGTAACCGTACTCATACCTGGTCAAGGGCTCTGGTGGAGGTTGGTGTCCATTATAGTGAAAATACAGATAGGGTGGTAGAGGTTCTGGAAGAAGTATTTAGTGAACTGATGAATGATAAAAAATATAAGAAGGTCATCTTAGAGAGGCCAACAATACTGGGTGAAGGCGGAGTGAGTAAACTGGGAGATTCATCGGTTGTATTTACTGTAATCTGCAAGGTAAAGCCTGCTGAACAATGGACCATTTCAAGGCAGCTCAGAAAGAGGATAAAAGATAAATTTGATAAAGTAGGAATAGAAATCCCATACCCCTGTACCAAT
>JABMRD010000145.1 GCA_013202875.1 Actinomycetota bacterium | reverse complement strand
GGGGAATAGGAGAATAACTGCCGATACCGCTTTAAGATTGTCTCAATACTTTGGTAACTCAGCAGATTTCTGGATGTGAATCCAGGATGAATTTGATCTAAGAGAAGAAACACAAAGAATTAAAGATGAATTAAATAGGATTCCAAAAGCCGCTACTCTACATTATTTACTACAATGATTAGGTTTGGTAATTTTTTTAAAACCGGTTAGATTTAAGTTCAAATATTTTTCAGATCAATTAAAACTGCACTTTCTGCACACGATTCGGCAGTCCGAAGCTGAAGGTGAAGTTGTAATAAATTACACAAAACAACACATTTAAAGCCTTCTTAAGCTTAAGATGTGTAATATAACCTCATGTGAATTAATACGTATTTACCCTGTTGCCTCATCTAAGAAAGTATCTGAAACCAATACAGAGTAGTAGGGATATACAGGTAGTAGTAGAGACACACTACCCAGTGATATATCCGTAAGCCTCCTCATTTCCTCAATGGTAAGATAAATTCCATACCTAAAGGTCACCAAAATTCCATAGCTACAGAAAGTAATAATTAGATTGATAAACTGATAAAATCCTTCCTTGATAAATGCAAGGGAGGTAGTAAATGTTAGGAGTGGCTATGTATACAACAATAAAGACTTTATGGGATTTAGGAAAAAACAAATCAGAGATCGCAAGAGTAACCGGTCATGACTGGAAGACAGTAGCAAAAGTAATAAAAGGTATAAAAAATGGAATAGATAAACCAAGCTATAAGGATAGGGATACCATAATAGAGCCATACAATGAAGAAGTAATAAAACTTCTAGATAGAGGTTTAAGCGGCATTAGAATCCATGAGGAGCTGGTAAGCTTAGGATTTAAAGGCTCATACCCCACTGTAAAAAGGTACATAAAAAAAATAAAGAAGATCTCTGATATAATCATCTATGAAAATCCTTGTCAAGTAATATTTACTTAATAAACTTTATGCACCCATAACACTTAATATTAAATAAAATTTATAAACCAAACTATAAATAGATTCTATCAATCATTCATCTATTCGTACCTTGCTAGTACACTATAGCTATCCGGTTGCGGCTCCCTAATCATAAGAACAGCCCTTTATGGCTAAAATTAAATAAGGGCAGCCATTATAAATAATTTATTGGTTTTTCAATATATTCTCTTTTTTCTTTTAAGATAACATAAGCAATTTCAGCAATTCTTCTTGCTACGGCAACTATGGCAGAATTTGTTCCTTTTTTAGCTTTTGCCTTACTGTAATGATACCTGAAGTAGCTGCTGTGTACTATTGCAACCTGGGCAGCTTCAGTAAGTGCCCAGCGTATAAACTTGTTTCCTTGTTTTGTAATTCTACCTGTATATGATTTATTTCCAGACTGACGTACTGATGGGGTAAGACCTGCATAGGAGCTAAACTTTTCTTTTGAGCTAAATCTATCTATAGAGTCTATTTCAGATTTTAGAAGAAATGAAATAAATCTGCCTATTCCAGGAATTGTTTTAAGTAGCTCCCATCTTTATCGCACACCACTCTTTTATCAATTTCGGCTTCTATCTCTTTTATCTTTTTATTTATCTCATCAATTAAATCAAGATAGTTTGTAATTATCATATAATCAGGCTCTGGTATTTTTATGTCCCTAAGTACCAGCATACCGGTTTTACAAAATATGTCAGATTTGTTTTCAAGGCTTAAATAGCTGTCCCTGTTACGATCAATTATTGCATGTACTTTGTTTTTAATACTTGTTCTTAGTCTAACAAGAGATATCCTTGATCTTAAAAGTAACTTGTTTTCTATAGAAATCCTTGTCGGTATATATACCCCCGGAAGCATATCAGCTTTTAGCATATAAGCCAGCGCTTCTGAATCGATTTTATCTGTCTTTACCCTTGACTCACCAATTATCTTAGTCTTTAGCGGATGAGCAACTACAATATTATCTGTAATGCCCTCAAGTATTCTATAGTAGTAAAGCCAATTGTATGAAGCCTCTATTGCTACAGATAAGTTCTCACTGCTGCCTTGAGATTTAAGATAATAGCTTATGTCTTCTTTCTTAGATCTTATATTTGCTCTTGATAAAATTTTACCATCACCATCCAAAACTGTTGCAAAAATATTTCTTTTGTGTAAATCTAATCCTATGTATTTCATGTGCATCTCTTTTTAAATTTAAGTTATGATAGGCAAATCTTATCATAGACTTGCCATAGGAGGTGCACTCTACTTTTTAAGTAATATATAAATCTAAGGTTTCCGGATTTTCATGTTATCATAAGAATTTGTTTCTACAGGCAACAAGAATATACCATGAATTTTTCTCATTTTCTCATTATAATCCCGGGAAATATTTTAAAAACTACCGGATAAAATCCACGGCATTTATCATAATATGCCTATAAAAATATCCAAAGAAGATATGTCAAGTAAGAAACATGAAAAGATTATCAAAATATTCAAGATGCATAATGGGGCTACGCCAGATCTAAAGATATCCTGGCTAAGGGTATCCATCCACGTGATATAAAAAGCATTTTGGATAAAGGAATAGTCATCAAAGAAAAAAAATATTTTAAAATTATTTATAAGCACTCTGTCTGTGCTGGATTATATTTATAAAAATTGTCCTATCATTTTCGGAGTATTGATATATTATTCTGTAAGGCCAGGCTTTTAGTGATCTGAAATTTTTTAAG
>JABMRD010000144.1 GCA_013202875.1 Actinomycetota bacterium | reverse complement strand
TTTTTACATTTTACTAAAATCTATATATTCTATCATACAAAAAAGGGGGCCCAAATGAAAACACTTATAACTTATGCCACCAGATTTGGCTGTACTGAAAAATATGCCGGTAGTACTAGGAGTAAAAGAAGAAAAAATAATTGTGAATAATTACCGTTTAATAAATTCTTTAAATTCCTAATAAAAAAAGATTAATACAGTTTTTTCTAAACAACTCCCTGTGCCATCATTGCATTGGCTACTTTCAGGAAACCGGCTATATTGGCGCCCATGACAAAATTATCCTCTTCCCCATACTCTTTAGCTGTCATGCTGATATTTTTTAAGATATTAGACATAATTTCTTTTAATTTTTTGTCTACTTCTTCAGCAGTCCACTGTGTCCTTGTGCTATTCTGACACATTTCCAGTGCTGATACTGCTACTCCTCCAGCATTTGAAGCTTTCCCGGGAGCATATAATATTTTGTTTTCCAAAAATATTTTTACTGCCTCTGGTGTACATGGCATATTGGCTCCTTCACCAACTACATAACAACCATTATTTACCAGAATTTCAGCATCTTCCGAGTTTATTTCATTTTGTGTAGCACATGGAAGCGCAATATCACATTTAATCTTCCAGATTTCTTTAGAATTTTCTTTATATCTGGCATCGGGATATTTATTCTTGTATTCTATAATTCTTTTATTATTTATTTCCTTAATTGTTTTTATTTCATTTAAATCTAAACCCTCTGGATCATAAATATAACCATTTGAATCACTCATAGCAACCACTATACCGCCCAATTCTTTTATTTTTTGGTGCGCATATATGGCAACATTTCCCGAACCTGAAATAACTATTTTTGCTCCTTTTATTAACTTGCCCTTTTTTTCCAACATATTATTAACAAAGTACACAAGACCATATCCAGTAGCTTCTTTTCTGAGCAGACTCCCTCCATATTCTATGCTCTTACCTGTGAGAACACCTTCAAATACATTTTTTAATCTCTTATATTGGCCGAACATATAACCTATTTCTCTTGCTCCGGTACCTATATCCCCTGCCGGTACATCTGTACAAGGGCCAATATACCTGAACAGCTCGGTCATAAAACTCTGGCAAAATTTCATGACTTCTGCATCTGATTTACCTTTTGGATCAAAATCACTTCCACCCTTTCCGCCTCCAATACTGAATCCGGTAAGGGAATTCTTGAATATTTGTTCGAACCCGAGAAACTTTATTATTCCAAGATTTACTGACGGATGTAATCTTAAACCACCCTTATACGGGCCTATCGCGCTATTAAATTGAATCCTGTATCCCCGGTTGACTCTTATCTTACCTTCATCATCCATCCATGGAACTCTAAAGATTATCTGCCTTTCAGGTTCTACAAGTCTTTCTAAAATCCCTGCTTTTTCATATTCATGATGTATTTCAAATACTGCTTCGATTGATGAAAACACTTCCCCCACTGCTTGATGAAATTCTAATTCCCCGGGATTTTTTTCTAAAACATTTGAAAGCACGTCCTTGGTGTAACCCATATTATATCTCCTTCCAATTTATACATAATAACAATGGCTTATTAAAATTTTTTAGTGATATTAAATCAAATAACTACTCATCTGTTTTTTTATCTGCTTCTACTTTTTAAAAAAATTTATAATATGTCCTATAGGCAATTTCTATCAATTAGTAGTTTAGTAAAAATTATATTGACTTATATATTTAAAATTAAATACACAAAATCCTGGAGGCGGCACCCGGATTTGAACCGGGGAATAAAGGATTTGCAGTCCTCTGCCTTTCCACTTGGCTATGCCGCCACCAATTTCCCCAGAAAACAAATGTCTAATAAGACTCCATAAATAATTTACTCTTCTTCAGTCTCGGAGGGTAACTCCTGGTCAAAGCGGTGGCCCTTCCCCTCTGGAGTCATTCTACATTCTCCATTAAAAAAGGCTCCCTCGGCAATAGTTAAATCAGACGCCATAACCTTACCTTCCAGGCTGCCCGAGGAGAAAAGTTCAACTCTTTCTTCGCAGCTTATGTCTCCAACAACCTTTCCTCCAATAATCAC
>JABMRD010000143.1 GCA_013202875.1 Actinomycetota bacterium | reverse complement strand
GGGTTCTTGTGTTATGCATAGTCGGCAGTATTCCTTTTATTTTTAATTTTTTATTTAACTTACTTTTAACCATTTTTATAGTTTGTTTTACCAGTATCTCCGCTCCCCTTAAAGCCAGGTAGTCAGTCTCAACCGGAATGATAACCTCATCCGCGGCTGTAAGTGCATTGATTGTTAGAATCCCAAGGCTTGGCGGACAGTCAATTAGAATGTAGTCATATTCTTTTTTTAAAGGATTAAGAATAAATTTTAAAACTCTTTCTCTATTTATCATATTCATAAGCTCGATTTCTGCTTTTGATAAGTCTATGTTTGAAGGTAATAAGAAAACGTCTTTTATTTTAGTTTTAAGCAAAATATCATCAAATACTATGTCTTCATCATTATTCTCCCTGTTTATAGCTTCATATAAAGATCTATCTAAATTCTTCATATCAATACCGCAGCTAATAGTAAGAGACGCCTGGGGGTCACAGTCAACCAAAAGGATTTTTTTACCTTTTTCTGCTAATGCGGCACCCAGGTTTAGTGTAGTTGTAGTTTTCCCAACCCCACCTTTTTGGTTTGCTATAGCGATTATTTTTCCCATCTTTTACAGGTTATCACTTCCTTTGAAATTGAGATTTATTTTATTCTCTTTTCCCAATAAATATTATTGGAACAGGCATATGAATCTTACCATAATGTTGTCAAAACAACAATTAATCTTAGAAATATTTCTCTTTTCTAGGCTCGGATAAGTTTTATATATTTAGTGATATTTGTTAGAATTAAATGGATTGGTATTATTTAAAGTTTATCCAGTCAGGGTAAGCTGCAAAACGTTCGTTGTGCGCTATATCGTTGATCATTGTTTAATAGGAGTAAAAGAAATGGATGCTTTTGAAAATATTGTGGCACAATTACTTATAGAAGATGATTTTTGGGTTATGACTTCAGTTAGAGTAGATTTAACAAAAGAAGAAAAGAAGGAAATCAACAAACCAACTACTCCAAGACCTGAAATAGATATAATTGCTTTTAATTTAAAAAATAATACACTTTTTCTTATAGAGGTAAAATCATTTTTTGATTCCCAGGGTGTAGTATTCAGTGAATTACAAAAAAAATCAGACATCCAAAAAGGGAGATATAAATTACTGACATCAGATAAATATCGAAATATAATTTCTAAGAGATTATTTGAGGACTTAAATAAAAAGGGTTTAATAAATACTAAAACTAAAATTTCATATGGCTTAATTGCCGGAAATGTTTATCAAAACAAAGAGTCTGAAATAAAAGAATATTTTAATAGTAAAAAATGGCTGTTCTGGGGTCCTTCTGAAATCAAATCAAAAGTTATCAAATTATCGTCAAAAGGATATGAGAATAATCCTGTAACTATTGCATCAAAAATAATATTAAGGGATTGATAATAGTGTATGAAATCAATTAAATCTCTTCTAGATTATTTTCTTAATGCTAAAATCAAATCTAAATACATTAAGAATTTTCTTCTCTATATTATCAGTAAAAAATATCTGAAGGAATAATTTCCTTTGTGGAGTCCGCAATTGGGCTCTATCAATTGTGGGGTTACATTAATTAATACTTATTTCTACAAATTATTACAATAATTTCTCCCAATCAGACTTCTTTATACCAGCTTGCCTCAATATCCTTAATAAAAGTTCTTTTCCAATATCTGATTTATGAGGATTGGGTAATCGGATAGTGATATTTCCTTTTGCCATAAATTGGTGTTTTCCGCCAGAATATGGTCCAGAAAAGTCTAATTTCTTAAAATATCTTATTAAATCTTTTCTTTTTATTGGACCAAATTTGGCCATTATACTGCAATTTCCTTTATTTTTAATTCAATTCCATCGACTTCCGGTATAGGTAGATTTCTAGAGATTCTAAAAAAAAGCCATTCCTCTAAAACCTCCTCAAGCTCTTCTCTGCATTTTTCCAAAGTACTGGAATTTGCATAAACCCCTTCAAATCCAGGAATCTCTCCATAAAAGGTATTATCATCTCTAAGTATTTCATATCTTGCTTTTTTCATTGCTGATAAGATATATTTAGATAACATTTATTTTCCTTTCGCCTAATAGTTTTTTTAATTATAACAAAAAATTGTGCTTTGTACTCTTTTAAAATATCCAAATTTTATTATAAGAAAAACATTTAAAAGAGATTCATAAATACAATATTACCAGCAAATTACTGGTAATTTAATAAGATTTCCTTTTCCCTATAATTGAAATTAATACCAAAATGAGAAAAGAAACCAGCCTGACCTAAAAGACCAAACGGCATATCATCCCATTCATGTGAGTAATGCACATCTGACGCAAATTCAATTCCATTT
>JABMRD010000142.1 GCA_013202875.1 Actinomycetota bacterium | reverse complement strand
TTAACCAGAGATTCCCTGATGCTTGCAAGGAGAGAATTCAAGAAAGGAATTATAAAATATCTGTATATCAAAGAAGATAAACTTGAAAATCAGTTAGATCAAATAAAATCAGAACTCAAAATTTCTTTAAAACCCAATCTCATAAGATGTATTGGATGCAATGAAAAACTAATAAAAGTAAAAAAAGAAGACATTAAAAATAAAGTACCTCCATATGTATACAAAACACAGCAAAATTTCCTGTATTGCAAAAATTGTGACAAATATTATTGGAGAGGGACCCACTACCAAAATATTAAAAACACTTTTCTAAATATAAAATGATAAAGGTTGTCCGGTTAAAGTAGAATTTTTTACACCTAACATATATAATTCAAATTGTAAGTAAATCTTTTAGATTTTAATTATCTATAGTTTTTTTAATATTAGATAAAAATAAAAATGACCAGAAACTTAATAAAAAAAATATCTGATTTCTTTTATAGTGTTCCCAGGATATTATTTATTAACTTCTACAAACTTTTTACCAGGACTAGAGTTTTTAATACGAAAAGATTGCCCCGGGGGAAATCTGTAATACTGGCTATAAATCACACTGCAGATGCCGATCCAGTAATACTTCTGGCCGCAATTAAAAGAAAAATATGTTTTGTTGCAGAAAGTGAAAATTTTGGTAACTGGCTTACTAACTTTTTTATGAGAAAATTTGCAAATTGTGTGCCTGTATTTACAAAACAATTTTCAAAGAATGTTAAAAGTTTTAAAGAGCTTTTTAATATTTCAAATAAAAGAAATGTATTCTTTGGAATATTTCCGGAAGGTGTTCTCAACAAAAAAAATGGTTTTAAACAATTTCAAAAGGGTGCGGCTTACCTCAGTTATAAAACAAAACTACCCATAATTCCTATCTATATGCACAATACAAACAGGGGACCTGAAAGCGAAAAATGGATCTGGATTAATAGAATAACCAGAGGAATACTCTCACTTATTATTAATGCTTTTAGAAAAATAAATGTATTTATAGGAGAGCCAATAAATCCTATTGCTGAAAATATTATAGAGGAATTTAAGGATTTTACTAAACCGGGTATATATAAAAAGATCATTAACAACATTAATGACGCTCTGGAAAAAGAGTTTCTGGAACTTAAAAGCGAAGCTGATGATTTATTCGGTACCGGAGAGGAAGAAGAGCCCATAGATTCTGAACTTTCAAAAGAAGAACACTAATCTTCTAATATCTTTACTCTAAATTTTGCTAATATATATTCTTTGCCCTCACTTGGTTCTTCATTAAACATATTAGCTTTTTGTACAATTTCCCATGCTTCACCACCACTTATAATTTCCAATAATTCTATTTCATATTTTACTTTTCCAATTAACTAATCATCCTTTTCCATAACTAAAATATCTCCAATTCGAGCTGGTGAAATTCTAATTTTTTTTCTTTTATCTTTAAGAATTAGGCTTTATTGATTAAATAAAAAATTAATGATTCCAATGCGTGTTTAAGGCTATTCTGCGCTTTTTTAATGTTTTTAATTGCTTTTATATTCGTTTTTAATTCTTTTGGTCTTATGATAGATAGAAGGAATGACTTTAAAAGTTTACTGAGAATTTCATTTTTAGAAAAAATTCCAAAATATTCAGGCAGCTTATCTTCTATAGTGTCCGAAACAGATCTTATACAATAAAAGGGTAGGCTACATTCAATGATTTTTTTAATTATCCAGTAGCTTTCCAGATCAATAACCTGAACTCCAAATTGTTTCCCAATTTTTTTCTTCTGGAGAGGCAGTATTAAAACCTCAGGTACAGTACCACCTACAACCCTGGTTAGTTTAAATTTATTCCAGGATTTTAAAATCCTATCATTTTTTAATTTCAGAATATCTTTGCAAACATAATCTAATCTGCTGGTACTTTCTAAATTTTTTATTGATTCATAAATGACCAGATCACCGACATCAAGATTTTTATCAGTTGCTCCACAGAATCCGGTAATTATAAATTTTATATCTGTTTTATTTACTGATTCGATATCTGCGGGAGACTTTTTGCCGGTAATGTATTTCTCTAT
>JABMRD010000141.1 GCA_013202875.1 Actinomycetota bacterium | reverse complement strand
TGTAATAAATTATGAATAAAGATTTACTGGAAAAAATTAAAGAAGATAAGGTGGTATGTGCTTTCCACTTAACATGTTAAAATAGGATGACTTAACTTATAACTCAAAACTATTGTATTTACCTGCTTCAAATTCTTTACCAATCAGGGTCTGATTTGGGCTAAGCATCTGTAGCCCATTTTGTGCTCTGATGTTATTAATGGAAAGGAGTAGCTGGGTTTCTATATAGTTCAGATTCTGGTTATGGCTTTCTTCTGTTGAAGAATTTGTAGAATCTGTGGTGGATCCTGCTGGCGATTCTTGAATTTTATTATCATTTTTGGTGGATTCTTTTTGTTTTCCATTGATTTGTTCACATATATTATTCAAGGCTTCGCTAAGCAGTAAAGTTATAGGGATTGATAAAAGTAAAGCTTTCCTTGTCTTTAATATGGAAATGATGCCTCCTTTGGATTATATTTATTGTTAAGAGTGCCTGTAACTACCCTATTCTAAAAGGTTATTTTATAATTACTATAAGGAACAATATCATTAAAAATAATATGTTCTAATATTATAGTATATCTATTGTAATAAATAGTGAAAAGATAAAAAGATCAGATTATAGCCTCAATAATAAACCTTATTCCCAGGTAAAATAAAAATATACTGCAGGCAATAAGGATACTGTTATATATTTTCTGGTTAAAGAATCTGCGTCCGGTATTTACCAAAAATCCGATAAATAAATACCAGATAAAATCTGCACTGATATGACCTATGTAAAAGGAGGAAATGCCAAGAGTGTTAAATTCTACGCTTTTTATAAGAAATGCCGCACCTATACTGATCCACCAGATGTACCAGTAGGGATTTACCAGGCTTATCAGAATGCCTTTAAGTATCACTGTTCCGGTTGATTTACCGGTAATAGTCTTTTGTTTTAATACTGACTTGAAATCTATGGTAAATTTCTTCTTAAAGATTGAAACTACAATGTCAATTCCTAAATATAGAAGGAAAATACCTCCCAGTAGCCCGATTATCTTTGCAATAAGGGGATTATCCAGAAACTTCAATATTCCCAGAAAGAAACTTATTACTACCACTAACTCCAATAAGGAATGGCCCACTACAATGAAAAATGAGGTCCAGAATCCTTTCCTGGCGACACTGCTTATGACCAGGGTAAGCATAGGGCCCGGTACCAGTGCACCGGAGAAGGCTACAACCATGGAGCCGATAAAGATTTGATAAACCTCATTCATTTTTCTGGATGTCTCTAGCTGTAATGTCATTCATTATGGTATAACCGTAAATATAATCAGATACTTTATCTTCAGGAATGTCTTTCATCTTTTTACCTATTATCACCGCAAGTTCTACCTCGTAATCAAGTTCTTCAACTTCCGGTGGGTAAATGATAAATTCCCCATTTTTTATAATACTGCTTTTTGCCTTGGGGAAAAGCACTGGTTTTTCCGGAAATCGTCCGTCCTGCTCTTCAATATGAGATCTATAATTTAGCCCCACGCATACTATTTTACCGGGAGCATAAGTGTTAATATCAGATTTAAAAGACATTGTTACTCCTTTAAATTGAAGTTTAATTTTCATACTTTCATATTAGCTTTATATTTTAAGTTTTTTAGACATTTTAAGGAAGAGTTTAATTTAAAAAAAGAGCTGAAATTTAAAAGCGAACTAAATATTTTATTAAAATAATAAGTTTTACATCAACCGAAAATATAAAAAATTTAATACGTACTTTTAAAATGTAGGTAATATATGGGTTCGAACGCTTGACAAAGATGGTTTGTTTTGATATTCCTGAAGAAGCGGTAAAATGGGTATTTGATTTGAACCTTATCGGAACTATCATGCCCTGCCAGGTCTTCGGTAAAATTTTTGCTGAAAAAGGTAAAGGCTCTATAATAAATATTTCATCGATGGCGGCATTCATTCCTCTAACCCGGACACTGGCATACAGCGCTGCGAAAGCCGGAGTGAGCAACTTTACAAAATGGCTGGCAGTGCATATGAATCAGGAATATTCACCGGAAATAAGAGTTAATGCTATTGCTCCGGGATTTTTACTTACCGAACAAAATTATTATCTTTTGATAGATAAAGAAACCGGTGGTTTTACCGAAAGAGGCAAAAAGATAATTGATAAAACGCCTATGGGCAGGTATGGAAAACCCGAGGAGCTTTTGGGCGCCATTATATTCCTCTGCTCTGACGAAGCGTCTTTTGTGAGCGGTGTAATTTTACCGGTTGACGGCGGATTCGCAGCCTATAGCGGAGTTTAATGGATATTAATTACGGATACAAACAGGAGAAATTAAATATGACGAAATATAAAGTGGTTGTTTCAGATAACAGGCACGGCGATTATAGTATCGAAACCGGGATATTAAAAAAATGCGATGCGCAGGTTGTCGTTGAAAACTGCGTGACCGAAGAAGACATGATGGAAAAATGTAAAGATGCAGACGGTATATTGCTGGATATGGCCCCTATGTCGAAAAAAGTTGCAGGAGGTCTGGAAAATTGTAAAATTGTGTCCCGGTACGGTGTGGGATATGACAATGTGGATATAGAGGCCTGTACAAAAAAAAGAATACATGTATCGAACGTACCGGATTATTGCGAGGAAGACGTCTCTGATCTGGCGCTCGCTCATTTGCTTGCCTGTGTTAGAGGCGTGGCGACAAAAGACAGACAGATAAGAGAAGGCGGCTGGGACCTTGGCAGAGAGAATGTTTTTAGAATAAAAGGAAAGACACTTGCTCTGCTCGGGTTTGGAAGGATTTCCAGATGTTTATTTAAAAAAATTTCAGGTTTTGGATTAAAAGGGGTTCTGATATACGATCCTTATTTAAGCAAGGAAGTAATCGAACAAACGGGAGCAAAAAAAGTAGATTTTGAAACTGCATTAAAACAGGCCGACTACATTTCCCTTCACATGCCGTTAACATCCGAAACAAGAGGCATAATCGATAAAAAAGCATTTTCGATTATGAAAAAAACAGCGATATTGATAAATACTTCAAGAGGCCCGCTTATAGATGATGAAGCACTCATAGACGCATTGGAAAACAAAAAAATAGCATTTGCTGGTCTGGATACCCACAACGTAGAACCGCTTCCAGAAGATAGCCCTTTAAAGAAATTGGATAACTGCGTTTTAACTGACCATACCGGGTTTAATACACAGGAAGCAATTATAGAGCTAAAGACAAAAGCAGCCTGTAATGTAAGAGATGTGCTTGAGGGCAGAGAGCCTAAATATTGGATAAATAAATTTTAAGGAGGACTGTAATGAACGATGTTTTGGAAAGAATAGGAAACATGGGACTGGTCCCGGTTGTCGTTATTGATGATGTGAATCTTGCCGTACCGACGGCAAAGGCATTGATGGACGGCGGCCTTGAAATCATGGAAATTACAATGCGCACGGAACAGGGAATACCGGCAATTAAAAAGGTTAAGGAAGCTTATCCGGGTATGCTTATAGGCGCGGGTACCGTTCTTTCAGTTGAAAAGGCAAAGGAATCCGCAGATGCGGGAGCTGAATTCATCGTATCACCGGGGCTTAATCCCAAGATAGTTGAATGGTGTCTGGATAGCGGAATTGCGGTAACACCTGGAATTGTCACACCCACAGAGATAGAACGTGCTTTAGAATTTGGTCTTACCATATTAAAGTTTTTCCCTGCAAATATATTCGGAGGTATTAAAGGGTGCGAAGCTTTATACGGTCCTTACAGGATGGTTAAATTCATACCTACCGGCGGGGTAAGCAACGATAACCTACCGGATTTTGCGAGCAAACCATATATACATGCAATAGGGGGAGGATGGTTGTGTAAACCTGCTGATATTAACGAAAAAAAATTCGATAAAATTACACAGATTGTAAAGGAATCTGTAGATAAACTGCTGGGATTCGAACTGGCACACATTGGAATCAATACAGACAATGAAAAGGAATCGTTAGCTATTGCTAAAATGTTCTCGGATGCTTTTGGATTTAATTTAAAAGAAGGTAATTCATCTAATTTTTCCGGTACAGGAATAGAAATAAATAAATCCAAAGGCCCGGGAGACAGGGGCCATATAGCGGTTAAAACTAACAGTATTGACAGAGCGGTATATTATCTTGAGAAAAAAGGGTATAAAGTCGATTGGGATTCAAAAAAAGTTAAAGGACAGAAAGCCATTGCAGTATATCTGGAAAATGAAATGGGTGGTTTTGCTGTACATCTCTTACAAAAATAAAGGAGGATAGGGAATGAAAATAAAAAGAGTGGTGACCTTTGGAGAAATAATGTTGAGATTAAAGTCACCGGGTTCTGAGAGGCTTTTTCAGTCACCTTTACTGGAAGCAACTTTCGGAGGTGGCGAGGCAAATGTAGCTATATCCCTTGCAAACTTTGGTTTTGATGTTGCTTTTTGCACAGCATTACCAAAAAATATAATTGGAAATGCTTGCGAGAATGAGTTAAAGAAATGGGGAGTAGATACTTCTTTAATAATACGTAATGAAGGGAGAATGGGAGCATATTATCTGGAAAATGGAGCAAACCAGCGTCCTTCGATTATAGTTTATGATAGAAGTTATTCAGCTATCTCGATGGCTAAACCGGGTGATATAGATTGGGAAAATGTTTTTAATAATGCAGAATGGTTCCATATCACTGGAATAACTCCCGCCATATCTGAAAGTGCTATGGAGCTTTCTTTTGAAGCAGTAAAGAAGGCCAGAGAAAAAGGAGTGACTGTATCCTGCGATTTTAACTTTAGAAAAAAACTTTGGAAATATGGGAAAGAAGCTACGGATGTAATGCCTGAACTTGTAAAATATGTGGATTACGGTATTGCGAATGAAGAGGATTGCCAGAAATCTCTGGGTATTAAAGTTGATGTGGAAGTCGAAAGTGGGATGCTTGATACAGAGAAATATAAAGCACTCAGTGAAAAAGTTCTACAAACTTTCCCTAACTTGAAGGCTATAGCTATAACCCTAAGGGGAAGCACAAGTGCTGATATAAATGGTTGGTCTGGATGCATGAACGATAGAGAAAATTTCTACTTAAGCAAGAAATATGAAATCAAAGATATAGTTGATAGAGTAGGCGGAGGCGATTCGTTTGCAGCTGGATTAATATATGGTTTAAACGCATATGAAGATAAGCAGCAAGCATTGGAATTTGCAGTCGCGGCAAGCTGCCTGAAACATTCAATACTGGGAGATTTCAACAGAGTATCGGTTGCGGAAGTTGAGAAATTAAAAGGCGGAGATGCTTCGGGAAGAGTGCAGAGGTAATTTCAGGTAACTTTTTATCTGCTGGATAAATTTAGGTAATTATATAGCTGCCTCGGATTGGGTGATTGTGTGGCAGTTTGCCCAAATGGTGCCATATCTATCGATGAAGAAATGAATATAGTAGTAATAGACCCTGATAGGTGTATCGGGTGTGGTCTGTGTGTGGCAGAGTGTCCTAGAAATATAATCCAGCTTGTACCCGCAGATTCCAATATAGTATATTTATGCAGCTATGAATCTTTAAAAAATATTCCTGGCAGAGAAAGATGTGATAAGGGATGCCTGCACTGCAAGAAGTGCTTTAAGACTTGTGAAAACGGGGCCATAATCTGGAATGAAGAAAAGGCTATTCCGGAATTTGATTTTACCAGGTGCATTCTATGCGGAAAATGTATTGAAGCCTGCCCCCACGACAGACTTATTGAACTTTCCAATGTTGCTTTAAAAGAGAAGGCTGTACTCTCGAAAAATAAGTGAAAAAATATTGTAATAAATTATGAATAAAGATTTACTGGAAAAAATTAAAGAAGATAAGGTGGTATGTGCTTTCCACTTAACATGTTAAAATAGGATGACTTAACTTATAACTCAAAACTATTGTATTTACCTGCTTCAAATTCTTTACC
>JABMRD010000140.1 GCA_013202875.1 Actinomycetota bacterium | reverse complement strand
TGTAATAAATTATGAATAAAGATTTACTGGAAAAAATTAAAGAAGATAAGGTGGTATGTGCTTTCCACTTAACATGTTAAAATAGGATGACTTAACTTATAACTCAAAACTATTGTATTTACCTGCTTCAAATTCTTTACCGATTTTATCAAATAACCCTTTTATGTGGTCATCCATAGTCAAGTAGATTATCTGCCATCCTTTTTTTGCAATGTCCGCCAATTTATTTATAAGAATTTCCCGCTTCTGCCAGTCCGAATGCTGAAAAGCATCGTCAAGAATTAAAAAGAGGGCATCCTCTCTTAATAGTTTTAAAGTAAATCCAATTCTTAATGCCAGCATTATTTGCTCTATAGCTCCAGTGCTTAAATCTCTTATACCAAAATCATCATACTGGTCAGAAACAATCAGCCTATCATTATCCAGTGCAAGTCTATTATATCTTTGAGTAATATCTTTTAAGGGACCTGTAACTACTTCTGACTGTAGTCCTTCTTGTATTTTTGTATCTTCTTCCTGGCGTAATTTAGAGATGACTTTGTGAATGCTAAAGCCTGCCACAATATTAGCGGTAACTTCTCTTAGTTCGTTTTGTGCTTCCTGTCTTTTTTGCCGTAAATTTTCAATAAGCTCTTCCCAGCTAATACTGGGGTCATCTTTGGTCTTTTCACAGATTCTGTATTTTAACTTTTGAATTTTATCTTCCTGATTTTTGATTTCTTCCCGGATATACCCAAGTTCTGATTGGGTTTTTTCATATTCCTGCTGGCTGTATCTAATTCCTATGTCTTCCGGGAGGTAATCTGTTTCCGATACTCCAAGTTTAGCCAATTCTTGCCTTTCTTTGCCAATTTGATCTTTCAGGCTCCTGTTATTTTGATTCAGATCCTTAAGTGCTGTATCCCAGTTCCGCTCTTCAAGTTCTTTTTCAAAAAACCCTGTTATTTTTTGATTAATTGAAAAACGAATATCCCGCAACCCTCTATCCAGGCTATCAATTTGTTCTTTCATTATTCTTGACTCGCTGTTTGATTCTCTCTGCTCATTTAAAGTTGACTCAAGCAGTGCAATATCTGTCAGTTGCATACCAATCCTAATTTTAAATTCTTCCTTAATTTTATTTAATTCTTCATTTTGCACTGCCTGTTTTGAAAAATTATGGAATTTTTTGGTATATACAAGAAAAGATACCAGCGAGCCCAAAAAACAAAAACATATAATTCCTAAATATATAGTCCACACAGCAGCGGAGCTTTTCTGGTGAAAGAAAATTAAGGCTGCAGCAGCAGATATGCCGGCAGCTGTTAAAATACCGCTTATGAAAAGTAAAGATTTAACGGGGTTTTTTATAGTTTTTAATGATAAGTCTTTGTAATGGAGCAAGGCGCTTTCCAGCCATTGGAAGTCCTTACTTTTTTTAAGGGCGCTTTTATATTTTTCTTCCGACTGGCCATAAAATTCTCTTTTGCTTTTAAATGAAGAGAGTCCATTCTCCAAGTTGCTTAATTCCTCTTCCGGAACATTATTTAGTGCTGCATCCAGTTCCCTGATTTTTTCTGAAATTAAATAGGCACGGTATCTTTTTGCCTTATCGAGGTTTGCCAGCCTGTCCTGTAGGGATTTTTCTTCCATACTGTAAGTTTTTAATACCCCTTGAGTGTATTCGGATTCTATGTCTTCGAATTGTTTGTCAATACTCTCCAGTTCATATTTAGAGTCATTGTACTGCTTTCCTTCACCCCGCTGCGGAATATTGCTGATTTGGCTGCTAGTGATCTCTGCTGATTTTACAGTTTTTGAAATATTATTGTCACTGTCAATCTTATCCAGGATATTTATGCCGGACAGTATTTCTTTAATTAAAAATTTACTTATACCTTCGCCATCTTCTATTCCGGCTTCTCCACCTTTTACTATCAGGAGTTTTGCTATTGATGCGGGTAGTCCTTTTTCACTGCTTTCCCAATAATCTTCTAATTTTTTCTGAGAGGAGGGAGAAAAATCAATCGTTCGTTCTTCTAAACCGCTGACAGTAACCTTTCCCTTTCCTCCTTTTCTTAAATTACTCCACCGGCTGATGTTTGTAAATAAAGAGCGAATTAAAAATTCAGTAAGAAAAGTCTTTCCTTTCTCATTTCTACTGTATATAAGATTAAATATACCAAACTTGGCTGCAAAACTTTTAATTGGCCCTAGATCTTTTACCGATATTTTATCAATCTTAATTCCCATAAATTCTTAATTCCTGTAATATAATTATTCTTTCAAAATTATATGAAGAGCTTTTTCTAGAATATCTTCTTTTGAGGTAATTTCATTATCCCATTTAAGTTTTTCAATTTCATCTCGCAGTTTCTCTACGATAGCTATTCTTTCCGGGTCATTAAATATCGATACTTCAGTCAGGTCAGGTTCTTCATGGTTATAAAAAGTAAAATTTTTAAGTGTTTTTTTAGTTATTTCAAGAAGCTTATTTTTATTAGATGTGTATCCTTTAATTTTTAAACGAATTCTTACTTTTGGTGCCTCATTTTTACCTATATTCCATTTTCTGACCATTTCTTGTATCTTTCTTTCTATATATTCAAATTCATTGGTAGTGGGTAAGGAAATTAAAGTTTCATTAAAGAATATGCAGTCAGTGTCGATTACTTTTTCAACTACTTCCAAGGTATCTGTATTTACAATTAAAAAGCTCCTTTTTCCAGTTTCATTTATGTCCAGACCACAGGGTGATCCAGGATAATAAACTTTGCCAAGATTTATTTTTTTGTGTATGTGACCCAGTATGATTTTAGCAGGGTTATAGTACTGGATATCATTTCTGGTTAGAGGCATATAAATACCAGGTTCGTAGGGATTTGGGTCGCGCAGGCCCGCCATATAGTCGCCATGGCCAATTAAAATCCAGAGTTTGGGCAGGTTTTCCTTGCATTCTGCTAAAATTTCTCCCATAGACCTGGCTGGTAGATAAGGTATGAAAAGGAAGGTAGCGGGTGGTTCTCCTAATTTAATAATTTCAGATTTACCGAAGACTCTGATATTGCCTGAAGTGAAATACTGCTGTTTAATGGATGGGTCATGATTTCCAGGAATTATATAGAATTTAATCTGGTTGCTGGTATATTTTGCATTTTTACAAAATTGGTCAAACTCAGAATAATTTTGACTTTCTTCATTAAATAGGTCACCTGCAATAATTAGTGTTTTAATATCTTCAGAAAGTATCTTATCAACGATATTTGATAATGCATTCCACCTTTCAGGAGATTTTTCTTTTGTTTTTAAATGCACATCTGCTGTAACTGCTATTTTCATTTCTTCTACTTTAGGTTAAGATATAATGCTCCTGGCCGAAAGAGAATTACTTATAATTAGTTATATATAATATACTTTAATTTGCAGTTAAGTCCAAATGTTTTCTTATTTTTTAATCATCTTTAGTTTTAGTGTTTTTCAGCTATTCTACCTTTTGGAAAGTGACTTTGTTGTATGGGGTAATTCTATCTGTTATAGTGTTATAATATGCTAAAGCAAGGTGAGAATGAAAACTCGAAATGGCGGTCCACAGTGAAAGTAAAAAATTTTAAACCAGGTCCAGAATTTTATGATTTACAGGTAGATTGGGATAAGAGGCTAAAAAAGGAAAAGGATTTTTTTTCGGGTATATTTGAGAAAAAGAAAATTGAAAGTGTGCTTGATGTAGGCTGCGGTACGGGACACCATGCGCAGCTTTTTTCCGGATACGCAAAAAAAGTCATTGCCATAGATCCTTCAGGAGAAACCATAGATTATGCTAAAAAAAACGTGATAAAGTCTCCCAATGTTACCTTAATAAAGGAAGGGTTTGTAGGACTTGATAAAATTCCTTACGGGCAGTTTGACCTTATAACCAGTCTTGGAAATACACTGCCCATTCTGGGGAACCGCAGGGAAATAAAGCAGGCTCTAAAAAAAATCAGAAAGAAGCTGTCAGGGAACGGTCTGGCAATAGTCCAGTTCTTAAACTTTAACTCCGGTGTTCTGGAAAAAAACAGATTTTATAATCCAAAGGTATTCAAAAAAGACGGAAGGACCTGTATTTTTATCAAACACTTTGAATACGGAAAAATTAAAACCAGGGTGGACTTTATAATTACTGTAATTTATAAAAATAAGGCGGAGGATTTTTTTGTAAACTCTTCTTACCTGTGCACATTGAAGACAAACTTATTTTTAAAAATGGCGAAAAATTCAGGATTCAAAAAAATTGAGCTTCTGGGACCCGGGGGGAAGGGAGTGTTTAACGGTAAGAGAGATATAAGCCTTTATGCATTATTGTACAGGTAAGTGCTATTATATAGATAGCAGGGAAATTATTTTTTTTAATCAATTTGCCGGGGATAGGTAATGGAGATAAGTATGGAGATGGGTAATGGATGAGTTAAAAAGATTCGGAGTATCCATAGAAAAAAAACTGCTTGAAAAGTTTGATAGTTATATTAAGAGCAAGGATTATCAAAACCGCTCTGAAGCTTTAAGGGATGTGATAAGAAAAGAGCTTGTTGACAGCCAGTGGACAGAAAGCGGCGGGGAGGTGGCAGGAGCAATTATAATTGTTTATGACCATCACCGGAAGGAGTTGATGGACAGTCTTGTAAATATTCAGCATGATTACCAGGATATTATAATCTCCAGTCAACATATCCATCTGGATCATAGTACCTGCCTGGAAGTAATAGTTGTGAAAGGCAAGATTGCCGAAGTGTTTGGACTGGAAGCAAAACTTAAAGTGGCAAAGGGTGTAAAGCACGCTTCACTTGCAAAATCTACACTGGGTAAAGAAATGTAGACTACGCATTTTCCTGTCCATATCTACAGTATTTAAAGAGCCTGCAGACGGGACATTTCGGTTTTTTAGCCAGGCAGATAGTCCTGCCAAGCGCTATTATTCTGTGCGAATAACTGCTCCAGCTGTCTTCAGGAACTATTTTCATGAGATCAAATTCAATTTTTACCGGGTCAGGGTTTGTTGCCAGTCCTAGCCTGTTTGAGATTCTCTTTACATGAGTATCTACTATTATGGCCTGCTTGCCGAATATATTTGACAGTACTACATTGGCAGTTTTTCTTCCCACTCCATGGAGTGTGGTTAAATCTTCAATATTGTCAGGGGTTATACCTCCAAATTTACCGGCTATATCTTTTGAGCAGTTGATTATGCTTTTTGCTTTATTCCTATAAAACCCTGTTGATTTTATATCTTCCTGAAGTTCCATCAAGTCAGCCCCGGCAAAATCTTCAGGGATCTTATATTTTTTAAAAAGGGATGGTGTGACTTTATTTATAAGTTTATCGGTGGTCTGGGCTGAAAGAATGGTAGCAATAAGAAGCTCGAAGGCATTTTTATGCTTGAGTGAGGTAGAGGCAGCTTCAAGGTATTCCTGGTCTAAAATATCAAGTATTTTATTTATATTTTTCACTGCGGGTTCATATACAGCTCTGTAAGTGATATTCTGTTTTTTTGTGTTCCTCTTATTTTTCATATTGCTAAATGAGCGTCTTTGATAAATTGCCTCTAAATAGATATAGATTTACTTTGTTTTTTTATTTTTTTTATTCTTTAAATAAATTTCAATTTCCTTTGCGGAAAGGGTATTTGGCACATCTTCTTTTTCCAGCCAGCCTTTCCGGGCAATATTCACGCCAAATTTGTAATCATCTAAATTCTTTAAGCTATGTGCATCAGGGTTTATAAAGATTTTTACCCCCTTTTCTTTTGCATACTTGCACATTCTCCAGTCCAGGTCCAATCTGAAGGGACTTGAGTTTAGTTCTATATCCACATCATTTTCCGCTGCTGCATTTATTATCCTTATTATATCCACTCTGTAAGGATCCCTTGCCAGAAGCAGTCTTCCGGTGGGATGGGCTAGCATTGTTGTAAACTTATTTTCAATAGCTTTTATAATTCTATCTGTCATCTGCTCTTTACTCAGGTTGAAACCGGAATGGATTGCAGCAATTATGAAGTCAAATTTAGATAAAATATAGTCGCTATAATCAAGATTTCCGTCAAGCAGAATATCTGATTCAATTCCCTTGAATATTTTAAAGCTGGTGCATTTCTGATTTAATTTATCTATTTCTTCCAGGTACCGGTTAATATCATCATTCTTTAATCCTCCGGCATATGAGGCTGTCCTGCTGTGCTCGCTTATTCCGGCATACTGTAAGCCCATTTTCTGCAGGTAATTGCAGGTCTGTTCAATACTGATATTCCCATCACTATGTGTGGTATGAATGTGGAACATCCCTTTTATGTCTTTTTCCTCTATTAATTTGGGGAGTGTCTTATTTTTTGCAGCCTCAATCTCCCCATAATTTTCCCTCAGTTCGGGAGGAATCCAGTCCATTGAAAAAAAGTTAAAAATACCAGCCTCATCGGAACATTTAATCAGGCTGCCATTTTTAAAAAGTCCGTATTCATTCATTTTTATGCTATCCTTTTTGGCTGCAGTCCTCATAGCTGTATTATGTTCCTTGCTTCCTGTAAAATGATGAAGCGCGTAGGGATATTGAAAGTCATCTACACTCCTTATATCAACATTAATTCCGGATTTTAACCTGATGCTTGATTTTGTGTCCCCCCTGGCGATTATATCTTCAGCCTCGCTAAGTCCGGTGAAGAAATCCATTACTTTATCCGGGTTGTCTGTGCTTGCAACTATATCTATATCCTTTACTATCTCTTTCTTTCTGCGCACACTTCCTGCAAGACTTGATCTATTGACATACTGGAAGTTTTGTATTTTATTGT
Organism: Actinomycetota bacterium; assembly: GCA_013202875.1. GTDB lineage: Bacteria > Actinomycetota > Humimicrobiia > Humimicrobiales > Humimicrobiaceae > Hydromicrobium. The sequence continues at coordinate 6,904 of JABMRD010000140.1, read as the reverse complement.
GAATGACTTCAGCTTCTTCTATAATATTTGCAAAAAGATACCTGCCTTTGTATTTCTTTAAAACCTCAATTCCTTTTAAGATATTTTCCTGAGTTTTTTTACCAAAATTAGGCAGATCAACGAGCCTGTTCTCTATACAGGCATATTCCAGCTCACCGGTGTTGCTTACTTGCAGGTTGTCGAATAGGTACTTTATTTTTTTTGGTCCCATAGTAGGAATTGCAAGCATTTCAACAAGCCCCGGAGGAACAGTTTTTTTCAGGTCTTCATAAAATTTTAAGCTTCCGGTATCAACCAGTTCTTTTATACTTTCGGCAATATGTTGGCCTATTCCCTTTATTTTTGTAAGGTCGTCTATTTTTAAATCCCTGCCAAAATCAATATCCGATGCCTCAAGAGAACGTGCAGAATTCTGGTAGGCTCTGATTTTAAAAGGATTTTCATCCTTTAGTTCCAGAAGCACACTGATTTCTTTTAGAATTTTTATTACTTCTTCCTTATCCATAAAAAAACGAAAGTCTTTAATTCCTTCTCGTTAAGGGCACAAAAGATACATCACATAAACCTATTTTTTTAATCATGGTGCCGTGTTTAATTACTTTATAAAGTGTCTGGCACCAGTTTGAAGGGCCGACAGGAATCACCATAATCCCGCCATCTTTTAATTGTTCGATGTATGGTTGTGGAATGTGATCGGGTGCAGCGGTAACAATTATTCTGTCATACGGTGCATATTTTTCCCATCCAAGGTAGCCATCGTGGTTACTCATTTTTACATTTTTATATTTTTTAAGTAATTCTTTATTTTTTTTATAAAGTGAAGTGATTATTTCCACTGTGTAGACTTCTTTTGTTATTGCAGCAAGTACTGCCACCTGATAACCAGAACCTGTGCCAATTTCTAGAACCTTTTCATTTCCGGTCAGCTCCAGACCTTCAGTCATAAGTGCAACAATATACGGCTGTGATATTGTCTGTCCGAATTCAATGGGAAGCGGCCTATCTTCATAAGCTGAATTTTTATATGCTTCATCTACAAAAATATCGCGGGGTACTTTTCTTAATGCATCCAGGACCTTTTTATCTTTAATTCCCCTGGAGATAATCTGGTTCTGGATCATATTGTCCAGGAGTAATTGATATTTCTGTATATCTGAGGATTTGGTACTCTTATTTGCTCTTATCATAATTTGTGGTATTTTGTGATATAATAACTAGTTTTAAATAGCTCAGTTAATATAATAATTATTATAACATAGAAATATTATAAAATGATTAATTTAAAACTGGCAAATATACTTACAGATATTGCAGAAATTAAAAAATTCAGCCCTGATGATAAAAATATGTCACTGGGTCTCACAATAGCAGCGCGAACGCTGAGAGATAATCCTGAAAGCATTGAGAAAATCTACAACAGCGAAAAACTCGGGCGGTTAATAAGCATAGACGAACCGGCATACAAACTTATAAAGGAATATCTGGATACCGGAAGTATCGGATTGTATGAGGAGTTAAAATCGGAATACTCCGAAGATTTAATAAGGCTGGTAAGAATAAGCGGGCTCGGGAAAAATAGAATGTTTAAAATCTATGATACTTTTAATATCAAAAGCCTGGAAGATCTAAAAGATAAGCTGGTAGATAATAATAGAATTGCTGATGTCCTTGCAGAAGGTGGTTCAGGAAAAAATAAGGCAGGTGGATCTTATACTGAAAGGCTTAAGCAATCGCTGGATTATATGGAAAGCGTAAGGGGAATGTTCCCCAGATGGCGAGTTGAAATCTGTTTAGATGAAATAAAAAATAGTCTTTATAAAATTAAAGATATAAAAAGATTTGTTTTTGTTGGTTCCCTGAGGAGAAAGAAATCTATAGTAAAAGACATAGACATACTTATACAGCCTTATTTTAACAATCCGTTATACGATTTTGAAAGGAGTAAGGAACTGCTTGGAGAAATCCGATCACTTAATTTTGTAAAAAGATTGTTAAGCAGTGACATAAGGAAAGAAAATATAAGTGCAATATTTGAAACTGTTTTTGGAATAGAAATTGAGTTTATTATAAGCAGCGATAAAAATTGGGCCGTAGATATGCTGTATACTACTGGGAGTAAAAAGCATGTAAAAAAATTAGAAAGAATAGCTCAGAAAAAAGGGTATTTTAAAAGCGGAAGGAGAGATACCGCTGGTTTTTCTGAAAACAGCGGGGGAAAGACAGAAAATTATCTACCAGTTGATGATGCCTTTTATGAGAAAGATATTTACAGTAAGTTGGATTTACAATATATACCTCCGGAGCTGAGGGAAGATCTGGGAGAAATAGAGCTGGCGGAGAATTTTCTGGTGCCATCGCTTCTGACCATGGAAGATATAAAGGGTGATCTTCATATTCATTCCAGATGGAGTGACGGAATTATAAGTCTCGATGATATGATTGAAAGAGTAAAAAAATTTAATTATGAATATATAGCAATTACCGATCATTCGGTAAATAATTATTATGGCATAGGCCTGGATATAAAAAGGTTGCAGGAAAAAATAAATTATATTAATAAACTGAAATCCAGATTTAAAGATTTTTATATTTTAATGGGTTCAGAAATCGAAATCAGGGGAGTTGGTAAATTAGATTATCCTGAAAATATAATCAAAAAAATGGATATTGCAATCGGTTCGATGCATTCATCCTTTTTAAATACCAGAGCTGAGAATACGGCCAGAGCGGTCAGTGCAATTGAAAATAGATACATTGACTTTGTTGGGCATCCTACAGGAGTAGTTTTTGGAAACAGGGCACCCTATTCTATTGATGTTGACAGGTTGATTTCAGCAGCGGCTAAAAATAATAAAGCTCTGGAAATAAATTCATATTTTTTAAGAATGGATCTTAATGAACAAAATGCTCGTAAAGCCGGAGAGATGGGTGTAAAAGTGGTTATAAATACGGATGCTCACCGTCCCAATAATATGGATATGGTAAGACTGGGAGTAGATATTGCGAGAAGAGCGGGACTCCAGAAAAAAGATGTATTAAATACGCTTGCGCTTGAGGAATTAAAGGCGTGGAAGAAGCAAAGAAGTTAGCCGTTTATTTCTTATAATATTTAAATATCTTCTTATCTTTAAAATCAGGCATGAATAAGTCCTCTTTACTGTTCAGCGATATATGATCCTGGGTCCAGCCGTAACCAAAACCGCTCTTTTCGGCATATTTTACTACTTCCAGGTATTCTTTTGCTGTAATCATTCTATTTAATTCAGGGTACCCGGATGCCTTATAGGTTGGATGATACTGGGCCATGATACTCAAGTAAACATCGGTGGATAGTTCATTTTTAATAAAGTCCAGAGTCTTTTTGATTCCTCCGATATTTTCAGGTAAAACCAGCAGTCTTATCATCAGCCCCTTTAAGGCTACTCCTTCCTGGTCAACTTTAAGTCCTCCTACCTGTCTGTACATTTCTTTAACTGACTGACGGTTATACCGGACGTATTCTTCAACCATTGAATATTTTCTGGCCATGTCGTCATCGCTGTACCTCATATCCGGCATATAGATATCAATAATCCCATCCAGCATTTTTATAATCTTCGGGTTATCATATCCGCCGGTATTAAACACTGTAGGGACTGAAAGCCCTTTATTTCTGGCAATTGAGAGAGCTTTTACTATTTGCGGGATCCATATAGTAGGAGAGACGAAATTGATATTATGACAACCTGAATTCTGTAATTTAACCATACTATCCGCGAGTTCCGATATACTATATTTCGCTCCCTCAAATTCCTGGCTTATCTGATAGTTCTGACAGTAGACGCATTTCATATTACAGTAAGTAAAGAATATAGTTCCCGAACCCATGTTTCCTGAAATTGGAGGCTCCTCTCCATGATGGGGCGTAGCTGATGATATTACAGGATTGTAGCCGGCATTACAGAAACCTTTCATTTCTGATTTTCTGTTAACTTTGCATTTGTGGGGGCATATTACACATTTATTTAAAATTCTATCCAGTGATTTTAAAGGTTCAAAAATTTTCATGTTAAATAAGGTACTATTTGGATTAAAATAATAAAGTTAAGATATAATAATTTTACTGCTTTGTGAATGGGTTTTTTCTTTCAGCTACTTTTAAATTGTTTTTAATTAAAAGGCTATCTACGTAGTTGAGGGTTTTATTAATGATACGGGGATTTTTTTTTAGGATTTTTTCAATTTTATAAATTCTATATTCCAGGAAATATTCAGGGGGTATATCCAATCCATCAGAAATTAACTCTATAGTTGAGATTGGAGGATAATTCTCTCTTTTTTTTAGTTTACTAAAATAACTATAGTTTAAATTTGTTTTGTTTGCCAGACTTCTGAGCTTTATCCTCTTTTTATCTATTATTTCTTTTAAAGCTGTACCAAAGTTTTTATTGGAATACATCATATAAAGTTAAATTAATTTAAGTCATTTGCCACTTTAAATTAATTCTATAATATTAGGGTAAGTTCTATAAGTTTTTTAGCCGATAATAAGTTGACAATTGTTTCAACACTTTTAAAAAGGGAAGGTATTTTATATAATAAATGGGTAACAAAAATAAGATAATCTGGTTAATGAATTATTAAAATATTTATTATATAATTCATATAGTTAGCGAAAAGATTAATTATAAAAATCTTAAAAAATCATGTAATGAAAGAAGATAAAGATATTAGAATACTACTGAATGTAGATTCTGAAGATGACGCTCTGTTATTTTTAAATAAAATAAAGCGTAAGGGTTATAATCCAAAATATAAAATTGTAAAGACTTATAAAGACGTATCCGATGCTATAATTGAAGATAAGTGGGATGTAATACTGGCTGATTATAATTTGTCGTCTGACTTTAATTTACTGGATATATTAAAAATGCTTAAAGAAAGTAATCTTGATATCCCATCTGTAATTGTTTCGGATGTAATTGGTGAGGAAAAAGCAATATCTTTAACTATGGCAGGTGCCGATAATTATGTTATGAAAAAAAATCTTTCCAGATTGGTACCAGTTATAGAAAAGGAGATCCGGAATGCAAAATCAAGGTCAAGGCAAAAAAAAGCTTTAGAGAAGCTTAAGGAAAACGAAAGATATTTTAGATCACTTGTAGAAAATGCTTCAGATATTATATATAGGCATAGATTAATTCCTGGGCCAGAGTATGAGTATGTCAGTCCCTCAGTAAGGAGAAACCTAGGTTACACTCCTGAACAATATTATGCTGACCCTGAATTTAATTATAAGATTGTTTATCCTGGTGACAGAGAAATCTTCAAAAAGATACTTGATGGAAATTTCAATTTTTCAAAACCTGTAGAAATCCGGCTTATTCATAAAAATGGCAAGGTTATCTGGTTTGAAGAAACGATCACACCATTTTTTAACAAGGAAGGCAAACTTGAGGTCATAGAGGGGATCCTGCATAATATATCTGGAAGAAAAAAGATGGAGAAGCGCCTATCTTATATGTCCTTTCATGATAGTCTTACTACTCTGTACAACAGGGCATATTTTGAAGAAGAATTAAAAAGGCTTGATACAAAAAGACAGCTTCCACTAAGCATTATTATTGGTGATATAAATGGGTTGAAGTTGATAAACGATGCATTTGGGCATAAAGAAGGTGATAGGCTACTTAAAAGTTGTGGGAATATTCTTAAGAATTGCTGCAGAGCAGAGGATATAGTTGCAAGATGGGGAGGGGATGAATTCTCTATGCTGCTCCCCAGGACCAATGAAGAATTTGCATTAGAGATTGTAAGTAGAATAAGAAAGAAGAGCAGCAAAACCAGCGGTGGTAAAATACCTTTAAGTATAGCCATTGGGTTTTCAACAAAAAGTAAAAATCATCAAGATTTTGAGAAAATAATAAAAAAAGCAGAAGATGATATGTACAGGAATAAGCTTATAGAAGCAAAAAGTATTATCAGTTCAATAATATCATCACTTGAGAAAACATTGTTTGAGAAGAGTGTTAAAACTGAGAAACACACTAAAAGAATAAAAGAAATGGCTTTAGAATTAGGAAAATCCATAAAACTTCGCCCAAGTGAGATTGATGAATTGTCTCTTCTGGCAACAATCCACGATATAGGAAAAGTGGCAATTCTTGATGTTATATTGAATAAAAAAGAGAACCTGAGTAAAAGGGAATGGGATATTATAAAGCGGCATCCTGAAATAGGTTACCGTATTGCAGTCTCATCCAAGCAACTCTCGAGTATCGCTGAATATATTTTAACTGGTCATGAGTGGTGGGATGGAAACGGTTATCCCCAGGGGCTCAAAGGGGAGAATATACCTGTTCTGTCGCGAATAATAGCGATAGTCGATGCCTACGAGGTTATGATAACCGGCAGGCCCTATAAAAAAGCTATCAGCAAAGAAGAGGCAATAGCAGAGCTTAAGAAGTGCAGTGGTACCCAATTTGACCCGGAATTGGTAAAAAGGTTTGTAAAAATTCTGGAGAGTAAAAGCAAATATTAAATCAATCCTTCTATTATTTTAACTCTTGGCAATAACATCCTAAAATTATTTATAAGCACTCTGTCTTAAATACAAATTATTCTGGTTCCCCTATCTTTCCAAGAGCCTCTGCTGCCCTCATTCGGACACCACTATCTTCATCCTTTAAAGCCCTGGTAAGAGGTTCTGCAGCTCTCCCATCTCCTATATTCCCGAGAGCTACTGCTGCTTCCCATCGGACACCACTATCTCCATCTTTTAAAGCCTTGATTAGAGGTTCTACAGCTCTTGCATCTTTTATCTCCCCAAGAGCCCCTGCTGCCCTCATTTGGACATTGCTATCTTTATCCTTTAAAGTTTTAGTAAGAGGTTCTACAGCTCTTGCATCTTTTATCTCCCCAAGAG
>JABMRD010000139.1 GCA_013202875.1 Actinomycetota bacterium | reverse complement strand
TTTAACTACAAGCCTCCAAACTCTGGTTAAAAACCTGCTTGCTCCTTCTGCCCCACTATCACTCCAGTCTACCGGGCTGTCAGCAGGCCCTACAAAAAGTATATATAGTCTTAATGTATCTGCACCATACCTGTTGTAAATCTCAGATGGATTGACAATATTGCCTTTGGATTTTGACATTTTCTGACCACCTAAATTTACTACACCATGAGGAAAATATTTTATAAAAGGCTCCTTGAATTTTATCAGCCCTTTATCATACAGGACTTTAATAAAAAATCTCGCGTATATAAGATGCATGGCGGCATGTTCTATTCCGCCTATGTATTGATCCACCGGCATCCAGTAATCTACTTCTTTGATATCAAAAGCAGCCTCATCATTATGCGGACTGCAGTATCTCAAGAAATACCACGAGGAACAAACAAAAGTATCCATTGTATCTGTTTCCCTCTTTGCTTTGCCGCCGCACCCGGGACAGACAGTATTTACGAACTCGTCACAATAAAATAGAGGGGATAAGCCTTTTGGCCTAAAATCTATATCATGTGGAAGAAGTACCGGTAAATCCTTCTCCGGTACCGGAACTATCCCGCACTTATCACAGTAAATAATAGGAATTGGCGCGCCCCAATATCTCTGTCTTGAGATCAACCAATCCCTTAATTTATAATTCACATAAAATTTCCCCATATTATTTTCTTCAAGGTAGGAAATCACATCCTTTTTACCTTTTTCTGAACTGGTGCCGCTGAACATTCCAGAATTTACCATTATCCCTTCACCGTCATATGCGGTACTAAGCTTTTGGTGATTTTTCCCATCAGGGGAGATTACTTCTTTTATGGGAATACCATATTTTGATGCAAATTCAAAGTCTCTCTGGTCATGGGCAGGAACTGCCATTATGGCGCCGGTTCCGTATTCCAGCAGCACGTAGTTAGCAATCCATATTGGAACCTTTTGGCCATTTAAAGGATTTATAACATATCTCCCTGTAAAACAACCTATTTTTTCAATTTCAGCCGAACCCCGCTCGATGTCGCTCTGTCCGGAAATTATATTTTTAATCTTTCCAATCTCCTTTTTATACTCTTCATCTACTACAATTTTATCTACAAGCGGGTGTTCAGGTGCAAGGATAAAAAAAGTAACTCCAAATAATGTATCCGGCCTGGTAGTAAACACTGGAATGGAAATATCTTCACTGCCATCAAGCTTAAAATCAACTACGGCACCTTCGCTTCTTCCAATCCAATTCCGCTGAATAGTGAGAACCCTCTCGGGCCATCCTTTTTCCAGAAGCTTCATATCATCAAGAAGTCTCCCGGCATAATTGGTTATTTTAAAAAACCACTGGGATAATACCCGTTTCTCAACCAGACTCTCACATCTCTCACATCTGCCTGAAATAACCTGCTCGTTTGCCAGAACAGTCTGGCAGGAATTACACCAATTAACCGGAGCTTCTTTCTTTTCTGCAAGACCCATTTTATAAAACAGCAGGAAAAACCACTGGGTCCATTTGTAGTAATCAGGATCACAGGTTATAATTTCATCACTAAAATCATAACTTATCCCCATCCGCTTTAGAGCTTTCCTCATTTTATCAATATTAGCCATGGTGCTTTTTTGGGGATGTATTCCTTCTTTTATAGCAGCATTTTCTGCAGGCAGCCCGAAGGCATCGAACCCGATGGGGTGAAGAACATTGTATCCTTTCCTTGAAAGGACTCTCGCTACAACATCTCCAATGGTATAATTTCTTGCATGACCCATATGAGGTTCCCCTGATGGATAAGGAAACATCTCCAGAATATAATATTTCGGGTCATCTTTATCAGACTTAAGAGAATATATTTTTTCTTTTTCCCATTTTTTAGTTAATTTTTCTTCTACTTCTCGCGGTTTGTAAAATTTATGCACCGGCATTTTCTTTAATCTCTAATCCTATCTAAAATATCTTGAATTAACTCTGTTTCCACTTTATTTCTTTAGAATCTTTCCATAGCCTTTCAAGCTTATAATATTCCATGAACTCGTCTGTAAAAATATGGATTACAAAATCATCATAATCAACAAGAATCCAGTTTCCTTCAGCCAGCCCACTGACATTAATAGGATACCGGTTATTGTTTTTTAGATGAATACAGATTTCTTCCTCTATCCTTCTGGTTAATCTGGTATTTTTTGCGCTGATTATTATGAAGTAGTCAGTTATGATTAATCTGGATCTCATATCCAGTATTTTTATATAATCCGCTTTTTTTTCATCTGCTATTCTGGCAACTGTCTTTACCGCTGTAATTATATCTTTCACTTTTGATTTCTGATTACCAGTCTCTGCTATTCTTTTTATCACTTATTTGTATAATCACTCCCTAAAATTATACTGATATCCACATTGTCCACATTATTATCCGAATACTCTATTACCCCCGCGCCCAGCCTTTCTTGCAATTGCTGGGCTAATGTATTTACTCCTTCTCCAGAGGTAAAAATTATTATTTTAGTCTGAGTATAATCCCAGTTATCGGCATCTTTGGTTTCAACAACCTCTAGAATTTTTCCGTCCTCATTAAAATTACTTTCAATTATTTCCTTAACCGTAAGAGCTAGTTTTGCTGTGCCCTCTCCGTTTAAAATATTTATTTTTATAATCTGGGCAACTTCTTCCGAAACTGCTGTTTCTGCTGCCTTAGCTTCATAATCAGCTCCCAGAACTATAATAATATCTGAACTTACGTCCTCATCCTCTCTTGCAATTATATTCCCAACTCCCAGTATATTCTTTATATTATTTGCTGCTTCCTCCAATACATAAGACTGGTTAGAATATACTAAAATCTCAGTCGTATCATAATTAAAATTATCTGCATTTTTTTCCTCAAGTATATTATATTTTCTCTTACCACTCTCAAATATCTCACTTTCTAAAAGTCCTGATACTCCTGCAGCCAGACCAGGGGTTCCTGTACCATTTAATATGGTTAAATTAACTGTTTCCTCAACAGCAGCAACTTCTTCAGGTGCGGTCACCTCTTTTTTAAAAATTTCAGCAAGGCCGGAAATATCCGGTATATAGCCAATACCTCCTTCCGGAAGCTCCGTTGGAGATGATACATTAAGGGCATGAACTTCATTTTTACCGGGTTCGATTTTAGAAAATGTGGAGAATATTTTTGACTGGACCTCCATACTTAAATCAGTATCAATAAAATCTTTAATTAAATTCAGATTGGCTAACATTTCTTCATCACTGTTACCAACGATTTTTTTAATAATTGCATCTACAATTAATTTTTGATTTGTAATATTTTCTATCGGTATATCCTTTTCTACACCACTGAAATATTTTAAAAAATTTACTGCTCCGGCTTCATCAATAAGGTTACTTCCCTTTTCCAGTTGAAAAGTTGAACTGTCATCATAGTTTTTTACTGTAATTTCTTCATCCAGCTCAAGGTCTATACCGCCCAATTTATTGACTATACCATAAACATCAAGAAGAATATAATTACCTATTTCCATATCCATACCTAATTTCTCTTCCAGGGTAAGTTTGAGCAAGTCCATCCCCCCTACCTCTACTGACTTGCCAACTAATTCCGCACCAATACCCGGTATATCCATCAATGTGTTTACCGGGATGCACAGTGAAATCAATTTCTCCTCGCTGCTGTAATAACTTGAAAATATGATTGAGCTCACTTCAGGCTCATCCAGGTTTTCACCAGCGCAGGCAATGACTAAGCTAATATCCTGTCCCAATTCAAGTAAAGGTGGTATAATTATTCCCTCTTCTTCCGGTATTTCAACTTCAGAGGGAAGTTTACTTTTAATCAACGGAATGACCCAGAAAACTACCACTGTTGCAACTACAGCCAGGGCAAGCGCTATAGCAATAATTCTAAAAAATTTTTTCCCCTTCTTCCGCTTCTCCTTTATTCTTTTACTTCTGAATCCCTCACTTTCTACTTCTTCATCTTCATAACCTTCAAGTTCAAAATCTTCATCCTTAAAGAAGTCATCTTCAGAATTGCGAGACTTTTTGCCACCATTATCCATGTTATAAGAATCTCTCTCACCGGGGTCTCTACCTTTAAAATTTTTTTCATCTTCATCAAAAGACATTTTAAATACCTCCACAAATATTGTTCCAAATTTTAACTGTATCAGGATGTAAAAATCTATCTTTCTTTATAATATATATTATATTATTTTTATAAACTTCCAATAAGCATAAATTGATATTTTTTAAAGCAAGATCTCTAAGTTTTTTTACTCCATTATAATTTCTGCCTTTTTCAACTTTGTCAGCAATAAATAAAATCTTATCTGCGAGATTCATATTACAATATCCGGTCGCATGAAATTTAATTGCTTTTAATATCTTACTGCTAGAAACACTAAAATCCCTTAGGACCAGATAATCACCTACGAAGCTGTGCAATAATGGCGGGAAATTTAATTCAAAACTACCAACTTCAAGCTTATTTTCTTTTGCTATTTTCACCAACTCTTCATAATTGAATATTTTACCATAATCATGCAGTATACATGCAACACCTAAATCAAAAAATTCTATATCAGACAAATATTTCTGTGCGATAGTGCCCGCATACTCTAAAGTATTAATAGAATGCTGGTATAATGAAGAAGACATAATAGATTTAATCTTTTCAGTCAAATCTTTAAGATATTCTTTTTGCTTTCCAGTTAAAGTAAAACTATTTATAAAGTTCATGTTTTAAAATATAATTGCTAACCCCCTCAGGAAGTAGGTAATCTATTGGCCTGTTATGCTTTACCCTATTTCTTATATCAGTTGAAGAAATAGAAAGAGCCGGTATCTCCATTACATATATTTTCTCATCAGTAGCCCCGGCTTTGCCAAAAAGTCTTTTTCTTAAATCTTCCATACGCAACAGGTTATACCCTGGCCTGGTTGCAGCTATGAACTTGCAGAGTGAAACTATCTCATCGGTATTCTTCCAGGTAAGTATCTCTAAAATGGCATCAGCACCGGTTATAAAATATAGTAACGAATTCTTGCCATATATTTTCCTTAACTGACGGACCGTATCTATAGTATATGACTTACCTTTCCTGTCTATTTCCATTCTTGAAACAAAAAAATTACTGTTTGAAGAAGTAGCAATAACAGTCATTATATACCTATCTTCAGCACTGGCTGCTTCATTTTCAATTTTATGCGGCGGGTTACCAGTAGGTATAAAAATTACTTTATCCAGCTTAAATTGACTTAGTGCTTCCCTGGCAGTAACTAAATGACCATGATGGATGGGATTAAATGTCCCTCCCATAATTCCAATTTTTTTACAAAATTTACTGCTTTTTTCCATTTTATTCCCTTATCTGACCCTCACCTGATACTATAAACTTATTAGTAGTAAGTTCTCTTAACCCCATAGGTCCCCGCCAATGAAGTTTCTGGGTGCTTATACCGATTTCCGCTCCCATCCCAAACTGCTCACCATCTGTAAACCTTGTAGAAGCATTAACAAAAACAGCTGCTGAATCTATTTCCCTGGTAAAATAAATTGAATTCTGGTAGTTTGACGTAATTATAGTTTCAGTATGATGAGAGCCATATTTATTTATATGCATTACTGCCTCTTCAATGCTGTCAACCACTTTAACTGCCATTTTATAATCCAGATATTCCTCATACCAGTCTTCTTCAGAAGCTAACCCGATAGATGAATATATTTCTTTAGATATACTGCACCCCAGAAGCTTTACATTTTTTTCTTCAAGTTTTTTAAGCACTACAGGCAGTATTTTTTTGGCAACATCTTTATGTACCAGCAATTTTTCAGCCGCATTGCAAACGCTTGGCCGCTGCGTCTTTGCATTTATTACTATTTCTGCAATTTTGTCCATGCTAATATTTTCCAATGCATTATCAATATAAACATGACAATTTCCAATTCCAGTTTCAATCACAGGCACTTTTGAATTTTCTACCACACTTTCAATCAAGCTCTTACCCCCTCTCGGGATAAGAACATCTATGTATCGCCGGAGTTGCATTAGCCTGACCACATCTTCCCTATCAGCGGATGGGATAATCTGTATTATACTTTCCGGAAAATCATTATCTTTTAGAGCCCTGCCCATTACCTGGACCAATTTTTTATTGGTATTAAGTGCATGGGAACTTCCCCTTAGAATAATACAATTTCCTGCTTTAAGGCACAGAACCGAAGCATCAATAGTAACATCGGGCCTGGCTTCATATATTATTCCCACAACTCCCAGAGGTACCCTGATATTCTTCAGAATCAAGCCATTGGGAAGATTATATCCAAAAACTACTTCCCCTACAGGATCGGTGAATTTGATAACCTTGTCTATACTTTCTGCTTTTTTCCCTATTCTTTTCCTGTCTAATTTTAACCTATCCAGTAAACTATCAGACATCCCTTCTTGTGTGGATATTTCTAAATCTTTTTTATTTTCTTTTAGGATTTCTTCAGTACCGGCGATAAGATATTTTGAAATATCGGATAGTATTTTGTTTTTAATCTTCGTATTTGCATTAGAGATAAACTTTGTATTTTCTTTTGCCCTTTTTGCTATTTCTAAAACTATATCCATAAATTCCTCCAGCTTTTAGTTATTATAACACAAAACAGCCTGTTAAAATTATTCCTTAAAAACCACCAGACGATCTCTGTGGATTACTTCACTACACATCGAAGTATCAAATTCAGATAAAATCTTATCTCTGTTTTTCCCCTTTATTTTTTCTATATCCTCACTTGAAAAGTTGCTAATTCCCTTGGCAATCAATTTACTGTCAAGTGAAAATACCTTCAATGTATCGCCTTTATTAAACTTACCGTCAACCTTTACAACACCAACTGCCAGTATGCTTTTACCTTTATTTAACACAGCTTCTTCTGCTCCCCTGTCAATGACTATACCGCCTTTGGTTTTCATGCCGAAAGCTATCCATTTCTTTATACTTTTTACCTTCTTTACGGTCTGCGGGGCAAAGAAAGTCCCTACGTCCTCATCAGCGATAATTTTATTTAAAATATTTTTCCTTTTGCTATTTGCAATTATTGTTTTTATACCAGAAAAAGAGCAAATTTTTGCAGCTTTTATTTTGGATTCCATTCCACCAATGCCATAAGTTGAGCCGATTCCCCCGGCTGCTTTTTCAATATCTTCATTTATTTTATCTATATACGAAATTAACTTCGCGTCACTATAAATCCTGGGGTTTTTATCGTACATTCCGTCAATATCAGTTAAAATTATTAAAATATCTGATTCTGCTAGAATTGCAACCAGAGCAGCCAGCTCGTCATTATCTCCAAATTTTATTTCATCTACAGCTACGCTGTCATTTTCATTAATTACAGGGACAATATTTAAACTGATTAATTTTTTTATGGTATTTTTAATATTAAGATACTGCTTCCTTCTGGTAGTATCCTCATGAGTTAACAGTATCTGACCTATCTTTAAACCACTTGTTAAAAATAAATTGCTGTACAACCTCATAAGCTCTACCTGACCTATAGAAGCAGCAGCTTGAAGAAGAATTATATCTTCCGGCTTTTTTTTGATATTTAAATTCTCCAGACCAGCAGCAATAGCTCCGCTGGTAACTACTATCACTTCCATTCCTCTTTTGATTAGAGAGCTGACTTCATTTACAAATCTCTTCATGCTAACTTTATCCAGCCCGCCTGCTTTCGAAGTAAGACTGCTGGAGCCTATTTTTATGACCATTTTTTTAATATTTTTCAGGTACTTTTTTCTGTTTCCCATTTATTACCCCACAAGTAAAATTTAATCAATAAGTGAAAAAACAAGGCTTCCGATAATTACAGTACTTCCTTCACTGACGCCCATCTTTTTTAACCTGTCTGCAATCCCCATTTTTTTTAGTCTATATTTTAAATAATCCAATGCTTCTTCATTCTCTAAATCAGTCATAGCAACCAGTCTTTCTAATTTTTTATTCTTCACGATATATTCATTATTATTTTTTTCAATTTTAATTTTTTCCATCTCCAGATTTCTTTTATCCAGGCTATAAACTTTTACTCTCTCCCGCTTTTTAAGCTCTATGTCTTTATCTTTCTGGAGCTCCTCTCTGTACTTTGCCACTTTCTTATATAAATCCCAGATTAACTTATCAAGACCCTGTCCCGTAATTGCTGATGTTAAAAAAACACTCTTACCGCTCTTATTTCCAAGAACTTTCTTAATTTTATTTAACTTCTCACTATCGGCAAACAGGTCAATCTTATTTATTAAAACTACATAATCTTTTTTGTATACATCAATATTATATAGCCTTATCTCCTCTCTTAAAATATTAAAAGTCTCAATGATATCCTGTCTCTCATCTATAATCCTCTGCCCATCTAAAACTACTGCCAGTATCGTAGATCTGGTTATATGCCTTAAAAATTTATCCCCAAGACCAATTCCATTATGCGCATCTTTTATTAAACCAGGGACATCAGCAACAACAAAGTTTTCATCATCTACAGTCACCACACCCAGATTAGGAGTTAAAGTGGTGAAAGGATAATCTGCTATTTTTGGCCTTGCCGCTGATATGCGGCTGATTATTGTAGATTTACCAGAATTCGGAAATCCAACCAGTGCGACATCCGCCACAAGCCTGAGCTCCAGATTAATCCAGGAATCTTCCATTATTTCACCTATTTCCGCAAATGCAGGGAACCTTCTATTTGAAGATGCAAAACTTGAATTTCCCCTACCGCCTATACCACCTTCAGCTATAACAATTTCATCGCCGGGACTGTCCAGATCAACAATTATATTTTCCTTGACATCCTTAATTATGGTTCCTACAGGGACTTTTATAATCAAATCCTTTCCGTCTTTACCATTTCTATTATTGGGCTCTCCATTCTTACCATTTTCAGCTTTGAAATGTATCTTCTTTTTAAATACATACAAAGTGCTTAAATCCCGGGTGGCTTCTATTGTTACATCTCCACCCTTTCCGCCTTTTCCCCCGCTGGGAATTTTCCTGCCCCCACCTTTTAAGTTAAAAAAGGTAACTATACCATTCCCACCGTTTCCTGATTTTATATTAATTTTTGCCTCATCTAAGAACATATCTATCCTGAAAAAATATTTACCATTAATTCTTATAATATTAAAATTCTAAGACTGCCATCTGCGTATTCTCTTCCTGCTTATAGTTTTTTAAGTTAAACTCTAAAAATTATACTAAAGCTATATTCTACTACAGTTTAAAGACCGCCTTATATATTTTCCTCTGAAGTACCTGATCCAGGCCTTTTTTAAAATCTGAAAGCGGCATTACCTCTGATATCAGGGGAGATAAATTTATTTTTTTACCGATTATGATATCATAAGCACGCTTTAACGTCTCAGGAGTAGCAGAATAAGAGCTGATTATGGACATTTCTCTTTTAAATACTCTTTCAAAATCAACTTCAAACTTACTTTCTTTCCCTGATGCTCCAAAAATATTAACTGTTCCTCCATCTCTAAGGTATTTAAGAGCTTCACCCAGCGTATATTTATTTGTTACGGTAAGTATGGCAATATCAACACCAATATCTGTAATATCTTTAATTTCCTGGACAACATTCTGGTTTGACGGATTTATGGTATATTCTGCTCCCAGAAATCTGGCCATGGATAACCGGTCATTATCCAGGTCAATAGCCACCACCCTTCCACCTGATAGCTTTATTAACTGGACAAAAAGCATTCCAATAATCCCGGTTCCCACTACAGAAAAAACATCATCTTTCAGGAAGGTAACTCTATCCACAGCCCTGATACAGCAGGCCAGGGATTCTATAAATAATGCTTCCGGAAGGTTGGTGTCCGGAGGGATTTTAAAAGTAGTATACCCGATATGTTCTTTTGACAGCCTTATATACTGGCTGAATGAACCTGGATATATATTGGTTTCTTTGAAGTGTCTGCACATTGAATGGCTTCCATGTAAACAATAATGACACCGGTAACAGGGTATGTGGTGAGCAGCCACCACTACATCGCCTGATTTGAACCTGGTTATATTCTTCCCGGCTTCTACTACTCTTCCCACTACTTCATGCCCAAAGACCGCCGGCTTTTTTACTGCCGGGTCAAATATCTTTACAATATCAGAACCGCATAGACCAGTATATATCATTTCTATTAACATCTCATCCTTTAGTATTCCTGGCCTGTCTATTTCTTCCAGCTTAAATTCATTTTGATTATAGCAAAGCAAAGCTTTCATAATGATTATGTTGTAATATTATATTTTATACCCTTCTGCTGACCCATGAGCTCCAGCGCGCTTACCAGTTTTTCAAGGGGCATATCAGCAGTTATAAATTTAACAGTATCAATCTGTCCCGAGGCTATTAGATCAAATGCTTTTTTTACATAGTAAGGAGTATGGTGGTATACTCCTTTTATAGTAAGCTCTGAGTAGTGCAGCAGTCCGGTATCTATATTTATAAAAGTGTCAGGCTCGCACCCCCCGAATAGATTTATAATCGCTCCTTTTCTTCCCATAAGTATGGTCATCTCCCACACTCCGGGGATTCCGGTAGCATCAACTGCTACATCCACTCCCCTGCCCCCTTCTGTCAGATCTTTTACTGCTTGTACCTGATCATCTGCTTTTGCAGCGTTAACAATATAATCTGCCCCAAATTCCCTGGCATATCCTAACCTTTCACCTGATAAATCCACTGATATCACAAGTGCGCCTTTTAGTTTGGCCAGGGCAATAAACATAAGTCCAATAGGTCCTGCGCCGTTAATCACCACCATATCATCAGTTTTAATATTGGACTCTTCTATGCCATGCACCAC
>JABMRD010000138.1 GCA_013202875.1 Actinomycetota bacterium | reverse complement strand
CAATAAAAGACTGCATTCTTCCCTGGGGTATATGCCCCCGGAAGAATTTGAAGATAAATTTAATAAAAACAAGTCTCATCAGTTAGTGCTAATTTAGTTAAGTGCGTGTCCAACTTTTGGGGTTCAGATCACTTTGCATTTACTTTTATTATACGTGGGTAATTTTTTCTCTATCATAATTAGAAAATTATATACTCCGAAAAACTTTAAATTTTCTGCCTTTGTAGTTAATATTTGTATTAAAATCCCATGCTCCTCGTCTATTTATCTACAACAATAATCCTGGTGCATGAGGTATATTAAAATATAATTTCCAATAACTTTGGTTACTTTCTTACTTGTTCTAATCAGCGTATTAGAAATAAGTATCAAGCATTTTAGTTACGCTTGTACGTTTTACAATATAACTCTTATCACAGTCAAGCATTTTCTTAATCCTAAGTTACTGATTATAAAATAGAAAATGATTATTTTCTATAGAAAGATATATAATTCATACCATACGGATCTCTGCCAGCAAGGAAATCTGCTGCTTTTATTGCTTCTGTCAGATTATCTATCAATGGATCGGTAATAGGAGCGCATAAACCACTGATTATACCCATAGTTATAAAATGAATATTAAGCAGATTCCTGTCCGGCATTCCAAAACTAACATTAGAGTATCCCCCTGTAATTGATACCCCGAACTCTTTTGCAACTCTTCTTTGAGTCTCCAATGTAATTCTACCTGCATTAGAATCTATAGAGTTAGGCATAACCAGACAGTCAAATACCAGATCTTCTTTCTTTATTCCTATAGACTCTGCTCTCTTTATTATTTTTTCTGCAATTTCAAATCTTTTTTCAACATTATCTGGAATTCCATCCTCATCCATTGTAAGGCATATTACCGCGCTTCCACTCTCTTTTACCATAGGTAAGATTTCTTCCAGTGATCTTTCTTCACCATTAACTGAATTAATAATAGCCTTATATGGATAGACTTCCAGAGCCGCCGCCAGTGCTTTTGGATTCGCAGAATCCAGGCAAAGGGGTTGATCGGTTACCTCCATAACCATTTTAACTGCCCGGGGCAGCATTTCAACTTCATCTACACCAGCCGCTCCAACATTAATATCAATTATATGGGCACCAGCTTCAGTTTGTTTTATAGCATCTTCTCTTACAATATCAAATTTGCCCTGTTTTAATTCCTCAGCTAAAGACTTCCTGCCCGTAGGATTAATTCTTTCAGCAATTATAACCGTGGGAAGATCTGGTCCAAATTTAACTTCAGTTCCCTTACCGGTAACTACCGTCTCCATTTTCTTATACCCTTTCCTTTTTATATAGGTTGTTAAATATTTTTATAAAGACTGACAAAAATTTTTCATTTATCTCCGGTAAAGCTATAGTAACCCTGATATATCCAGGTATTCCCAGATTTTTCCCCGGTCTTACTATAAACCCATTTTTCAGTAGTTCTTCTACAATCTCGTCACTATTTTTACCGGTATTAATCAATATAAAATTTGCATATGATTTAATAAAGCCTATCCCATTTTTATTTAAAATGTTATAGAACCTATTCCTTTCCTTATCTATATTTTCTCTTATTTCATTAATACAGGATTCATTATCCAGCGCAGCTGCAGCAGCTTTCTGCGCAATTGAATTTACATTAAATGGAATTCTTACTTTGTTTAATGCTGAAATAATTGAACTGTCAGATATTCCATATCCGATTCTTAATCCAGCCAGCCCAAAAATCTTTGAAAATGTTCTTAATATTATAAGGTTACTGCACCCGGATAGATATTCTATTGTATTAATTCTTTCCTGTTCCGGCACATATTCACAGTAGGCTTCATCTACAACCAGTAATACATCTTTATTAATATTTTCTATAACATAGTCAAATTCCCTACGATTGATATTTGTGCCTGTAGGGTTGTGAGGATTGGTCAGGAATAATATTTTAGTCTTATCATTTATGGATTCTGTCAGCATTTCCACATCCTGCCTGAAATCCTTTAAGGGAACTTTAACTGCTGCTCCACCATACTTTACTACCGATTTTTCATAAATTAAAAAAGTAGGATCGGCAATTACTGCTCCTTCTCCTTGATCAATAAAACTGTCACAGATCATCTCAATAATCTGATCTGTGCCGTTCCCCATAATTATGGTTTCACTATCTACATTATACCTTTCAGCAAGCTTCTGCCTTATTTCCCTGCACTCGCTATCAGGGTAATATTTTATATCATCCAGGTTCTTACAGATTTCTTTCAAAACCCCGGGGTGTGGTCCATATAAGTTTTCATTGGATGCTAATTTATAAACCCTATCCAGATTGTACCGCTCTTTTATTTCTTCTATGGTTTTGCCCGGGATATATTCCGGCAATCTGGAAATCCACTCCTTAATTTTTATACTCATTTTGTATCCTTTATGTTTTTAAACCTTAACCTAACAGAACTTTGATGTGCAAATAATTTTTCAAGTTCAGATAATATCTCAATAAACTTTTTTTCCTTCCGCAGAGCATCCTTGCTGTAAAAAGTTACACTGCTTCTTTTTAAAAAATCATATACACTCAGTGGTGAAGAAAATCTTGCATTGCCATTTGTGGGAATAACATGGTTGGTACCCCCTATATAATCACCGACTGCCACGGGACAGTATTCGCCAATAAATATTGCACCTGCATTTTTTATTTTCTTTAAGACTTTTTTTGCATCCTTTACCATTATCTCCAGATGTTCCGGAGCTATCCTATTACAAATCTCAATCAGCCGGTCTTTTTCTTTAATGAAAATAATTTTACAATTTTTCTTAAGCGATTTTAAAATGACTTCCATATTCACCCTCGCCCCATATTCTTTTAAAAGACTATCCAGATGCCAGTAAATTTTTTCAATAACTTTTTTTGCCATATCCGAACTGGAGGATAATAATATACTTCTGGAATCCGGATCGTGCTCGGCCTGCGAAATCATATCAGCAGCAATGAAAGAAGGATTAGCGGAATCATCTGCCAGAATAGCTACATCGCTCGGGCCAGCCAGGCTATCAATACCAACATCACCAAATACCTTCTTCTTGGCTGTAGTAACATATATATTACCAGGGCCGGCAATCTTATCCACCTTTTTAATGCTTTCCGTACCGTATGTAAGAGCAGCAATTGCCTGTGCGCCGCCAATTTTATAAACCTCCTTAATTTTCAATCTTCCGCAAAGATATAGCAAAATCTGGTCTATATTACCATCAGGCTGAGGTGGGGTGCATATGACAATCTCCTTTACTCCTGCCACCATTGCCGGAACCACGGTCATAAGCACTGAGGAAGGATAAATATATCTTCCTCCGGGTATATATATACCAACTCTTTCCAGAGGGAGCAAGATTTGTCCGATCTCTTTGCCCTTACCAGGCTTTATGGTCCATGAACCTGCCTCTTTTTTAAACTGGACATTATGATATTCTTTTATATTTCTGTAACTTACCTCCAATGCCTCGACCAAATCGGGAAAGGTTTTTTTTACTTTTTTTGAAGCCAGTTCAATCTCTTTACTCTTAACATTAATATTATTGATATCTTTAGCATCAAACCGGTCAAACTGCCTGCAAAACTTCAAGATTGCCCTGTCTCCGTTTGCTTCAACTTCCTTTAATATTCTGTCCACTGCCTTTTCTACAGAGCTGGAAACTTTAAAACCCTGGCCAGAGAGAGTACCTATGTCCCCAAGCTTTCCTGGTTTTTCTATCTTTAAAAAATTATAATTCATAAAAAGACCTTTGATACTTTTAAATGTTTTTATTAATATACCTGAAGAAAATAAAATTAGCAAAACAGACTTAAAATTATAGGTAATATGTTAAAATATTCAACTATAAAACCAAAAATCCTTCTTCATGTTTGCTGTGGAACCTGTACTCTGTATCCTTATTTTCTGTTAAAACAGGACTTTGATATAACTTTTTTTTATTATAATCCAAATATTCATCCGGTAGAAGAATATATTAAAAGACTCGGGTGTGTAAAAATAATCTCAAAAAAATATTCCATCCAACTGGCGGTTGGAAAATATGAAGTAAAAAAATGGTTAAGATTAACCAGAGATTTAAAAGATGAACCCGAAGACGGCAGCAGATGCAGTTTATGCTTCAGGATGCGTCTGGATAAAACTGCTGATACAGCGAAAAATCAGGGTTTTGATTTATTTGGAACCACACTAACTATAAGTCCCCATAAGAACCACAATATTATAAACTCCGCAGGGCTGGAACTTGGGTTTGCAAAAGGAATTAATTTTTACCAGGCCGACTTTAAAAAAAAGGATGGTTTTAAAAAAACCATCCAGTTAAGCAAAGAATTAAACCTGTACCGTCAAAATTACTGCGGCTGCATATACAGTAAAATGGCTTTTAAAATATGAATATATACAGTCAATGAAACCTATTTAGATAAAAAGTAAAAAAGCTGAGCCATTACATTATTTTTCCGCATTGTCCTCCAGCTGCTTTTTTTCCTTAAACTTTTTAATTACATGATAGGCTATAATAAAGGCGCCAATGATGGTAACAAAATTTATTACATATACCACCTTTACCGGACCCCAGAAGGAGCTGTCTATACGGTAAGATTCAATAAACGTCCTGTAAATCGAATATATTCCCAGATACACACAGAGTATCAATCCATATGGAATTCTATCAGGTTTGTTTTTATAAAATCTGTGCATTAACATAAGAAGAGCAAACAACAGGAGATTTGCTATCGATTCATATAAAAATGTGGGATGGAAATATTCAGAGCTTCCATAACCATATAATTGCCTGATAGTAGGTTCGATATATATACCCCAGGGAAGATTTGTCGGTCTTCCGAAAGCTTCCTGATTAAAAAAGTTGCCCCATCTTCCTATAGCCTGTCCGAGTATCAGACCCGGAGCTAATATAT
>JABMRD010000137.1 GCA_013202875.1 Actinomycetota bacterium | reverse complement strand
TTCTAAAGTAGATTGAGCATATTCATATAAAAATCCAGCCTCATGCATCTTTGTATCAAATTCTTGAGAGGCCCTTCCCTCTCTTATAGCCCCAGATCCCCCGGTTTGTTCATCAAAGTAAACGAAATCAGCAGGGTTGATCTGTCTCCATTCTGACTCTTCAAATTTTGTAAATAGGATACTGGAAAACTCATGGTGAAATACCTTTTCTATAAACAGAGCTGTATAACCTATATCTATTCCATTACTGGTTATATATACACGATCTTTTTCATCATTCGTACCCCCGTAATCAACCCCATAGAAATTCATAGACTTTAGTATATATAATTTTCCCAAATTTTCTTTTAGGACTTTGGCTGGATATTTATCGAGTGCATATATAGCTATCTTTTTAGACCTTTCCATATCCTCTTCAGCAAGACTTTCGGCTCTGGCATTAATATCCGGCTCGTACCAGGAACCTGGAAAAATATTTTCGTCTGCAGTAAAGACTATTCCATCATTATAAAATATATTTCTCCATTCAAATAAGTCATATTCTTCTTTTAATGCTTTGTCATCATATAATATGGTTTCCAGGTAATCTTTTTCTAGTGATTCAAGATATTGCACGAATTCTAAGGAATATTTTATCTCTATCTCATTTAACTTTTCTGGTATGATTTTTTTTACTTCTTCTTCAGGTTCCCCTGCTTCTTCTAAGATTTCTTCTTCAGCAATATCCTTTAAAGTTGTTACATCTGTTTCATTTACTTGCACCTCTTTATCTTCATATTCATCTGCCTTGTCATCTGTGACTGCTTCATCCGGATTACATAGTACTGCAAAGCTTAATAGAGAAATAACAGCCAGAATAACAAGAATAATGTAAATTTTATTTTTCTTCATAAGGTGCTCCTAAATTTAGCAATAAATAGTAGAATTTATATTGTTGTAATAGATTATATTATAAAACTTTCATTTCATATTGGAAATTCTTGAGAGTTTTTTCTCATAATATTTCTACGACGTAGTTGTCTTAACTGGCTGGGGATATTGAACACGTTTAGAACTAAATATTACTATAAAATTATTGAATTATCTTCACAGATCGAAATATTAAATACTCAACTTAAAACAGCTTAATTGCTTGTTTATTAACAATCATTATTTACGTTATTCAATATGGCATTAACTCTGTTGCATAATTAAATCACAATTAATATTTAAAATGGTGAAAAACACCATTCAACATTAGAGAAACCAATAGCAAATTCTAGAGGTAAACTTATTTTTCTTTTATTTATTATTGAATGATTGTAAATTGCTATTAATCTTGCGTGCCCTTCCACTATTGTATATTTATTTATTTTTTTATTATAAATCAATGTTATACCTGTAAAATCATCAGCATCTAAGCTTGTAAAATTTTTAATAATTTGAAATTCTCTTGAATTTTGATCAGGATAATGCATGGATTTTAGAGCTGCATCAATTAATTTATAAGTCCCATTAGTTTTTTGTTTCCAACCATTATTATTCATAGTATAAAATTTCGAATATTCATTAATAATGAATTCAATTGGTTCTAAAAACCACAAAGCATTTAATTGAATAATAGATGGTATATAATAAGGCCATCTTCCATAAAGACATTTTTTTAAGTCTATTTCAGTAAATTGATTTGATTTTAATTTCTTTCTTTCCTCTTCAAAACCAGCAAAACCAAATTCTTTCGACCCAACTTCACCTATAGCCCACCTTCTTAAAACTTCTTTGAAATCTATTTCTTTTTTTACAAGCATTTCAAAATAATATTTATTTAACATTTAAAATAATACATATCTACATTATATTAAACATAGCAACTTAAGGAAGGATATATTATTTTTCTGATAACTTAAAAATAGTAACTGCGCACCAGTATTCTGTTAGTTATTTTCGGTGAACTTCCCTTCCTTCAAATAGGTATTTGCACGGTTAGCATGAAAACTCCAATCTTTTTTGGGTCTATACTTTTTTTCCTTTTCCTGTTTTTTCCCAAACAATTTATCATATATTCCCATTTTTATTTACCACCTTTTTCTAAGAGTATCTAATTCTATGTGTAACGAATCCAAATCTTAGTATGCAAGGGACGATACTTAGTTCCGATATCTCATTGTTTGTTTACTTTTTCATGTTTACACATTTTTTTATTATATAATCATTTATTGTACGCGCGTCTACTTTTCTTTGTCGTTTGATAGCCTATGAGTAGCTACCCACATGATAATTTCAAAGATCACTAGGGAAATCCACCAGACAATAACCCGCAAGGGGATATCCATTAAGGTTGTAATGTTGGAGGGTATCAGTAACGAAGCTACTAAGATGAAGGCTAAGACGAGGCTTCCGGTTGCCCATCGGCGGAACTCACTCCTTCTTTCTTGACGAAACCTTAAATCACTCTTTCTAAACCTAGCAACGTAGATATATACCGTAGCATTAGCTAAAGCAAACATAGCCATCAAAATAGGGAAAACCATAGCACCAAGTTCCCTTGTTTCAGGGTTAGGTAGCACCATCAAGCGGAACATTGGAGGAGCAAAGATTGCTAGCATAGAAGGAAAAACGGTTAACATATCAAGCCATTCATCCCACTTAGGAATGATAGCATATACTCGATAAAGCTTAACCCAGAACACATAAATCAAGAAGAAAAGGAAAGTAAAGTAGGCTAACGGCGGAACCAAGTCAGCTATAGCTGAAACAGGAAGTTCACTTAAGGAGAAGGCACTCAAGCCAAGCGCTGCCGTAAAGAACGTGTTATTGACTGTTCTCATTTTTGAGTGGAAGATTCCTCCCACCTTCTGAACCTCTGGAGCATCCTCTGCTATGGCTGACAGACGCCTTCGTATAAATATCTCAGCTACAATGGTAACCAAGAAGAACACAGAAAAAGCCAAGATATGACTAAAAGCACGAAATGGAATGTTCAATCTATCAAAAGGTTCTCCAACAATAGCCTCAGCTGGAATAAGGAGGGAGAGAAATGCTACCAGTGAACCTGCCGGCAAACTAAACTTATATGCCTGCATATCACATAATACGGATCTGGGAACTGTACGGCTCTCCGGTTTCTGTAAAAGGATAAAATTGATCAGTGCAGTTAAGGCGAAGAGAATCCCCGTGCTAATGGCGAGGAATGTTGTCCCAATTTCTTTGATTTCGGAAAAGAGGGAAAGGCGGACACCGAAAGGAAGCGTGGTCAAGACAATCACTTGAATGATGTTTAGAACAAATAGAAGATTCTCTTGGGGAACTAGGTCTACTGCCTCGGACCCAATATACCACAGAAACATGATCAGCAATAAGGTAGAGAAGGAAAAAAATAGTGGTATGATCAACTGGCTCCATTCCGTTACGGAAACAGACATTAGGTCGTAGGTTGCAAGTGCGAGTACAATCCCAACCACGCCGCCTAATACTGCCTCTGACCTCTCCTTCAAATTATCCTTCAACATCTTTATTTGCTTGCATTTTTTCCACATCAGATATTTTCATTTTTATATCCCCTATCGTGTTAATTATTTCCTTTTTAATTTTAAGATTAGCTTCTTTCTTTAGGTTTTTCATTTTTTAACCTATGCGGAAAATTTTAGCACCAAAAAGCAATTTATAAAAACCCTTTTAACGACTTCATTCCATTTTCTACATCTATGTTGGCCAGGGTGAATTACTCAAGACGAATACGATAAAAAAGCAAGAGAATTAAAAGAAAAACAGTATAAGTTAACTGATAAATTAAAAAGCTTAACTGAAGCAGATGAAAACTACTCAATGACGCTTATTTCCTTACTAAATATATGTTCTAAAGCACCAGAATTATTTGAAAGTTCTAAAGTAGAACAAAAAAGGCAACTTATTAATTTTTTACTTTCGAACTTACAACTTAGAGGTAAAAAGCTAGAGTATACCTTAAAAAAACCCTTTGATGTACTGGTAGATTTGGATTATCGTTCTAACTGGCTGGGGAGAGAGGATTCGAACTTTAAGTAATATATAAAAATATTAATTGATATAAGTATATATAAAAATATAATGGTGCGAGAGAGGGGACTTGAACCCCTATAGGTGTTACCCCACTAGATCCTAAGTCTAGCGC
>JABMRD010000136.1 GCA_013202875.1 Actinomycetota bacterium | reverse complement strand
GCCAGGTACTTGAGTTTATTTTTTGTTCTATATGGCGGGTAAAATTCAAAGTGTAAATGATAGTAAGGATAATCTTTACCATCCGTTGGAATTTGATGGACTATCATTACATAAGGCATCCTAAAGTTAAATAGCTTATTATATCTATTTACCAGTTCTTTAATTATTTTTGATAGAAAAGTTACTTCACTATTATCCAGTTCACACAAACTCCCCAGATGTCTTAGGCAGTAAATATGCACTTCATATGGCCACCTGGCATAAAAAGGAATAAAAGCAACAAAATCTTTATTTTCAATAACAATTCTTTCTTTATCTTCTAATTCTTTTTTTATAATTTCACAATGCAAACATTTTTTATTTTTCCTGTAAAACTTTTGGGATGACCTTAGCTCCTCAAGAGCTACTGGGGGGATATAAGGAAATGCATATATCTGACCATGGGGATGGGAAAGCGTAACACCTATCTCTTCCCCTTTATTTTCAAAAATAAAAACATATCTAATAAAACTTTTATTACCTAAGTCAAAGTACCTATCCTGCCAGACTTTTATTAAATTACCAATTTTCCCTACCGGCATATCTTCTAAAAATAAGTCATGGTTTGAAGTGTAACAAATAACTTCACAGATACCTTTAGACTCTTTTAGCTTATACGGAAAATCACTTCCAATATTTAACTTTTCACTATCTACCTTGTCAGGATTTTTATCAAAAGTTGGAAATTTATTTTCAAAAACTACGATATCATAATCACTTTCCGGAATCTCTGTTATTATTTTGCTATTTTTCGTTGGACAAAGAGGACAATAATCTTTTGGTGGCAAAAAAGTCCTATCCTGCCTCTTAGTTGCAATGGCTATTAATTTATTTTTAATTGGGTCATACCGCAGTTCGAGTATTTTATACCTCCCCTATTTTATCTAATGTTTTTATTTTTTCAAAAATCATAATATATCAAATACCTGCCGTCATTTTTTATTATTTTTCTCTTCTTCAGGTTCAAATCTTCTTCGTATTCTCTGCTCACCAAAGATTTATTTTTACCAGATAGCTTACTTCTTCTGTTGCCGGTACTACGGCTTCCGGTCTTTCCTCTTCCTTTTTTAGTTAATTCCAATTTTTCTTTTTTCATTCTTTGATATATTCCTAAAATTTCACTCTTCTTGTTCCATCTGAAAACAAACAATCTATAAAGTCAGGAGAAACATTGAATTTTTTTAAAAACTTACCATCTATTATATCGGTAATACTGTCAATTTTGCTTTTCTTAACAATACTAATAACACTTCCTCCAAAACCTGCTCCCATTAACCTCACGCCATAAACCCCTTTAATTTTACTCATTTCATCAACTAGATAATCAAGTTTTTCAGTTGATACTTCATAATCATATCTCAGGCTGTTATGTGATTCAAATAATATCTTACCTAGTTTTTCAATGTCTCCTTTGAGCAGATATTCTTTTGATAATAAAACTCTATTATTTTCTGTTACAACATGCTTTACTCTCCTGAAGAGTTTTTCAGGTATCTTATCTTCCAGTTCATATAGCGAGTCTAAACTAATATCTGATAAAGATTTAATATTTTTATTTTTTACTATTTTAGATATCAGCTGAACCGCATCATTACATTCCTGCCTTCTTTTATTATATTCAGTATTTGCCAGATTTCTTTCCTCTTTAGAATCAACAATTAAGATCAAATTATCCTCAAGATCAAAAGGAATATATTCATAAGACAGGTCTTTAAAATTTAGATAAATTACATTATTTTCCTTACCATAAGCAACAGAAAACTGATCCATAAATCCGCAGTTTACCCCCACAAAATTATTTTCAGCACTATTACAATATTTTACCGTTTCTTTTTTATTCACTTTTAAATTAAAAAGCTCTTCAACAAACTCTGCAACTCCGACCTCAAGAGAAGCTGAAGAGCTAATACCGGCACCAATAGGCAGGTTGCTGTCCACAACTATACTAAACCCGCCAATTTTATGACCGTGCTGAATATATTCTTTTAAAACCCCCTTTATATAATTTATCCAGCTTGTTGTTTTATCAAATGTAATGTCTTCCAATGAAAATTTATTGGAATCGTTTAAGTATCTGGAAAAAACTTCTACATAATCTGTTTTATTTTCATACCCTGCTATAAATATATATTTATTTATGGCAGTATTTATAGAAAGCCCCAAATTATAATCTGTATGTTCACCAATTATATTTACCCTTCCAGGGGATAAAATATTTATAAGATTTTCTTTTTTAAAAGCATTCTCTCTTTCTTTATTGCCTTTTATAAATTTTTCAAATAATAAATCTTGTAACCTCTTGAAAAAAATATTAGTTTCTGATTTTTCCACTCTATATTACTCCAATGCTTATCCATGATTAATAAAAAAATCCACCAAACACATTAAAATTTTAGTTTTAATATGTTTACTATAATCCATAAATAGAAAGAAT
This sequence comes from Actinomycetota bacterium, assembly GCA_013202875.1. Lineage (GTDB taxonomy): Bacteria > Actinomycetota > Humimicrobiia > Humimicrobiales > Humimicrobiaceae > Hydromicrobium. The sequence goes on along the minus strand of JABMRD010000136.1, from coordinate 7,788 downwards.
TTAAAATATATTTATTTTACCTTTCTTATAATCTTCAAGTGTTTTAATCAACATAATAAAATTCTCATCATTGCAATCTGATGTAACTTCATGAGATGGAGATATAATATATCCATTATTTTTCCCAAGCACTTTTATTCTATTAATAACTTCATTTTTTACATCTTGAGGAGTCCCAAACGGTAATGTTTTTTGGGTACTTATCCCCCCAAAAAAAGACAGTCTTCTACCAAACTCTTTTGATAACTCATCTGGACTCATAGCTTCAGGTTGAATTGGATTAAGTACATCTAATCCTATCTCAATTAAATCAGGTATTATTTTTATTATGTTCCCACAAGAATGGTGAAAAATAGGAAGATTTTTATCTTTGTAGACTTCCCACATTTTTTTATATCTTTTTTTAAAAAATTTTCTAAACATTTCTGGTGACATTACCATACCCTTTTGAGTTCCGATATCATCACCTGTTCGTAGTCCATCTACAATACCCATCTTTACAATTCTCTTTGACATTTCTATATTAAACTCAGTAATTCCATCCAGTAAATAATTAGTCTCTTTTTCTCTATAATACATATCTGTTAATACATTTTCGTATCCCCTAATACACCAACACCTCTCAAAAAGAGTAAAATCCTGCAAGGATAAAAGAAAATAATAATTTCTTTCTTTTTGACCTCTTTTTTTTATTATTGATAACAATTCATCTGTTGGCTCAGGAAATTTATACTTGGTAATATCATCAGACTCTAATAATGGCTGGTGTCTTATATGAAATCCTTCGGTAAGTATCTGGTCCCAGCCTATCCCCCAAATATCATATTTGATACCATTTTCTTTATCTATTTTCACTATATCATTTAATGGTAAATATTTAATATGATTATCCAACCTTTCATCAACTTCATTATCACCAATATTCAAAAGTTTTTTGATTTTATCTTTCATTTCAGGGGTATAATCTATTTGTGTTGGTAGAACATCCTGGCTAATTCTATTAATTACATTTAGTACTTTTTTCTTTTTCGTATTTCCATCCATTATATTTATACATACTTAAAAAAATTAACTTATTGGAACTCTTACAAATTCATTCCTCTAATTTTTAAACAAACTTCAATTGCTCTATTGAAAAGCGCTTGCGCAAGTGCTTTCTTATAATATAAAAAAAAATTGTTTATGTCAAGTTCTTTAAGTTTTCTATTTCCTTAAATTTTTAAAACCTCTTGCCTTTCATTCTCACCATAATAACTAACCTAAATAAAAATCATTAACATTAGCAATTATTTTTATAAATCTACTCAAATAATAATCGGATATTTCCCATACTTCTCTACAGCATTCCAGAAAGCAAAAAAATTACTTATGGATGTATCTATCTGTACATGATGGGTTGGACTGATTATGAACCCACCCCCAGGGCCCATATTTTTAATTCTGTCCTTTACTTCATTCTCTATTTGTACAGGCGTTCCAAAAGGAAGGGTTTCTTGAATATCAATGGTACCCCAGAAACTTAAGTTTTTTCCATAACGTTTTTTTAGATAGTGTGGATCCATACACTTTGGTTGAACTGGATTTAGAATATCAAGTCCTATTTCTGCCAGATCATCTATTATAGGATAAATATTTCCGTCTGAATGATAAGCGATTTTAAGGTCTGGATTTATAGATTTTAATTCAGAATATAGTTTTTCCATCCTGGGTTTTAAATACTTACGCCACATCTCAGGAGAAATTAACATTCCTTGCTGTCCCCCTACATCATCACCCGTCCATATAATATCTACTCCCAGGCTTGCAAGTTTTTTACCTGCATAAAGGTGGTATTTAAAAGGAATATCTAAAATCTTATCTGCAAGCTCCTCATTTGTAATAAGATCCATCATAAGTTTATCCAGCCCTCTTAGAGCCCAGGCTGTCTCAAATATAGTAGTAACAATTACACCCATAATAGGATATTCTTTCCCAAACTCTTCTATTAGCCTCTTTGACGGTTCATAGCGGAATTCAATAGCAGGGTCAGGTGGGATGTAGCTTTCTATAGATTTATCGTCTTGTAAGGGACTGCCTGATATTTCAGTATACTTCCCAGTCCCATTTTTTGTTTTATATTCAACAATTTTCCAGTGGACCCCCCACTCATCAGTATAATCCCTGTCAAGTCTCTGATAATAAGAATTGGCAAATCCCTGAGCAGTAAGTAGAATATCGTTTCCTAATTTAAGCTCAAGTTCGTGATTAGTGCCACCATGAGGGTTAAACAGTTCATCTTTTATTTTAAAATGTTTACACAATCTACCAGCAAATTCTGGAGTAAAACTTGCCAGTCTGGGTACCCTATCAGGTTCCCTGTGATTTAACGCTTCCAGTACTCTCTCTTTTGGACTCATCATTGCTTCTGCCTTTTTTATTTCTTTCAACCTTATCCAATTAATACTTTCTAAATTCTTCAAAAGTCTCAAACATTTCCATAATATTTTCAGGTGGCACTTCTTCCTGAATATTGTGAACAGCACTAAAAATAAATCCCCCACCTGTCATAAAAGCAGCAGTAATCTCCTTCTTCAAAATACTGCGGCTCAGAATCACTACTATAATCGGCGCTGATCATATGAATATCAACATTTAGCTTTTGCAGCAATCCTTCATCAATATATGGAAGCTGCTGCACATGGTCTAAGATTTTAACTTCGCTGGTTTCCAGGCCTAAATATTTTTTCAAACTAATATAAGCATTTTTAGTAATAGAAGAAACAATTGTCCCACCTAAATCAAGGGGGATGTAGTCAGGTTCCTTATGATTTAAAGTAGCAATTACACGTTCCCTGCAATTCACAGGTATCGCTTTCCTTAAAAAGACGCAATAAAAGATTAAAAAATCAGTTTCTATCCTATTTTTTTGCTCTCCCAAATAGCGATTTTATAGAACTTATTAATTTTCTACCCAGATTTATTCTTTTATTCATATAAGCATAAATGGTAAGAGATATAACTATAACCAGACCAAAGATAAACTGGGTCCAGAACCCCGAAATTCCCCCTACGACAATTCCAGCCTCCAGGGAGCCCATTATGATAGCTCCAACAAAAGTCCCGAAAATAGTCCCCATTCCACCAAATACTGAAGTCCCTCCTATAAAAACTGAAGCCAGTGATTTCATAAGATAACCTTCTCCTGTTGACGCCCAGAGGTACAATACTTCCAGAGAGGCAAGAACACCCACAAATGCAGCACAGACTCCCACCTGCATAAAGACAATTGTTTTTACCTTCGCTACATTTACACCCATCATTTTTGCACTTACTGCATCGTCACCAGTGTAAAGTATATGGGCACCAAATCTGTGACGATTTAAAATCAGTGCAAAAACTATAGCAATAACAACAGCCCATATTGCCTGGGCAGGAACTTGGCCTCCTATCCTTCCAACCAGAGCTTTGTATAAAATCGTTCCCTTTGTACCTACCAGGGACAATCCTTGTCCCGCGCTCGCTATATAAACAAGCCCCCGCCACATAAACATCATCCCTATGGTTAATATTAACGAGGGGATCCCGACTCTTACTATCAGAACACTGTTTATAAACCCGGCAAACATACCCACAGCCAGGCAAATAACAAAGGCTAAATAGATATTGTTTGTCTGGTTAAATACAAACGCAAACACCCAGGCACTAAAACCCATTACTGAAGGAAAGGAAAGATCAATCTCTCCTAAAATAACAACTGGTGTCAACGATAAAGCCAAAATAGCCGAAAAAGGAATGGTTGACATAAAAGCATAATAAATCCTATAGCTAAGAAAAGTTTGAGGATTTTTAATAATAAATATTACAAATACAATTACCAACACTCCAAATATACTCAATTGTAATTTAGATTCGTTTATTTTTTGTTTAATTTTTTCTAACATTTTTACTGTTCCTCTTTTAGTTCCAGTTTTTTAAACTTCCTTCCGCATTAAGTTTTCTACTCAGACAGTTTAACTAGATTTTTACCAGATATTAATTATCTTATAAACTTGCCTTGGTTGTAACTTCTTACAACCAAGGCAAGCTCCATTTACTCTACAACCATTGCTTTCTAATACTAACCTACGCTAGCACACCATGTTTTGCTACATACTCTAACTTTCCAACCAGGCCATCTAATGATACGTCTTTTTTCAAAAACTCTCCTACAGTATTTCCCCGATCCAAAACAACAAATCTATCTGCAACTGAATAAACATGGTAAATACTATGGGTTATGAAAATACAAGACTTACCGTGATCTTTTACCCCTCTAACAAAATCCAGTACTTTATTAGTCTCAGAAAGCGAAAGGTTATTTGTAGGCTCATCTAAGATAATTAATTGCGCATCAAAATAAAGAGCTCTGGATATCGCTATTCCCTGTTTTTCCCCGCCAGATAAACCCCTAACACCCAGATTGGCAGTAAGACCTGACTGGGTAAATCCGATCATATTTTTTAACAGTTTAATTGCTTCTTTTTGTGATTGACCTATTTTTATGAACCCTGTCCGTCCATAGGTTAATTCTCTTCCCATAAAAAGATTTCGCCAGATGTTCTGCTTTTCAGCCAGAGCTCTGTCTTGAAAAACAGTTTCAATCCCTATATTGCGCGAATTTTCAACAGTATGTTTTTCTTCTTCCTTACCCTTCCAATAAATCTTTCCTTCATCCTGTTTTTCTACTCCAGTCAGTACTTTAATCAGGGTAGATTTACCGGCTCCATTATCTCCTATTAGTCCTACAATTTCATTTCGTCCAATTACAAAATCAACTCCATTTAACGCAGTAACTGCCCCATATGATTTATGGATATTTACCATTTTTACCAAAGGTGTAGTTACTAATGTAGTTGGAGAAATTACTGCGTTATCTTTCATAGATTATCTAATCCCTTCTGCTGCCAGACCTGCTAGAAGATCTACATTTGCTGCACTTACAAAACCGCTTCCGGTATCAACATTAAGAGGTCCAAACCCATATTTCTTGGTCAGGCAAACACTAAGAATCGGTACATATCCCTGTAAGTATGGCTGCTGATCAAGTATAAGTCCCAGGTATCCATCTTGAATAGCTTGAACTGATGCTGCTGATAGATCAAAGCCAGCAAAATTTACCTCACCTGGTTCTAGATTTGCAGCTGTAGCATATGTTCCTGCTGTTGCAGTAAGCCCACCATGGTCCGTTATTACTAACTTAACATCTGGGTTTGCTGCTATATAACCAGTAATAACAGGGGTTCCTAAGGTTGCATCTGCATTTACTTCATTACTGATTTCAAGATAATCAACTTCTACGCCTGCTTCTTCAAGACCATCTATACAACCCTGTGATCTCAGTCCACGGGTCTCCTGTGATAAAAGACCCCAAATCAGAGCTTTATCTCCTGCAACCAGGCCAAAATCTATAACACACTGCCTGCCTAATTTTAGCCCTGCACCGTAGTTTGATGCGCCAACATAGCCAAAACCACTAGCACCATACTTTGCCTGACTGTCTGGAAGTTCCGTATTCTGGCTAAATACTATGATTCCTTTTGATTCGGCCTCATCTATCAGCGGTCCAAATGCATCTTCACCCGGATGCCCCATTACACAAATAGCATCAGGTTCTGCTGCAATAGCTGTCTTAAAATCATTAATCATTTTTTCCATATCCCAATCAGACCAATAGTAGGTTACAGTAGGTCCCAAATCCTCTTCTGCAGCTTTTGCTCCATTATAAACAACACTTGCAAATGGGCAACTTTCAGGACCACCGGGTGAGAACCATATATCTATGCCCTCAAAATGACCTGCTCCTTCTGCTGCTACTTCCGTATCTGCTGCTGCTTTACAGCCAGCAAATGAAAAAGCTGCTATCATCGATATGCTTAATATCAGCACTACTACCCATCGTAATGATTTCTTCATTTTCAAATCCTTTCTTTGCTAAAAACTCAATTATAAAAAAATACATATAATTGTTTCTATAAATCACCTCCTGTCATGCTTTACTTTCTACATTATCTCTGATAATTTTTTTTTGAGATTTGCTTCAAACCTTTTTCATATTTTATATCATTGCAAACCTTATTTTACTGATTATTAAAACCACCTCCTTTCTCCTTTATCCTCTTGTCTCTTTATTTATTTTTTATTCTTTGCTTTTTTTAGGATATATTTACATCTCTTAATATACATCTATATTTTTCCAATCAGGTCTTTAGTGATTAAATTTTTCCAAAGGCTTTAATGATTTGTTAGTTAGTAATATTACTTAACATTAGATTGTATGTCAACTCTTTATTTTTCTTAAAACAAATTACCAATATTGTAAATTTGTAAAATATATATTATTTCTTTACCAAATACAATTTTATTAAACTTTATACAAGCACTTGCGTAAGTACTTGCTATATATTATAAAAAGCTTCTTTATAAGTCAAACCTCAATTTTCTTGGAATTTAAATAAATTACTTTATCAATTATCGTTTCTTCTCTGTGATGTGCTCTCTCTTATAACCAGTTTTGTCTTAAAAATACATGTCTGTTTGGGCAACTTTTTATCTTTAATTCTATTCAGTAGCAGTTCCATTGCAACTTTACCTATTCTGTATCTTTCTAACTCTATAGTAGTCAATGCAGGTGAAACTATTTCAGTCAACGCTATATTATCCAATCCGATAATAGATATATCATCAGGAACCTTAATACCGCCTGCCTTAAAAGCCTTCATTGCCCCGATAGCTGTCAGATCATTTGAACAAACAATTGCTGTTGGGAGCACTTTTCCCTTTAATATTTTTTGAGCAGCCTTTAAACCACCTTCTATCTTGTGATCTCCCTCTAATATCTTATAATCTAAATTACTATCCTTATGTTTTTTTACGGCATCAATAAAATTTCTTATTCTTATTTTTGCTGTTTTCAGCGTTTTTGGACCACTGATAAAATAAATCTTCCTATGCCCAAGAGAAACCAAATGAGAAATAGCCTCTGCTATTCCAACTCTATAATCAAAATACAGGCTATCCACACCTACGTTTCTTTTACCCCAATCAACCAGTACAAAATTTACATCTGTATCCATAAGCTGGTTTATTATAGAGCTGTCCACCTGGCTGGAAGCAACAATTATTCCGTCTATCTTTCTTTTAATTAAGGCTCCTATAGATTTTAAACCTTTTTCAATATCATAATCTGTATTACATAAAAATACATTATAATCATTTTTTACCGCTAATTCTTCTACTCCCTGCACCAGTTCCGGGTAAAACGGATTTCTAATATCAGAAATAACCAGCCCAATAGTGTGTGTTCTCCCGGTAGCAAGACTTCTGGCAAGCAGGTTCTGCTGGTATTTTAGCTTTTTCATTGCTTCAAGGACTCTTCTTTTTGTCTCAGGCATAACAAACCTGGTTTCATTAATTACATGTGAAACCGTTGTTGGGGATACTTTAGCCAGTTTTGCTATGTCATTATAATTAACCATTATATGCTCCTGAACAAAAAATCTATAAATATTAAGAAAGCACTTGCGCAAGATAATTTTACCATAACCGTTCTTAAAAATAAATATATATTCTAATTACCAAACCATTAGGTCTAAATTATGGATATGTGGAAAGCTTAAGCTAATAATGATATTATTTTAACATGTTTTATGTAAATTTTTATTAAAATTAAGATATAATAATTTCAGAAGTTTTAAAGTACTTTAAATAATTAGAACATTTATTAAAAAATTAAAGGGAGTGATAATATGAAAAAAAATGAGGATATGAAAG
>JABMRD010000135.1 GCA_013202875.1 Actinomycetota bacterium | reverse complement strand
TTTTTTTTAAAACGCTCTTTATCCTTCTTCTCTCTTGTAAACTACCCTGCCTTTTACCATAGTAAGCTCAACTTTTAACTTCTTATTTAAAATTACTATATCAGCGTCCTTACCTGGTTCCAGACTCCCTTTTTTACTTTCAACTCCCAAGCACCTAGCGGGATTAATGGTTGCCATCTGGATTGCTTCCGTCAATGAGACTCCAACTTTATCTACCATATTACATACAGCTTTGTTCATAGTTAAAACACTGCCGGCTAAAGTCCCGTCTTTTAACCGGGCTTGTCCATTGACTACTGTAACCTCTTGACCTCCAAGATTGTAAGTACCTTCCGGTTTGCTTGCCGCTCTCATAGCATCTGTAATAAGGACTATTTTTCCCACTTCCTTAATCTTAATCAGTATCTTCATGGCCACAGGGTGTAGATGTATTCCATCAGCAATCATCTCCAATATTAGTTTTGGTGAAGATAAAGCTGCTCCTACTACGCCCGGCTCACGGTGATCCAATCCTCTCATAGCATTAAAAGTATGGGTAACATGGGTCAGTCCGGCTTTGATACCTTCCTGTACTTGCTTGTAAGTTGCATTAGAATGCCCTACCGAAGCAATAATCCCATTTTTATGCAACCAGCGGATAAGATCTATTGCTCCCGGCATTTCCGGTGCTACAGTTATCAAGCGAATTAAGTTGCCGGAAGCCTGATTAAATTCTAAAAACTCTTCAATAGAAGGTCTTTTAATATCTTTTTCTTTTTGAGCTCCTTTTTTTTCTGGATTAATATAAGGGCCTTCCAGATTTATCCCTAGAATTTCAGCAGCCCCGGTTCCTTTTATAAATGCCTCATGAATACTTTTAAGACTCCTAATAATTTTATCTTTACTCATAGTCATAGTAGTTGGAAGAAAGGCTGTGGTACCGAAACGGGAATGTGTTGCAGCTATCTGCTTTACAGCCTCGTATTTCCCATCCATAATATCAGATCCACCGCCGCCATGTACATGTATATCGATGAAACCCGGTACTACGAACCCATTCCCGGCATCAATAACCTCTGTCTCTACCGGGGCAGCTATATTTTCCTTATTTTCAATAGCTATAATTTTTCCTTTCTCAATAGAGATAACATTATCTTCAAGTAACTGGAAAGGGGTAATTATGGTACCATTCGAAATAATAGTTTTTTTATTCTTATCAATCATTTTAGTAATTTCCTTTTTAATTTATTAAATAGGTTTATCACACCATTATCCTCAGTCATTTATCAATGGCAGACTGGCCGCAGCAATAGCTTGGCCTACTCTCCTGCTGGATTCATCAGGAAGATGAAGAGTAATTTTACTGGAAAGCTCTGGAAATTCTTCATTTAGTACATGCTCTGCTTTTTGTAAAATTATTTGACCGCCTTCTCCGGAGGTAACTCGACCTAAGATCAAAACAGTTTCTATTTCATAAAAATCAGCATAATAAGCAATGCCATAACCTAAATAGCAACCAATAGTTTCAAAGACCTTTCTTGCCCGGTTATCTCCTTTGGCCATTAGTCCCTGAATAAATTTTAATTTCCCGGCATGAGATTGTTTCTCATCAAGAATAATCCCTGCTCTTTCGGCAAGCCGTATAGCTGCTACCTGTGAGAAATATTGAACTCCACATCCCCGGTCTCCTGACCACTCATCAATAGGTGCTTCGCTATTTAAGTCAACAGGCACAAAAGCCAGCTCATTTAACCAGGGATTAATATTACCTTTTCTATTTATATAACCCCCTGCTTCACTGGATCCCATAGCAATGCCCAGTACTGCATTTTTTTTCAAAGACATAGAACCGGCAAGAGCTGTTACCTCACCATCATTTATCACCTTAAAAGGAACACCCCACTCCTTTTGCATATCTAAAAAAATATTTTTTACTTTACTCTCAAAAAGATCAGGAGGAATTCCACGGAATATTGAAGCTCTCATCACCCGGTTATTTATATAGATTCCTGCAGAACTTCCCCCTATAGCATGAACACGAGGCATATGGGCAGCAGCACGATGCAGCATAGACATAATTTCACGATAATGATAAGAGGGATCGTTTTGTGCACCCGGGTTCCATACTACTTCCTCACTAAAAACTGCTTTACCATCTATAACTGCACTCACTTTCCTATCACTTGCCCCAAGATCAAACCCAATACGGCACCCCTCTAGATGGCCACCTAACAGAATTGATTTTTCTCTGGCAGGAGATATTTTTTCGGTATCGGTAATCTCTACCGTAAAAGGCTTTTCATATATAGCAGACATAAAGTTTGCATCAAAAGAACGCTTGCCTTCCTTAGAATATATTTTTTTAATATATTCACCAACTTTCTTTGAGCCGCCTATAATTATTTTATATCCACCATAAATCCATAAGAGCATTTTTATTAATTGTTCTGTATAAAAATAATTAGAGGGAGCAAAGTTAGATTCATCTAAAAAAACTTTAGTCTTATAAACTGAAACAGAATCTTCCTCTTTTTCAATACCAATTGTTAGAGAAACACTTTTCTTTGAACTGTGAATACTATCAAGAAAACTATAATTCCATAAAACAGCAGGTCGAAAATTATCATCAAGTGGCAATACTATTTTTGGTTTTACTAATGATAATAACTTGTCGTTCACAATACTTCACCATCTTTCTATAACAATTTAATAAAATATCTTCTAAGTAAACTTTTTAAATTTTCAAAGTTACAGGCAGAGTCCCATTTGCTTTATATTTGCCGATTATTATTTCACCAGTAACCTTTAAATTAAAAGGACTATAATCATAAATAGTTAAAAAAGCAGGTATTTCAGGAAAAACCTGGAGGTCATAAGGGTTACTGGATATAACTATAAGTGGTATACCGTTAGCCAGTAGTTTTTTAACTATCTTAACCTGATAAGTATTATGAGCAGCACCATAAGCACAAACAATAACCAGGCCAATCCCTTTTGGTAAAGGCATCTCACTATTACCCTCAAAGAGAGTGCGATGCTCAACTTTTATTCCTTCTTTTCTTAAAAAACTTACCAGTAAACCATTATCTTCTATATCATCCTCTGCCATGGATATTTTTTTTATAGGAAAACTTACAATTAATATTTTTTTATAAATGGATTTATTAATAGGAATTAAATTATCTTCATCTTTAACTAACGTTACCCCCTCTTTTGAGATCTCGTATGCAATTTCTTCTTCTGTTTTTTTATTTATCTTTCTATAATCAGAAACAGATGGATTCTCCAGTCCAATTCTTTTTTCCTTCAGTCTAAGTATCCTCAATACAGACTGGTTAATACGTTTTTCAGTAATTCTCCCTGCCTTTACTGCCTTAGCTACCGCTTCTATGGCCGCTTTTTGTTTATCTAAGCTGTGAGATACCAGAACTATATCACTACCTGCTTCAATGGCCATAACTGACGCTTCTGCTGCACTAAAATTGTCAGCGATAGCTTTCATCTCCATACAATCAGTGATGACTACACCTGTATATCCCAACTCTCCTCTCAATAAATCAGTTAAAATACTATATGATAGGGTCGCAGGTATTCCCTTCCTGGATTCCAGGGCCGGTACACAAATATGAGCAGTCATAATACTATCTACTCCTGCCCCTATTGCCTGCCTGAAAGGATAAATCTCTACCTTTTCCAGGCGTTCCCTGCTGCATTCAATAAAAGGAAGGTCTAAATGTGAATCAACAGCTGTATCCCCATGCCCCGGAAAATGTTTGGCACAGGCAATAATCCCCTCTTCCTGCATTCCTTTAATAAAAGCTGCACCCAGATCAGCGACTAAAAGAGGATCTCCGCCAAATGACCTGGTTCCTATAACCGAATTTAATTGATTATTACTGATATCTAGAACAGGAGCAAAATCCATATTAATCCCCACAGCTTTTAATTGCCCTGCAATTGCCCTGCCGGCTCTTTCAGCCAGGCTGCTTTTCTTTGCTGCCCCTATTACCATATTACCCGGAAAATGAGTCCCTCCTACCAGACGGTTGACCATTCCGCCTTCCTGGTCAGTAGATATTATCAATGGTAAATCAGGTCTCTTATTTGCCGACAATATCTGCAACTCATTAGAAAGACCGGATACCTGTTGAAGTGATTTTATATTACGCCTAAAATATATTATCCCTCCTGTATGATAATTCTCTATCATCTCTTTTATATCAGAAGTAATTTTTATACCGGTAAAACCCACCTGAAACATCTGTCCTATCTTTTCTTCAAGAGTCATACCGGATAGTATCTTTCTTAGAATTATTTTATCCATATTTAATTTACTTTTATCCTTACCTTTAATTTACATAAAATTTTTCTATAGTTATCCCGCTCGTTTACTTTAAAAGATTATTTATATTATCCTTAACATGACCAAGAGAAATAACTATCCCTTTATTGCCCCTCCACCTGCAAATCCACGGGTTATCTGCTTGTGAAATAGTGCATACATTATAATCATTGGTGTCATTCCAATAACCAGAGCCGCAAACTGCATCCCATACTCAGTTGCAAGAGGACCTGCGAAGGAATAAATACCTACAGGAAGGCTTCTTGACGAGTCAGAACTGGTAAAGACAAGAGCAAGCATAAATTCATTCCAGCAGCCAAGAGCAGTAAAAATAAGAATGGTTGTCATAACCGGTCTGCACATAGGAAGAATGATATTAAAAAAAATTCTAAAATAAGAAGCACCGTCAATCTGTGCTGATTCAATCAAAGAATCCGGTATTGCTTTTACATATTCTGTCCCTAAAAAAATCGCCAGAGGAAGACTGACGGCTACATAAATAAGTATTATCCCCAGGCGGGTATCTCTAAGTCCAATCCGTGACATAGAAATAAACAATGGAATTAAAATAGCCTGTATGGTGATAAGTAAACCTATCAAAAACGAATTATATAAAAATGGAGTTGCTCTATTTTTTATTTTAGCAAATGCAAAAGAGGCCATCATAGAAAAAATAATAACCAACCCTGTAGAAACAAATGTATAAATTATACTGTTTATCGCATATAAATTTAATTTACCTTTTATTATTGACTGGATATAATTACCAAATATCCAGTCTCTCGGCAAAGCAAGAGCATTCCTGATAATTTCAAGCTGTGGTTTAAATGAAGAATAAAAAAGCCAGATCAAAGGGAAAAGGGTAAGTATCGCAAATATTATGAAAACGATATAAACTAACAACTTGTTAAAAATATTCCGTTCTTTTCTTGTATTTAAAGTAACATTAGACATAGTCTACGCCCCCATAGCTTCAACTTTTCTTCTTACAAATCGTACCAGGATCACCAAAACAATTGACAAGATAACCATAATCGTAGAAACAGCAGATCCTGCACCATAATCAATAAATATAAAAGCTTTTTGATACGTATAAAGTGCTAACAAATTTGTATAATAGGCAGGTCCGCCACCAGTCATAGCCCAAATTAAATCAAAACTCTTTAAACTACC
>JABMRD010000134.1 GCA_013202875.1 Actinomycetota bacterium | reverse complement strand
CATCCTTTTCAGGAATACCTAACATTTTTGCCACTTTTCTCTGGGCTTCCACTGGTATAAAACCAATGTCTTTCTGAATTTTCTGTAGAATTGGAATTAATGCTCCCTTTTTACCCTTATATTTTTTTATTATTTCATCGATTCTTTTTACTTCTTCAGGCTGTAATTCATGTTTGGGTAGATCTGCAATCCGCATTGTATCTCTTTCTAAGAAAACTAAAAATATTGTTTCATGGAAACTTTATCTTAAATTTATTTTTAAAGATTATAACAGAACAAAAGAATATTTTTAATAATTATAACATATAAGGGTTAGTGATTTTTTAGAACTTTCGCCTTAAAATATAATCTATATTCTATACTTGGAGGTAAGTTAACTGTAAGAAATCAGGCTTAGATGAAAAGTTAAAGTTTTGACTTATAAATGATATTATTAAAGGCATTGGATGCAATTATGTAAGAAAGTTTTACAGGGTTTGTAAAGGAATAGTGTATTTAAAGAAACTGGAATTAAAAAATTATAGGAATTACAGTCACGTCAATTTAAATTTTGACAAAAATACCATTCTTATATCAGGCAATAATGGTAATGGTAAAACCAACCTGCTGGAATCCATATATTATTTATCCACAGGAAGGTCCCACAGGACTTACAGCCAGGATGAAATTATTAAGTGGGGCAGTGATTATTCTATAATAAAAGCTTTAACCGGCTCTGAAAAAGATGATGAGCTCGACCGGTTTATAGAAATAGAGCTGCGCAAGGATAATAATATTAAAATTAAGGTCGATAAGATATACCAGAGGAAAAAATCGGATTTCATATCAATGCTTCCTTCAGTGATATTTTCTCCTGATGATCTGAAAATTGTAAAATCGGGCCCGGCGGACAGGAGAAATTTCCTTGACAGTATACTTGAGAAAATTGATGGTCAGTATTATAAACAGCGGCTGCAGTATCAGAAAATACTTGTCCAGAGGAGCAGTCTGATAAAAAGTATAAGTGGAAGGGCAGGTGCAGCCAGTAATTCTACACTGGAAGTGTGGAATGATAATATTGTCAGGTATGGTACCGATATAATAGAAAAGAGATACAAACTGTTAGCTGAATTCAGGGATGAATTTAAAAGTTACCTGAATAGCTTCTTTAAGGGGGTTGAAGTAGACCTGTTTTATGTATTCAGCTGGGATAGGGGAGACAGCCCGGATGACTTTGTGGATTATCCGGATGAAAAAATCTTAAGAGAGGAAAATTTTACAGAAAATAACCTGAAGGATATATTTTACCGCAAATTGATTGAAAGCCTCCAAAAAGATCTGCAGTATAAAACCACTACAGTAGGGCCGCATAGAGATGATTTTATAATTTTACTGAACGGTAAAAATATAAGGTCCTTCGGTTCTCAGGGCCAGCAAAGGGTTGCTTCAATAAGTTTAAAACTTTGTGAACTGGACATCTTGAGAAAAAAAATAAAAAAAGATCCCATCCTTCTTCTGGATGATGTATTTTCTGAACTTGATATAGAAAGAAGAAAATTACTGGTAAAAGCCGTAAGTGACAGATTTCAGACTTTTGTAACCACTACAAACATTAGTTATCTTGATAAGCTGGATCTGGAATTTGGAAATAAGCTTTTAATTAAAGATAATAAAATTGCAGTTTCAGATTTATAGACCGTAACATATAATATGATTATGAAAGAATTTGAAGATATTGGAAGTATAATCGGGGATGTTGTAGAAAATTTAAATATGAGGAAAAAGTTAAATACAGCCAATATCTTTAACTGCTGGGAAGAAATTGTTGGGGCTGACATAAATAAAAAAGCAAAACCTAAAAAAATAATCGGAAGTGTATTATATGTATCTGTTACCACTTCCACCTGGGCAAATGAACTGAGTCTTATGTCCGGTCAATTGATTGAAAAGATAAATTCCTTTATTGGAGAAGAAGTAGTAAAAAGTATAAGATTTAAGACAAATCTTTAAAATTCTTTAGCTTATTCTGGGCAAATTTTAAGTGAAATATGGTATAATATTTAATGTCTGGAATTAACAAAATCGTAGGATATTTTTTAAAAATATTTATATTTAAAACCAGAAAGGGTAATGGGTATTAAAGTGGTTCCGGGGTTTACTTATTGCCCTTTATCCATATTTTAAAAAAGAAATTATAAATTTTAGAGGAGATTTTTTTGAAGAAATCAAGTTATGACGCTAAAGATATAACAGTCTTAGAAGGTCTTTCTGCGGTTAGGAAAAGGCCCAGCATGTATATCGGTTCTACGGGCTCCAGAGGTCTGCACCATCTTATTTATGAGGTCATAGACAATAGTATTGACGAAGCTATGGCAGGATTTTGTAATAATGTACTGGTTGTATTAAATAAAGATAATTCTGTCACTGTGGTGGATAATGGCAGGGGAATACCGGTAAAAAAGGTTGAAAAATTTAACAAGCCTGCAGTTGAAATAGTTCTTACCAAATTACATGCAGGTGGAAAATTTGGCGGAGAAGGATATAAAGTTTCAGGCGGGCTGCATGGTGTTGGGATTTCTGTGGTAAATGCTCTCTCGGAAAAGTTGAGTATTGAAGTGAGAAGAGATGGGTATATTCACAGGCAGGAATACAAAAGAGGGGAACCGGTTACCGGTCTTATAAAAGGTGAAAAAACTTCTACTAATGGTACTGCGATTACTTTTTATCCTGATAGAGAAATATTTGAAGAAATAGATTATAAATTCGAGATACTGGCAAGCAGGATGAAAGAAATGGCTTTTTTGAATAAGGGTTTAAAGATTACCCTGGTAGATAAAAGAGCGGAATCTGAAAAGAAAGAAATATATCAATATGAAGGTGGGATAGTTGATTTTGTAAAATATTTATGTGAAAAAAAAGATATTTTACATAAAAAAATCATATACATAAAAAACAAAGTTGATGACCATGAATTAGAAATCGCCATGCAGTATACTGATGGTTATTCAGAAAGTATTTTTTCATTTGCAAACAATATAAATACCACAGAAGGCGGGACTCATCTAAGTGGTTTTAAGGGTGCCATTACAAGAACTGTAAATGACTATGCCCGCAGTAATAATATACTGAAGGAGAAGGAGGAAAATCTTTCAGGTGAAGATATCAGGGAAGGGCTCACTGCGATTATCAGCGTCAAGTTAAAGGACCCACAATTTGAAGGACAGACCAAGACCAAACTGGGAAATAGCGAGATCAAGGGTTTTGTTGAATCCACAGTAAATGCAAAACTTTCTGAATTCCTGGGAGAGAATCCGGCCATAGGAAGAACTATTGTAAATAAGTGTATGGAAGCCTCAAGGGCAAGAGCTGCTGCAAGAAAAGCAAGGGATCTTACCAGGAAGAAATCACTGCTGGAAAGCAGCTCTCTTCCGGGTAAACTCGCTGATTGTTCTATAAATGATCCAAAATATTGTGAGTTGTTTTTGGTGGAGGGGGATTCTGCAGGAGGAAGCGCAAAGCAGGCCAGGGATAGAAGGTTTCAGGCAATACTGCCTCTTAAAGGTAAGATTCTAAATGTTGAAAAGGCAAGGCTGCACAAGATATTAAGCAATGAAGAGATCCAGGCAATGGTAACTGCTACGGGTTCTGGAATTGGGGAGGATTTTGATATTGGAAACGCGAGATACCATAAAGTAATAATTATGACAGATGCCGATGTAGATGGGGCCCATATAAGAACACTAATTTTGACTTTTTTTTACAGGTATATGTCAAAATTAATTGAAGCTGGATATGTGTATATAGCCCAGCCGCCGCTTTACCAGGTTAAGAGTGGCAAGGAGGTTTCTTATGCTTATAGCGATAAGGAGCTGGAGAATATTAAAAAGAAATATGAAGATAAAAAAATAAATGTCCAGCAGTACAAAGGTCTGGGGGAAATGGACCCGGAGCAGCTCTGGGAGACTACCATGAATCCTGAAGCAAGGACACTTCTGAAGGTTGAAATTGAAGATGCATTGATTGCAGATGATGTATTTTCTACCCTGATGGGAAACAAAGTTGAACCAAGAAGGGAATTTATTGAAAAGAACGCTAAAGGCGTATCGTTTATAGATATATAGATATTTAGTTAGGGGAATAAATGGTATTTGAATTAAGGGGTAAAGTAAAAAATATTGAAATTGAATCGGAAATGCAGGATTCCTACCTGAGTTATGCCATGAGTGTAATTGTTGGCAGGGCTCTACCGGATGTGAGAGATGGTCTGAAGCCGGTTCACCGGAGAATTTTGTACGCCATGCACGATATGGGCATGAAATCCAATACGCCTTACAAGAAGTGTGCCCGAATCGTAGGAGAAGTGCTTGGAAAATATCATCCTCATGGTGATACCGCGGTTTATGACACCATGGTGCGTATGGCCCAGGACTTTTCCCAGCGTTATGTTTTAATAGACGGGCATGGAAATTTTGGTTCTGTTGATGGTGATAGGGCTGCTGCTATGAGATATACTGAAGCCAGGCTTTCTTCAATTTCTGAAGAACTTCTGGTGGATATTGATAAGGGTACTATAGGGTTTGTGGATAATTTTGACAGTTCTTTGAAGGAGCCATCAGTACTGCCTTCGAAATTTCCAAATCTTTTAGTTAATGGCTCCTCTGGTATTGCTGTAGGTATGGCCACTAATATCCCGCCTCATAATCTGGGAGAAATTATTGATGGGGTTATTTACTATATAGACAATCATGAAAGTACAGTTAAAGATTTGATGAAAAAGATTAAAGGTCCGGATTTTCCTACCGGTGGAATTATAATGGGTATCGCTGGAATCAGGGAGGCATATGAGACTGGCAGGGGCCGTCTAGTTGTAAGAGGCAAAGTGCACCAGGAACAGCCCAAAAAAGGCAAAACCCAGGTTATAATAACTGAGCTTCCATATCAGGTAAATAAATCAAGACTTGTTGAAAAAATTGCTGAACTGGTCAGAACTAAAAAAATAGAAGGTATTAATGACCTGCGCGATGAATCAGATAAAAGTGGAATGAGAGTGGTAGTGGAACTCAAAAAGGATTCAATTCCAAACGTAGTTATTAATTCTTTGTATAAGAATACCCAGCTTGAGGATACTTTTGGAATAATTATGCTGTCTCTGGTAGATGGTGTGCCAAAAACTCTAAATTTACTGCGTTTAATAGAAGAATACGCCAAACATAGATTTGATGTAGTTGTTAGAAGAACCAAATACGAGTTAAAGAAATCTGAGGAACGCGAGCATATACTGCAGGGGCTTTTAATAGCCCTGGATAATCTGGATGAAGTAATAAAGACCATAAGGTCCTCAAAAGATGTCCCTATTGCAAGGAAAAGACTTGTAAAGAACTTTGAACTTACTGAAATACAGGCTCAGGCTATACTGGATTTAAGATTGCACCGGTTAACTGGCCTGGAAAGAGACAAGATAAAATTAGAATATGAACAATTAGTTGAAAGAATAAAGGAATTAAAACAACTTCTTGGAAGTAGCGAGCTAATATATGGAGTAGTTAAAGATGAGCTCAAAGAGATTAAGAAAAAATACAATGATGAAAGAAGAACAGATATAACTACCGATATTTCCGATATTGAGATTGAGGATTTAATACCAGAAGAGGAAAATGTAATATCAATATCTCATTCAGGTTATATAAAAAGGGTTCCGGTAATCACCTACAGAAAACAGGGGAGAGGCGGAAGAGGAGTAACCGGGACTAATTTAAAAGAGGATGATTTTGTCAAACACCTGTTTATAGCGTCAACTCATCACTATATAATGTTCTTCTCAAATCTTGGGAAAGTATATAGGTTGAAAGTCTATCAAATCCCTACAGGCAGCAGATTATCTAAAGGTAGAGCAATTGTAAATCTGCTCCCATTTGTACCAGGTGAAAGGGTTGCAGCGATAATCGCAGTTAAGGATTATGGTGGTGACCAGTATTTAGTAATGGCCACCAAAAAGGGGATAATCAAAAAGACTTCTATTGAAGTCTATGACACTTCAAGAAGAGATGGAATTATAGCCATTACCATTAAAAAAGGAGATGAGTTAATAGGAGTGGAAAAATCCAATGGTAATAATGATGTTATTATGGTTTCCAGGAATGGGAAGGCTATAAGATTCAGCGAGGAAGACTGCAGGCCAATTGGAAGGACTTCACAGGGAGTAAAGGGAATGAAACTTTTAAAAGGAGATGAAGTTCTCTCTATGATGGTCGCAGGAGAACTCGATGGAGATCTCTTTGTTCTTACCGAGAATGGCTATGGGAAAAGGACACAGCTGTCAGAATATAAAAAGCAAAATAGAGGCGGGCTGGGTGTCAGGACTCTAAAAATCACTGAGAAGAAAGGAAAAGTTGCCGGGGCAGGCATACTGAAAGATGAGCATGATGTTATGATAATATCCGACAGGGGAGTGCTTATCAGGATTCCTGCGAGGTCAATATCAAGAATTGGAAGATCTACGCAAGGGATTAAGGCTATTAATCTGGAAGAAGGGGCTAAAGTAGCTTCGTATTCAATAGTTATCTCTGAAAGCTGATTAAATGATTTGTTTTAATTTATTATGCAAATCTGTTATTATATTTTCCGATAGCAGTTTTTAATGTGGTGGGAAAATTTGTCTTTAGAATATTAATAAAATATCAATTTTAAAGGGGGTAAAATAAAATGGCAGAGGTAGCGAAAGCAAACTATGATGAAGATGTGAACAAAAAAAGTTCAACCGGTCTTGATCCCAAAGTTGCAAGCTTGTTGGCGTATCTTTTTGGCTGGCTTGGCGGACTGATAATCTGGATAATGGAGAAAGAAAACCGATTTGTAAAATGGAATGCGCTCCAGGCTTTGATTCTTGGTATTGTTGAGGTTGTGTGTGTGCTTGTAATTTCATTTATTTTAGGATTAATTCCTTATATTGGATGGTTTTTCTTTTCCTGGCTTGGATGGGCACTGGCAGGTGTATGCTGGATATTTGCAATTATTGCAATTGTTATAGGTTTCCAGGGCAAGACTTTCAGGATTCCCGGTATCAGCAGTTTAACAGATAAATATTTCAAGATGTAATAGGTACAGCAACTGTTACCGGTTATTGATTATTTAATTAGGAAGAATAAGGATTTATACTGCAAGAAATAGAACATAATTTTAAGTAGTTTATGTTTCATGTATCTAAGGAGAAAATATGGCTGTTGAAAGAAAAGTTTTAAGAAGCATCAGTGAGCTTTCTATGTTTAAGTACCTACTGATTTTTTATTTAATATTCTTTATATTATCAGTAATTGTAATGGCAATAATTGGACTCATTGCCTGGCTGGGATTATCTTCTTTTGGTATTGATATAAATAGTATGCTGGCAAGCCTTGGTTTAGGAGATCTGGGTATATCGCGTTTCTTAGGTGGAGGAATGGTAATAACTATTGTGATATCAATAGTCGGAGGCTTGTTTGCTTCTGTACTCTATGCTGCTTTTGGAACTTTAATGGTCTGGATAATGAATGTTATTTTAAGGATCAGCGGGGGGATAGAGTTAAGATTTTTACCGGGAAAAGAAGAAAAAATCAGTATTGAAGAGTAAGAATAAGTAGATAACTTTTATTTTTTAAAATCAATTTACAGTTATATATTACGGTGGGTTTACCTTGACAAAAGTATATTAAATTGTTATTTTGTCATCCTGTTAAAAATTCGGATGGGGCCTATAGCTCAGCTGGTTAGAGCGCATCCCTGATAAGGATGAGGCCTCTGGTTCGAGTCCAGATAGGCCCACCAGTTTCTTGAGTTGTGGGGGTGTAGCTCAGTTGGGAGAGCGCCTGCCTTGCAAGCAGGAGGTCAGCGGT
>JABMRD010000133.1 GCA_013202875.1 Actinomycetota bacterium | reverse complement strand
CTAGAAAGAATTACTAAAGGAGAAGGAGAAAAAGGAGATATTGAAAAATTAGAGAAATTAGGTTGTATGATAAAAGAGACATCACTTTGTGGCTTAGGACAAACTGCTCCTAATCCTGTTATTAACACCATTTGCTATTTCCGTGACGAGTACGAAGCACATGTGAAATATAAAAGATGCCCGGCTGTTGCATGCAAAGAGATAATTTCATCGCCATGCCAGCACGTCTGCCCAATCGATACAGAAACTTCAGTTTATATATCTCTGATTGCTAAAAGACATTTTAAGGAAGCATTTGATATAATTCTTAAAGATAATCCCCTGCCGTCTGTTTGTGCAAGAGTATGTCACCATCCCTGTGAATCAAAGTGCCTGGCTGGTAAATGGGGAAGTCCGATTGCTATCAAGACACTCAAGAAGTTTGTTACCGAATATGCATTAAAAACAGGAATATACACTAAACCAAAAAAAGAGCAAAAAACGGGCGGGGAAAAGATTGCAATAATCGGTTCAGGACCAGCTGGTCTTATGGCTGGTTATAGACTTGCTAACAAAGGATATGATGCTACTATTTTTGAAGAATTAGATTTTCCGGGTGGGGCATTAACTGCTTGCATACCAGAATACAGATTGCCCAGGGATGTGCTTAATATTGATATAGAAAATATTAAAAACGCAGGCGTAAAAATTAAAACAAATACCAGAATAGGAAAAGATATACCATTCAGTGAGCTTTTAAACAGTTATAAAGCTGTATTTATAGCTACAGGAGCCCATAAACCGCGAAGGTTACATATTTCAAATGAAGATGCAGAGGGTGTCATGGATGCTATGGAATTTCTAAGAGATATAAATAGTAATAAAAAGGTTAATATAGGCAAAAATATTGGAATTATTGGTGGTGGTAATGCTGCCATAGATGCAGCCAGGGCTGTAGTCAGAATCAAAGATTGTAATAAAGTTCTTATAATCTATAGGAGAACAAAAAAAGAAATGCCAGCATTCGAGGAGGAAATAAGTGCTGCTGTCGATGAAGGGGTTGAAATTCAATTCCTTACTGCTCCCACTAAGATAATAACCAAAAATGGAAAGATTACAGGGGTTAAATGTACAAGAATGAAATTGGGAGAAATGGACGAAAATGGTAGAAGGAAACCCATTCCTATTGAAGGTTCTGAGTTTGTTATCAACCTGGATACTCTAATTGTAGCAATTGGAGAGGCTCCTGATCTTAGCTTTCTTGATGAAAAAAATGAAATACAAGTTTCTAAAAGAGGTACAATAGTAGTATGCCCGGAAACATTGGTTACAAATATTAATGGAGTTTTTGCAGGTGGAGATGTTGTTACTGGTTCCAACACTGTAATAGATGCTATGTCGGCCGGGAAGGTTGCTGCTGAGATGATTGATAAATATATCAGAGGAAAAAATCTGGCCAGAGAATATAAACCAACCAGACCTTCGATGTATGTAGTACCACCTGCTGAATTAGCAGAAAAAGATATAGAAGAAGCAGCAAGACCTATAGTACCCTGCCTGCCTATAAATCAGAGAATAAATAATTTTAATGAAGTTAATTTAAATATAACAGAAGAGGCAGCGGTAAGAGAGGCCAGACGCTGTCTCAGGTGTGACTTAGAGACCGAGGAAGGGGCAAAGGTAATAAGTGAAAAATAGTGCAATAGGGAGTTTAAATGCCAAAAAGTAATTCAACCGATAAGGCCGCTAAAGAAGTAAAAGGGAGGGAAGCTGTAAAAATTGCTGGTAGCTCAAACACCAAAATAAAAATATATATTAATAATAAGGCTATTTATACTTCACCGGATAAAAGTATTCTTGAAGCATGTCTTGAAAATAATATTTTTATACCTCATCTCTGTTTTGACCCGAGGCTTAAATCTCAAGGAGCATGCAGGCTTTGCATTGTTGAAGTGAAGGGAATACCGGAAGCCGTTGCCTCCTGTGTAACAAATGTGCGGGAGGGAATGAAGATCAAAACAAATACTCCTCATATAAATGAACTGGTCAGAATAAATCTGGAATTAATAATATCCGACCACCCTTTAGATTGCATGACCTGTGAATCCTGTGGCAATTGTGCTCTTCAGGACCTGGCTTATATTTACGATGTCAAAGATGTCACCTATAAGGGAAAAATACACGAAAAAAAAGTTCTCGAGGATAACCCGTTTATACTCAGGGATAATGAGAAATGCATACTTTGCGGAAGATGTGTCAGGATGTGCGACAATGTTGTTGGCGCAAGTGCTATTGGTTATGCCGGCAGAGGTTTCGAATGTGAGATTATTCCTGCTTTCGAACAGTCATTAAAAAATACAGATTGTGTATTCTGCGGCAATTGTATTTCCACCTGTCCCGCAGGCGCACTTCAACCCAAGCCTTACATCGGAAAAGCCCGTATTTGGGAAGTAAAAAAAATTCAGACAGTTTGCCCTTATTGTGGTGTCGGCTGTGTGATTGATCTGCATATAAAAAACAATAAAATTGTCAATGTATCATCTGAAATAGGAAAGCATGTAAACAGGGGTAATTTGTGTGCTAAGGGTAAATTTGGCCTGGACTTTGTAAGCAGCTCTGAGAGGATTAGTCATCCAATGATAAAAACAAAAGATGGGAAATTCAGGAAGGTAAGCTGGGAGAAAGCATTAGATATTGTTTCAGATAAACTTGCATCAATAAAGGAAAAATATGGTCCCGATTCCATTGCAATCCTTAGCTCAGCAAAATGTACAAATGAGGAAAACTTTTTAATGTCCAAATTTGCGCGAGCAGTGGTAGGTACAAATAATATAGATCATTGTGCAAGGCTATGTCATGCTTCAACAGTTACAGGTTTGATCCAGACTTTCGGAAGTGGCGCAATGACAAATTCGGTTGAAGATATAAAACACTCAGATGTTGCAATAATAATCGGGTCAAATACAACAGAAACCCATCCGGTCATAGGTTATGAAATTATAAGATGTGTTCAGGAATATGGATTAAAGTTGATTGTTATTGACCCACGAAATATTCCAATCACAAAATATGCATCTTTACATTTAAAACAAAAACCAGGGACAGATATAGCAGTTATTCTCGGAATTATGAAGCTAATTTATGAGCAAGGATTATATAATAAATACTTTATTGACAATAGAACTGAATGTTTTGATGAGTTTATCAAATGTTTTTCATCATATACTCCAGAAAAAGTAGCAAAAATTTCCGGCGTAGATAGCCAAGACTTAATAGAAACAGCAAAAATTTATGGATCTGCTAAAAATGCATCTATATTCTACGCAATGGGAATTACCCAGCATACCTGCGGCACAGATAATGTTATAGCCCTGGCAGATCTAGCAATGATGACAGGTAATATCGGTAGAAAAGGTGCAGGAGTAAATCCTCTGAGAGGCCAGAACAATGTGCAGGGAGCATGTGACATGGGCGCATTGCCTGATATGCTGAGCGGATATCAGGATGTCGAAAATGATAATATAAGATTGGAATTTGAAAAGAGGTGGGGAAAACCTTTACCATCCAGGAAAGGCTTGACTGTAACAGAAATAATCGAGGGTGCAAATTCAGGCAGTATAAAAGCTATTTACGTGATGGGCGAAAATCTGATGCTTAGCGATCCGGACATACTTCATGTAGCTGTAGCCCTGGAAAAGCTCGAACTATTCGTGGTCCAGGATATCTTTTTAACTGAGACTGGTGAGTTTGCCGATGTTATTTTACCAGGTGCATGTTTTGCCGAAAAAGAAGGGACATTTACAAATACTGACAGAAGAGTTCAGAGAGTCAGGAAAGCAATTAACGCTCCAGGCAGCGCACTTGAAGACTGGAAAATTATCTGTATGCTGTCAAACAGGATGGGTTATCCCATGAATTATAATAATGCTGCTGAAATCATGGATGAGATTGCAAGTTTAACAGCGATATATGGTGGCATAACTTATGAAAGACTTGAAAGAGGAGCTCTTCAGTGGCCATGCAGGAAGTATGGTGACCCCGGTACAAGCATTCTTCATACAAAAAATTTTACACGTGGCAAGGGCAGGTTCATTCCTGTTAAATATTCACCTCCGGCAGAAGTTGTGAGCGAAAAGTACCCTTACATTCTAACTACCGGTAGAATATTGCACCAGTTCCACACCATGACAATGACAGGAAAAACCAAGGGTTTAAACGAAATTGCTCCTTCAAATCTTGTTCAAATCAATACAGATGATGCAAAAAACCTTGGTATTGAAAACAGGGACAGGGTAAAAGTCGAGTCAAGGAGAGGTGCTGTTACAGCATTATCGCTTGTAAGTTCCAAAATCAAAAAAGGAGTGGTATTTATGCCGTTTCATTATGCAAATTCTCCCGCCAATGTTCTAACTAATCCTGCATTGGACCCTGAAGCAAAGATTCCGGAGTTTAAGGTCTGTGCTGTAAGTCTGAAAAAGATTTAAAAAAAATTAAGATAGCATGGAGAAATTAGAAGGTAGAATTTCAAAATTAGGTAAAAAAATTAAAATTGAAAAAATTAAAGCTTCTTCGGGTAAGGCTGACTTAATAGACATTATCCCTTTTGAATTGCTTCTTACAATTTCCTTAAATGGTAATGCTATTTCAACAATTTCATGCTCACCCGCCAGTCTGATTGAACTTACAGTTGGTTATTTAGTTAATAACGGTTACATTGAGAACTATTCAGATATAGAACTTTTAAAGATTTGCAGCCAGGACATTGGTAAGATTATCAACAGGAATGATCTGGCTTCAAAAATTGAGGTAACTGCTGCAATAGATAAAGATAAAATTAGACATTCAGACAGCTTAAGATTCATATCACTTGAATGCGGCAGCATTGATGATTTCATATTTGAAAAAGGTTTGAAGAAAATAAAGAGCAATCTCACGGTTGCGTCTGGTGTTTTGCTTACCCTAAATAGGGAAACCCTAAATCAGCAAAGGTACAAGAAAGAATTTGGCGGTTTGCATAGCGCTGCCTTATTTAACAAGGATGGTAATTTATTAAACCTGGCGGAAGATATTGGAAGACATAACTGTATTGATAAAATTGCCGGCTTTATGTTAATAAAAAGGTTATCCCCTGAAGATAAGATTATATTTACCACAGGCAGATTGGGCATTGATGTAATTTATAAGATTTGCAGGATGCAAATTCCGATTATTGTTACAAATTCTTCTATAACTTTTAGCGCAGCTGTTCTTGCAAAAAAAATAAATTTAACTGTTATCGGTTACGCCAGAGGCAGCAGGTTTAATATTTATTCATGGCCACGGAGAATACTAAAGTGAATCTAACAGGAATAGTTTTGGCAGGTGGCAGGAGCAGTAGATTTGGTTTCAATAAATTAAAAATCAAAGTTGGTCCAGTACCATTATTCATAGACCAGATTTTTAAATTAAGTTTTTTCTGTGATGAAATAATAATAAGCACCTCAAAGGATGATTACCCGATTGTTTCTTCTGAATTAAAAAAAATCAGAATATATCAAAAAAAATATAATTTCGAAAAAATACAGGATTTAAAAAAAAGAAAATATCCAGAAATAGATTTTAAAAATTTTTATGAAAAAACTTCAGCATTCCCAGACAAAAAGATGAACATAAGAATTATTTTAGATGAAAGCGATACCAACAATCTAAATACAAATAATTCTTTAGATATCAGTAATTCTGAAAGACCTGCGCGAAACTATACAGGAAGAGGACCTGTAATTGGTATTTATACAAGCCTTGCAAAAGCAGCATATTTCTATTCCATTGTTGTCGCATTTGATATGCCTTTTATTTCTTATAATTTGTTAAAATTGTTGGTTTATGGCTTCGGATTAAACACTGAGGAACCAAGCATCAGTGAGCCAGCAACAATATCCTATGATTATTCTAAGAAAAGTGATGCACGTATAATCAAAACTGAAAAAGGTTTTGAAGTCCTCTGTGGATTGTATTCCAAAAATTGTCTTGGTATCTTAAAAGAAAATATCGGAAAACAAAAATATAAAATATCGGATATTTTTAACTATCTGGATGTTGAAGTAATTTCAATTAATAAGCTTAAGCAAAATGGGATAGATAGCCTTAATTTTTTTAATATTAACAGATTGGAGGATAATCATAAGTTCAAGAATTTGTGGCAGAATAAGAATATGTCATCGAATACAGCTGCTTCATTTATTGAAAAATGGACTGATTTTTTCTTCAGGTAAGTTTGGATATTAAAGTTATCTATTATCTGGTATCTATGTTTGATAAATTTATACTGGCAGAGGCCACTCTAGGAATACCCAAAGCATAAAGATTTATTTTTATTCGTGTATCCGTACTGTTACGCCTAATGGAAGCTTTTCGTATAACCACTCTGCTTCATCTAACTCCAGTCTGATACATCCATGGCTTGCAGGGCTTCCAAGCTTTTCATATTCCTCCATAATCATCTCTTTATTCTCATCAAAAGGAACACTATGGAAAAGATATTTTTTATAAAACCTTATCCAGTAATAAGCTCCCATGTTAAATCTATCGATGAATGACCATTCAATCTTTTTAGAAGTCTTAAACTCTCCTAATGGGGTCGGGGTCTGGTCGGCTCCCCCCGAACAGATCATATCCCTTATCATATTATCCTTG
Organism: Actinomycetota bacterium; assembly: GCA_013202875.1. Taxonomy (GTDB): domain Bacteria; phylum Actinomycetota; class Humimicrobiia; order Humimicrobiales; family Humimicrobiaceae; genus Hydromicrobium. Next base: position 4,210 of record JABMRD010000133.1, on the reverse strand, counting down.
TAATATACAAAGACCATTTGTTTACCTAAATCTACTTCAATCCTAAAATCATCACTATTACTAAAATCAATATTCTGCTCCTCTCCAGCTTCTTCTTTAAAGGTATCTTCATCTTCTTCTGATTCTCCCGCTATATTATCCATACTGCCATCCCCTTCAGAAATGCTTTCAACAGTAACTTCATCTGAATAATCTAAATTATTTGTTTCAGTAAAATAAGCTTTATTATAACCTTCATTATTGTCCGCCGGATTATTCATATTATCAACTTCATTAGTTTCTGATTGCTTCTGCGCAGCTTCTAAATTACCTGCCGGGAATATAATCATCTTGCCAGCAAAGACCAGAATTAAGAGGAAAAGAATTACAGTTATTATTGAACCTATCCACTTTTTTAAAAATTTAAACAATTATTTTCCTCCTAAATTTATATAAAAAATAAAAGTTTAATACTATTATAATATTTTTCAGATTTTATAAAAGCAAAATTTAAAATAAAATATCATCATAAGGAGGTATCTATTATTCATAGGTGGATAAATGAGCCTATATATTTTAATGCCAAATGTTATTCCTGACCACATTCCGTATCACTGCCAGTCAATATATCAATCCCATGGGGCAGTGGGCGGTATATCAACTCCAGGCTATCTTTTACTCCTTTTATACTACCGGGCAGGTTTATTATTAAAGTTTTTTTCCTTATCCCGCTTACTCCCCTGGAAAGAATTGCCCTGGGAGTTTTTTTCTGGCCTTCAATCCTTATTATCTCACTGAACCCGGGAACCTTTTTCTCAATAACCTCATCAGTCGCTTCAGGAGTCACATCTCTGGGTGAAAACCCGGTGCCCCCGGTGGTTAAGATCAGATTTGCTTTTCCTTTATCTGAGATATCCTTAAGTTTTTCCTTTATTTTATCCTTCTCATCCGGGACTATTCCGTAATCAGCAATTTCCCATCCTTTTTCTTTGAAATATTGCATTATATATTTACCGCTTATATCTTCGCGCTCTTCCCGGTATCCTTTATCACTAACAGTGATGATTGCTACTTTTAATAGTTTTTTCATAAAATTTTTCCTTTTAAATCTTACAATTATAATTTTTTATAAAATATAAAAAAGTATTTCTATACCTTATTTTTTAACAATCTTTCTTACAAGGCGTGTATAATTTTATTTCCAACCTTTATCTTCCCTGGCTGCAGTACCCTGCAGAACACACCTTCCTGCGGCATTATACATGAACCCATCAAATAAAAAATACTACAGGGCTTGGGGCACTCTTTCCCGATCTGTGTGACTCCAAGCATTACCCTATCTTCTTCACCTACTGTCAAAATATCCCCGATTTGCAGTCTCTTTAAATCTATACCCGAAGTAGTTATATTTTCAGCAAAATCTCCAGGACTGGCATCAATGCCCTTACTTTTAATACCCTTGATACTCTCATATGAAAGCAGGCTCACCTGACGGTGCCAGTTTCCGCTGTGCCCGTCTCCTTCTATACCATATTCATTTATAGAAACTTCATTTACAGGCTTCTTTTTGCCGCCCTTTTTTTCACTTATATTTATTGAAACTATCTTTCCTTTATTTTCCAAAATATCAAATCCTCCTATTCTGGTAATTTTTAAGATAACAGCCTTTTCCTCCGGTCTTTTCCAGAAGTTCTATGCCTTCTATTCTCATTTCTTTTGAAACTGCCTTACACATATCATAAATAGCCAGCAGGCTGATGCTTACTGCCATAAGAGCTTCCATTTCTACTCCGGTAACATCAAAACCTTTCACTTTTGCTACCACCTCTATTTTATTTTCCTTTTCCAGTATTCTGAAATCTATGTCTACATCTGTAAGCCTTATCTGGTGACAGAGTGGAATCAGTTCCCAGTTTTTTTTTGCCGCACTCACTCCGGCAATTTTTGCTACAGTTAAGACATCGCCTTTTTCTAATTGGTTATCTTTAATCTTACCGATGATATCCTTATTTAAAATAATATATCCCCTGGCTTTAGCAGTCCTTAAAGCTACCTTTTTATCGCTCACATCAACCATTTTAGCTCTTCCTTTCTCGTCTATATGAGTAAAATTATCCGGATTTTTCATCTTAAAACTATCCTCCAATTTTATTCATGAAGCTGGCAATTTTCAGATCGCTTCCCACTTTACATTTTATGTTACTATTCCTGTCCTTTGGTTTTCTCTTTATAAAACTTTTAATCAATTTTTTTATTCTTTCATTATCGGTGCCATCTCTAAGCTCTTTTTTTATATCAATTTCCGAACTGGAAAACAAACACAATTTTATACTTCCTTTAGAAGTAAGCCTGATCCTGTTACAGTAATAACAGGACTCCCTTTTATTTATAATAAAACCAATCTTGCCTTTACTTCCATTAATCCTGTAATATACTGCCGGCCCGAAACCCAGGGGCTCTTTAATTTTACAGTATTTCCCAAATTTATTCATAGATTCAAAAATACTTCTTATATCTACTTTTGGTTTATCGATATTAATCAGGTTACTGCTGCATTCTACAGTATCCAGGTCTGATATGGACATCATTTCTATAAATCGAATACTTACCGGTTTTTCAATGGCAAACTTGATAAATTCCATGGAGTCCTTCCAATCAAATAAACTGGTAAGCACCACATTTATCTTTACGGATTTGAATCCCATTTCAACAGAACTTTCTATAGCTTCCAATACTTTGCTGAGATCACCTCCCCTGGTAATCTCCCTATATTTCTTTGGATCCAGACTATCCATACTTACATTGATTTTTCTTATACCGGCACTATAAAGGTCTTTTAAAAATTTACACAGCAGTGTTCCATTGGTAGTAAGGGATAGGTCCTCAATTCCTGGAATGTTTCTTATGCCTTCAATCAAGCCAAGTATATTATCCCTGAGAAGAGGCTCACCGCCGGTAAGCCTTATTTTCTTTATTCCAAGTTCAGATAATATTCTTACCGCTCTTAATATTTCCTCAAAAGTTAAAAGCTCTCTTCTGTCAAGCAATTTTATTCCTCTTTCAGGCATGCAGTATGTGCATCTTAAATTACAGCGGTCGGTAACTGACAACCTCAGGTAATCAATTTTTCTATTATAATTATCTATCAATTGTTCTTTCATAAGTCTGTTTACGGACAATAATATTCTATTTAATAAAAATTACCCATTAAATCTTTATCTCACCTTTTAAACATATGTATTGAACTTGCTTTCACTGCTGCTGTAATTTCTTTACCCAAAGCCAGTTTCAATCTATTAACGGAATTTTGGGTTACAAAGGAGCTCAATGGGAAACCGCAATCAATTTCAATTCTTTTAAATATTCCAATATCCCTTATTTCAGTAATTTTCCCCTTGAACAGATTCATGGCAGAAGATTCTTCAGATGATATTTCAGTGGTATATAAGATTACGTCTTCCGGCCTTATTGCCAGTGTAACTCTGGTACCCCTTCTTTCCTGGCTAACCACAGATACTTCAATATTACTCTTTCTTGCGGTCACTCCAACTTTACAGACATTTCCTTTTCTCTCAAGAATAACTCCATCCACCAGCGTTTCGACTCCTACAAATCTGGCTATAAACTCATTTACAGGTTTTCTGAATATCTCTTCCTTTCCGGCAAACTGCAATATTTTCCCTCTATCCATAACTGCAATATCATCTGCAAGCACCATGGCTTCATTCCGATCATGTGTAATATATACAACAGATTTTCCATAACCCCTTAATACCCCAAAGAGATCCGCGCGCAAACTTTCCCTGGAACTCTGGTCAATATTTGCCAGAGGTTCATCCAGCAGCAGCAGTTCAGGATCAAGTACCAATGCTCTGGCAAGGGATACTCTCTGCTTTTCACCTCCGGAAAGATTTTTAGTGCTCCTGTTGAGTAAATCTGTGATTTTTAATTTGCCAGTAAAGTAATCAATCCTGTCTTTTACTCCGGATAATTTTATTTTTCTAATCTTTAAACCCATTATTATATTGGTGTAAACCGATGTATTAAAGAGCAGAGGCTCCTGGAATACTACAGCCATTTTTTTTCTTACTTCTGCTTGACTGACTTCTCCATTTGTTATTTCATGACCATTAAAATATATTTTCCCTTCATCGGGTCTCTCCAGAAGGTTAATGAGCCTTATCAGAGTAGATTTACCGGAGCCGTTAGGTCCGATTATAGTTAATATTTT
>JABMRD010000132.1 GCA_013202875.1 Actinomycetota bacterium | reverse complement strand
CATGAATAAAATAATAAGCCTGCTCAAAAAAATATCTGTAAATATAAAAAGTAAAAAATATGAACTTGCTGAAAATAACAAAAGAATTTTTACCATAAATCTATTTAGCAAAGATTCTGAATTTCCTACCAGGATAATTGAAGTGTTAAGTAAATTCAAAGAAATTGAGAAAATAGTTATTAACTAATTTTTTACTAAACAATTTGCACAGGAAAAATAAAATAAAAATTTTTTTAATAAATACTTTTTGATATTTACAAAGAATATCAAGTTTCATCCTCCTGCTGGATGCTGAGATCAATTCACTGGATATAGTTTAAACATGAAATTTATAGCAGACATAATGGTGGGAAAACTTGCTAAATATCTGCGTATGGCAGGATATGATGTTCTATACATAAACACTGCAAGTGATGACCAGATAATAAAAAAAGCCGGAGAATCCGATAGAATTGTCTTAACCAGAGATTCCCTGATGCTTGCAAGGAGAGAATTCAAGAAAGGAATTATAAAATACTTATTTATCAAAGATGATAAACTTAAAAATCAGTTAAATCAAATAGAATCAGATCTTAAAGTTTTGTTAAAACCCAATCTTGTAAGGTGTATTGAATGCAACAGGAAACTTATAAAAGTAAAAAAAGAAGATGTTAAAAACAAAGTGCCTCCGCATGTATACAAAACGCAGCAAAATTTCCTGTATTGCAAAAAGTGTGACAAATATTACTGGAGGGGAACTCATTACGATAATATTAGAAATACTTTTCTTAGCATAAAGTGACAGAGGTTGCCAAACTAAAGTAGAATTTTTTGCATCTAACATCTATAATTAACATAGTGAAGAAATATCTATAGATTTTAATAACTGATAATAATTTTTTATTATTAGGAAAAGATCAAAATGGCCAGAAATTTATTAAAAAAAATATCTGATTTTTTCTACAGTATCCCAGTGATATTATTTATAAATTTTTATAAATTGTTTACCAGAACCAGGGTTTTTAACACAAAAAGATTGGCCGGGAGGAAATCTGTAATACTTGCAATAAACCACACTGCAGATGCTGACCCTATAATACTTCTGGCCGCAATTAAAAAGAAAATATGTTTTATTGCAGAAAGTGAAAATTTTGGTAACTGGCTTACCAGCTTTTTTATGAGGAAATTTGCAAATTGTGTACCTGTATTTAAAAAGCAACTAGAAAAAAATGCTAAAAGTTTTAAGGAGCTCTTTTATATTTTAAATAAAAAAAATGTATTCTTTGGAATATTTCCGGAAGGTGAGCTTAACAAAAAAAATGGTTTTAAAAAATTTAAAAATGGTGCAGCTTACTTAAGTTATAAGACAAAACTCCCCATAATTCCTATTTATATACATAACACTAACAGAGGATCCGACAGCAAAAGATGGATTTTGACCAATAGAATAACCAGAGGAATAATTTCACTTATAATTAATACTTTTAGAAAAATAAACATATTCATAGGAGAGCCAATTAATCCAACGGCAGAAAATATTATTGAGGATTTTAAGGATTTTGCCGATCCGGGAACTTATAAAAAGATCATCAACAATATCAATGAAGCTCTGAAAGAAGAGTTTTTGGAACTGGCGAGCGAAGCTGATGACCTGTTCGGTACCGGAGAGGAAGATACTTCTGGGACCAGTCTAGTAGATGATGACCTGATAGATAACGGTCTGGTAGATGATCTTACTGAAAACCCAAGAAGCTAAATTCCTAGTTAAACCCTTTTCTTTTTGCTTTCCGTTGATTTGAGTGACATCTTATGAAAACTGCTTTTTCCTTCAGATAGAAAATTATCAGAAAGGGGATATAATCAAAATCTTTACTATTGACAAATGGTATTACCGTATTACAATAAATACGTATTACTGATAATCTGAAATAAGGAGGCACTTAGATTGGCTGGGCATGAAAAACTTATGACTAAAATTGTTAAACCATTATCCAGGGGTCAGATCACCATACCAATAGAGTTTCGCAAGAAACTCGGGATAGGATCCAATACTATTCTAAATCTTGTTCTAAAGGGAAATAAAATAGAGATTACGCCTGCTGTGGTTCGAGAATTTAATGAGGATGAGCTGAGGGAATACACTGATAAGGAAATTTCCCAGTTTCTGCAAGATGATAAAATAGACAAAGATACAGCAAGAACTGTAAAAAGGCTTCTTTCTGAGGGGAAACTATAATATGACCGGTAAGAAGAAAGTTTTTTTGGATGCCTCTATTTTTGTTGCCGCCGCAGGGTCTGCCAGTGGCGGTTCTTCTTTAATTTTGGAAGTTTGCAGAGGACTTCTCTTTTCTGCAGTTACAACCCGAAGGATTCTTTTAGAGGCTCGGAGAAATATTCGAAAAAAGCTATCTTCTGAAGCTGTCCTTCGTTTCTATAAAGAAATAGCTAAACTTAATCCAGAGATTATTGGACCACCAGCTAAAGAAAGCCTAAGCAAGTATGATGACATTATTTCTTTAAAGGATCGCCATGTGCTTTCAAGCGCCCTGGAGAGTAAGACTGCTTTTCTCATTACTCTGGACCGTAAACACTTTCAGACAGAAACTATAAGGCAAGCAAATCTATCAATAATCATCATGACACCCAAAGAATTCTTAGAATTGGTAAAAAAAATATAAGGATTTTAAAAAAAAGGAGCCTTGATTAAAATTGACGGAAAAACGTTCGTATCAGATAATTCTGGCAAAGCGAAATTCAGCTTAATCTTTAATGAATCTAATTACATTGAACCGAAAATATTGGAAGTATTTGAAGGAGAAAATCCTATCTCACAAAAAGAAATAGATTTTTTTACCGAGACTCCTATAATAATTAAAGATTGAATGATTCTTAAAAATTAAGATAATGGAAATTGTCCCGGGCTTTCTGTTTCATACTTCAGGTAACTTAAAATAAACGAAGCATTCCGCTTATCTTACCAAATTGGCATATTTTGCGAAGTACTTTGTTCATCTTTAAATACTATACCTTTTATGTCACATATTAAACATAAAAATAAGGATTTTTTATCTTTTAACCTTAATATCCAGCACTCTTCCTTCCGGGCCGGTCACATCTACAGTCACTTTGTCCCCTTCTTTTATCTCCCCGTTTAAGAGTTTCATTGCCAGTACATTCTGCACTTCATTTTGTATTACTCTCTTTAACGGTCTGGCTCCATAAGCAGGATCAAACCCTTCTTTTGCCAGAATCTTTTTAGCCTTATCTGTTATATTAAGACTTAACTTCTTGCCTTTTAGAATCTCCTTTAATTTTTCAACCTGAATCTCAACAATTTTTGTTATCTCATCAATTCCCAACCGGTGAAAAATAACAATATCATCCACCCTATTTAAAAATTCCGGTTTGAAGCTGTTCTTCATTGCTTCCGTAATTCTTCTTTTCATTTCTTCTTCATCTTTCTCTCCAAGCTCGGTTATCCACTG
>JABMRD010000131.1 GCA_013202875.1 Actinomycetota bacterium | reverse complement strand
TCAGGGGCTTTTTTATCTTGATTGGCTTATAGACCACAAAGGGGATTTTGAGATTTTAGTTCAGAAAATATTAGGAAAAAATGTAAAGGTAAATTGGGATGCTCCAAGATTAATTTTAATTGCTCAAACATATAATGAATATGATAAATATGCAGTAAATAGAATCTCTGAAAATATTGAGTTAAAAAAGTATATTCTTTATGATACCGATATTTTAATTATTGAAAATATAGCTCTTCCAAATATAAAAACAACAGCCAAAAAAACAAAGAAGACCAAGATAAGTTATAAGAAATATTCTGTAGAAGATCATTTGAGAGGAAAATCAGACAAAGTAATAAAATTATTTAATGAGTTACAGGAAAAAATTCTAAAAATAGATGAAAAAATAAAAGAAAAGATATTAAAACGTTATGTTGCTTATGAATTAGACAGAAATTTTGCAGAAGTTGTTATTCAAGCAAATGGATTATGGGTTCATGTTGATATATCGAAAGGGGAAGTCACTGATCCTGAAAATAAACTGATTGATCTCTCAGAAAAAGGGCATTGGGCAACAGGTAGCTTAAAGATTAGGGTTGATAATATTGAAGATATTGATTATTGCATGGACATTATACAACAAAGTTATGAGAATAAATTATAGGAAATTTAAAGGTGGAGTGCTTTGTAATTTATTTATCGTTTTATAAAAAGATACGAAGGGCATCTTAAGAGATTTTTTAAGCTAAGGCCGGAAGGAAGGACTAATAAGAAAGTTGATAAATAGGTGTCACTACTATTCACTTTTAAAAAGCACTCTATTGCAGTTGATATAAAAAAGGAATTTTCAATATATCGTGAATATACTGAATGCATTTTGGGATTACTTAAATAATTACTAATAAGGAGGATCGGATTAGGTGTATAGTTTTGAAGAAACAACTTATAAAGACAATCCCATTTTAATATTATTAAAGGATAGAAATCCAGTATTTGGTGGATTAAGATTTGGTATAAAAAAGGCAAAAATGATTATAGATACTATGGCCCAAATAGAGATATTTTTTAATTCAAAAGGAGCAAAACCGCCGAAGGATTCTAAAATAAATATTAATCAAGGCAAATATAACATGCCATGTTATTGCATAAAACACATTAATTTTCGAATAAATGATTTTGTAATTGAAAATTCTTTTTTGGAAATACATAGCAATGGTACAAGTATTGGATTTGGCCTGGTAAAAGCGAAGGGGTTAATAATACTAAGGGATGAGATAGAAGATTTTATTAGAAGAAATGATAATAGAAGGTAGTTCTAATAAATATGATTGAATATGGATGCAGAGTTATTCCTCACAAGTTCACAAAATAAGTAGGAGGATTGTGGTTATCGAAAATTTCAGACAAAAGTTTATAACTACAAAGATTGCTACAGCTGTAAAAAGAGATCGTTATGTACCAGACAGAAGTATTGTACCATTAACCTGGAAGACCGGAGAGAATTATTTCTTAGAATGCGCAAAAAGCTACAGATTTAGACCTGATCCTACTACTCCTTGAATTTGGAATCCTCAAGAGGGCAAGGAGGAACAAGTAGAAAAACTCACAAAGCAACAGTTATTGTTTAGAAAAGTAGAGTTAAATGTATTTTCTAAATACCTAAACAAACAGTTGCCTTCTTGTGTTCTTGATTGTTTACAAGTTATTAAAATTAGATTTTGCAAGGTGGTGATATAGTATGGAAGAAAAAAAAGTAGAATTTCTTGAAGTAACATGTTCTAAATGTGGAAAAACAAGTAAAATAAAGTTTACACCTGATGAAGATGGAGACTTTTGGGGAATGTGTTTCGAATGCATAAACCCGAAAACCGGAGAGCATGCTGATATGCTTATACCTAAATATGAAATGCAAAGACTTTTAAAAGAAGGGGTGTCAAAACTATAACAAAGGATTACATTTGTCCTGACTGGGGAAATGAGTGACAGGGGCAGGTTGTTCCGGGTCAATAATTCGGTAACTTTTTTACACTTTCAGTATAAAGTTAATTAGTCTAATCCTTATACCTTATTAATTTTTTAAATTAAAATAGGGAAGAATAT
>JABMRD010000130.1 GCA_013202875.1 Actinomycetota bacterium | reverse complement strand
TTTTTAATATTTGAAAGCATTTTAGGAATGAAGAACTTAGCTACTGTTTCAGGCTTATCGGCAAGGATATTAAATATAAATCTAAAACTCTTATCCTTTATTACAGGAGACTCATCACCCTCAGGTGTTTTAGTGATGAAATCAGTCAGCATCATACCAGGTGACAGCCGTCCTGCCATAACAGATGTACCTTTAAGTTCTTTTGCTAATGCCTTTGTAAAATATGTCAGTGCCCGCTTTGATGTGCCATATAGAATTGTTTTTTTTTGTATCATATTATTAGAGCCTAATCCCTCCATATTCCATATCTGACCGCCGCCTTGAATGAGCATATTTTTTGCAGCAATCTGAGAGCCATAAATTACCCCTTTTATATTGACATCTATAATTGCATCAACATAGGATGCTTCAGTTTCATAGCAAAACTCATAAGGGCAATTTTGGCCTGCGTTATTAATCCATATATCAACCCGTCTCCATTTATCTACTGATTGTTTCCATAGGGCTTCAATCTCATTTCTATTTTTTACATTACAAGGAACAAAAAAAATCTTGCTTTCAAATCCGTCAAACTCATTTTTTAGTGCCTCTGGAAGCTTTTTACCTCTTCCAGATATGGTGACATTGCAACCAGCTTTTATAAACTCTTTTGCCATGCAAAGCCCAATTCCTCTTGTACTCCCGGTTATAATAACATTTTTCATAAAATTATCTCCCCGTAATTAGTAATTGCCTCTCTTTCATTTGACGGATATGTCGAAAAGTATTATATAATTTTTATTATATATTAGGAAATTTTAAGAAGTGCTGTTTTAAGGTATGTAATACGCAGCTGTCCTTGCATCTGATAATAGTGAAAGTAGTTAGAACCTTCTTCAATATTGTGGAAATTAGGAAAGATTTGTTAGATTTTATTCTTGATCCTGTCTATTCTCTGAAAGATATCCACAATATCAATATTTGTATTGGCTGCGTCTAATAGAGCCAGCCATAAGTATTGAAATTTCGAACCAATTTTTAAAAGCAATTATTAAGCTTAGAGAATTTATATTTTGATTAAAGAAATATCATAAGGTCCAAACCTAACAATTACTTGACTGATGTAAGGTTTACTGTTATAATCCTAACAACTAAAACAACATGTTAATACAATGGGAATAGGTAAATTAGTTCAGCAACCTAACGGATATAAAGCTTTTATTCCAGATAAGTTTCCCCCAAGAGAAAAGATTGTTTTAAATACAAAAACTCAGCAATTACATGCGAAAGCAGTTCTTATGCTTGGTAAGCTTGATGGAATAACTCAGCTACTTCCTGATCTTGATTTTTTTATTTTAATGTATATAAGAAAGGAAGCTACTAAATCAAGTGAAATTGAAGGCACAAAAGCAACAATAATTGATGTTATCAAGACAGAATCTCAAATAGAGTATAGGTATCCAAGAGATGTTGAGAGAATCCTTCATTATATACAAGCTATGGAATATGGCCTTAAAAGGCTTGAAACCCTACCTTTATCTTTAAGGTTTATAATGGAAATTCACAAGATGCTGCTTGAAGATACTGCTGATGCGCCTGGTAAAACTCCTGGAGAATTTAGAAAATCACAAAATTGGATAGGGGGAGGATCTTTAAACACAGCAACTTTCATTCCTCCTACTCCATCAGAAATGAATAGATGTCTTGATGATTTTGAAAAATTCTTATATGCAGCAGATGATTATACACCACTAATCAAAGCTGCACTTTTACATGCACAATTTGAAACAATTCACCCATTTTTGGACGGCAACGGCAGGACTGGGAGACTTATTACTACATTTTATCTCTGTAAATTAGGTATTCTTGAAAGACCTGTTTTATATCTTTCTGATTATTTTTTAAAGAACCAACAAGAATATTACAATTCTTTAGCTAAATACCACAGTGTAGATAGTGATATAACTACCTGGCTAGATTTTTTCCTTGATGGTGTAGCTATAATAGCAAGTGAAGCAATTGAAACCTCAAAGAAAATAAATTCTTTAAGGATAAAAGATTTATTAAAAATTCAGACACTAGGAAAACGTGCAAAGAATGGAATTATTGTTCTAGAAAAATTATACAATCTGCCTATTATTAAAGTAAAAAAAGTTGAAGAATGGACTGGCTTGTCGCGGCCACAAGCTAATGAATTGGTAAAAAAATTTGTTGAGATTGGTGTTCTAGAACAAATAAATAAAAAAGTTGAGTATGATCGGGAATTTTGGTATAAAAAATACATGGATTTATTTATCAGTAAAGAAGAGTCTAAATACTAGTGGCTGCCCCAAGGTGTGAAATTTCGAACCAAATTCTAAAGGAATTAATAGAAATAAATTTATGTAAATATTTTGATAAATAATACTGTCAGCGTAAGTCTCGATCATAAGCATAGCTTGTTTTTGAAAGAGAGATATTTCATGGGATAAATCAATAACAGATATTATTTTTTCCTCAATTTTAAATAATAATTATTTTTTAATGCAATATTATCCAAAATAGAATGAAGAAGTTTAGCTTTTTCTTTTATATCAAGGCCTTTAGATTTGCTCTTGGCTTCCGATATTGCTTCCTCTAACTCATCTACCTTTAACACTGTAACAGCGATACAGTAGTAACTCTTTGAGCGACCTTCATTAAATTGATCCAACATCTTCTTAAGCAGGTTTCCCCTGATCCTTTGTGATTTTCTAAATTCAGCTAAACCATTATCCTGGATAAAATCAATATCGTTTTCGAGTTTTTGATAACATTTAAAAGAATCATATCTCTTTCCATTTTCACGATGTCTTTTCCATTTCTCACAAGTTTCGTTTTCTTCACAATCTCCACAAAACTCAATATTTCTTTTCATAGCGCAATGTAACATAGAGCAGGGACCTCCAAGCCGATAATCTGTTTTACATCCAGGGCACTTGCTTTTTGTTTTCATAACATAGCCTGGGCAAAGGCTACAAGAAAGACCGCAAACACCAATTTCTATATATTTGGATTTCATATTCACATATCTTAACAAAAACCTCGTTCTTGGTAAAATTATATATGGAGTAGTTGGCTGCCCCAAGGTGTGAAATTTCGAACCAATTTTTGAATGAATTAATCAAGTTAAAGAATATCTTATATGATATTTTAGAAAAATAGAGAGGGAGGGTAAATAATTTTTAATTTTAACCTTCGCCTAAAATTCATTTGATTTGAAAATTCCTATTTAATCAATAAAGTAGTAAGATTTACCATAAAAAGAGAAATAAATAAACAATTTTAACAAACAAAAATATAGTGAAAGGATTATAAAAATGGAAGCAATCTTAGGGTGGGGTTCACCAATAGGAATATCAATCCTTATAGTAAGCATTGGATTATCTATATTTTTAGCAAGCCGTATAGGTAAATAGTCAAGAAAAGATAAAGATAAATAAACATTAAAGTTTATTAGAAAGAAAATCATTAAATTTTTTTAAGATATATGAAAAAAAGATGTCTGGTTTGGCTGGGGAGGGGGGATTCGAACCTCCGCCCTACGGTCCAGAGCCGCATGTCCTACCACTAGACTACTCCCCAGTATGGATAGCATTATAATGCTATCAGAAATTTTATAATGTGGCAAAATATAATAGTGTAAAAGACTAAAAAATGATATGAATATTTATATACTATAACCAGGGTCCATAAATTTTGTAAAAGCTTATAATTAAAGTAGTGGAATTGCATAAAAAATAACAGAGTATTGAATTATTCAGTTTTTCTTATATAAAAAGTAAAGATGTTGTTATCTTTATTCATAATCTTATTTTACTACTGTATATTCCTATAATTCCACTCCGCAATTGGGACATTTTTCCATTTTATCTGAAACCGGATAGCTGCATTCTGTACAATGGCTGACTTTGAAATTGCAGAAAGAACAATATTCCACTTTGCTGCTCTCCAGCTCCATGTCACAATAAAGGCATCTGCACGGTGCTTTTCCACCTTTGCTTTTTGATTCTTTTTTAGTCATATAGACTCCCATTTATACTATTTTTTATTTTTTTGTTTTTTCTTGTAATTCTCGATAGCCTTGTGCAGTGCATCTGCACCCAGATTCGAGCAGTGAAGTTTGTTTTTAGGCAATCCGCCGAGCTCTTTTGCAACATTTTTATTAGAAATTTTTAATGCTTCGTCAAGGGTTTTCCCTTTAGCCATCTCACTGACCATACTGGATACTGCAATTGCTGCACCGCATCCGAAAGTCTTAAATTTTACATCATTAATTTTATTATCCTTAACTTTTATATAGAAAGTCATCATATCGCCGCAGACCGGGTTTCCGATTTCACCTATGCCGTCTGCATCTTTTATTTCTCCAACATTTCTTGGAGACATAAAATGCTCCATTACTTTTTTGCTATACATAAACATTGGTACCTCTTTTCAAAAAAATGTAAATTATCTTGTATTTTATATTCTATACAGGCTTTAAAGTTTAAACAAATATATTATTTTAAGTTGTTTCTTTCAAGTAATTTGTCTATTCTTTATATAATGGTGACATTTTCCTCAATCTATCTATAATCGATGGAAGAACTGCAAGGACTCTATCTACTTCTTTTAAAGTATTATACTTTCCTAATGAAAATAAAATTGAGCCCTGTGCCATGGTAGGGGACAGGCCCATGGACAGCAGAACATGCGAGCTTTTTAGTGCCTGTGAAGTGCAGGAAGACCCGCTGGCTGCAGCAATCCCTTCAAAATTCAACATAAGCAGTATTGATTCTCCCTCAATAAATTCAAAACTTATATGTACATTTCCAGGGGTTCTCTTGGCTGGATGTCCATTTAATTTAACATTCTTGATTTTATCACTTATTCCTTTAATCAGATTGTCCCTTAGTCCTGATATATATTTATTATTTTTATCCATTTCATTTTCAGCTATCCCGCATGCCTTACCAAAACCGGCAATAGCCGGGACATTTTCAGTTCCTGCTCTTCTTCCACTCTCTTGAATACCTCCCAGAAGCAGTGGCTTTATTCTTATTCCTTTTTTTACATATAAAGCAGCAGCTCCTTTTGGACCATAAATTTGCTGGGAGGTGAAGCTATATGAGTCTACACCGAGTTTACTAACATCAACCGGTATTATTCCTGCTGCAGCTGCGCCATCGCTGTGAAATAAAATATTATTTTCTTTTGTAATATTTGATATTTCTTTTATTCTCTGGATGGTTCCCACCTCATTATTTGCATGCATGATAGATACAAGTGCTGTATCCCTGGTAATTTTCTTTCTTACATCTTCAGGATTTACAGAACCATATTCATCTGCAGGAACCAGACTTACCTTCCAGCCTTCTTTTTCAAATTCTTTTAAAGGGTTGATAATTGATAGATGTTCAATACTGGAGGATATTATATGAGTACCTCTGTCCTTATAAGCTCTGGCCAGTCCCCAAAGGGCAAAATTATTTGATTCTGTACCGCAGGATGTAAAGTATATTTCTTCTTTATTTGCACCAATAAGACTGGCTGCCTGTTCCCTTGCCTTGTCCAGAGCTTTTCTTACCATATCTCCAAAATCATGAAGACTTGAGGGATTACCATACTTTTTTTTAAAATATGGTTTCATCTCTTCAAAAACTCTATCATCAACTCTTGTAGTAGAAGCATTATCAAAGAAAATTTTTTCTTTACTCATAACAATTACTTTTATGTTTGATTATAATTACTATTATTATAGTATCAGTAATAATAAACTGATTATTACATAAATCATTTTAAATAGATTATTCTAAAAATCAACCTAACGTCTTATGTCGCAGCTTTTAATATTTGATATTGTTGACAAATATGTCATAAATCTTTAGTATTTAAGTATTATGACTAAGAAGATGTATAGCTTCAGGTTAAATAAAGACTTAGTGGATAATGCAAAAAAATTTGCTGAAAATATGGATATATCATTATCGTTATTTATCAGCTGTTTGATAAAAGAAAAAATAAGTAATTTAAAATCTGGAAATAATGATAAAAGTTTTTTTATATCTAACGAGCTTACTCCCCAAATCTTACGTGAAATAGTTTCAGAGATAAAAGAATTAAGGACGGATTTAAAAAAATCTTTTAAAAATGAAAATAAGAGATGATTTTCAGGTTATGATATAATACCGATATATTCATTTATCCTTTTTAAAGTTAATTCTTTTCCCAGTATTTCAATAGTTTCAAACAGGGGAGGACTGATAGTGCTGTTCCATATAGCTATTCTTATCACTTCTGCAATTTTTCTAAAACTTAAGTTTAATCTTTCTGAAATTAACCTCAAGTTCTTTTCAATGTCTTTTGCATGAAATTTACCACTTACTTCGTTAAGTGCTTTATAAACTCTATTTAATATATCGGGTGCATTAACCTTCTTATTTTTAAAGTAAGTTTTTGATTCATCACTGTAGCTGATTTTTATAAAAAATGGGCTTATTAAATCTATACTCTCTTTTAATGTCTTTATACGCTCTTTTATGAGCGGAATTATTTTTTCAATTTTCTGTTCTAATTGTTTTACTCCGTTTTCTAAATCAATGATGTTTTTGGATGCCAGATAATTTCTTATTTGTTTCTCAAGGAGCTGTTTTAAACGGGAATTATCCATATTTCTTATATAATATCCATTTATCCATAAAAGCTTGTTGTAATCAAATTTGGACGGCTTTTTATTTATGGAACTAAGTTCAAATTTTTTAATCAATTCACTGGTTGAAAAAATTGTAGTTTTTTCATCATATGACCAGCCAAGGAGTGCAAGATAGTTTAGTATTGCTTCTTTTACGAATCCTTCTTCTATATATTTTTCAATGGAAATAGAACCGTGCCTTTTGCTTAGTTTCTGGCCATCCTGGCCCAGTATCATTGGTAGATGGGTGAAATCAGGAAAATTAAAATTAAAGGCATTATAGATAAGAATTTGCTTTGGCGTATTTGACAGGTGATCTTCGCCTCTTATAACATGAGTTATTTTCATTAAAGCGTCATCTATTGCGACAGAGTAATTATAGGTTGGAAGGCCATTGGACCTTATTATTATAAAGTCTTCGATACTGGCGGTATTAACTGTTATGTCTCCATATACAGTGTCTTTAAAATTAATAGTCTTATTTTCGGGCACCAGAAATCTTATTGCGTAAGGTTTACCGCTTTCTATATTATCTTGAATGTCCTCAGGAGTGAGTTTCAGGCATTTTCTATTATATTTGTAGATTTTACCTTCTTTTATTTTATTTTCCCTTTTTTCCTTCAACTCTTCAGGGCTGCAGAAACAATAATAAGCTTTTTTCTCCTGAATTAGTCTTAGGGTATATTCTCTATAAATATCAGTTCTCAGGGATTGTCTGTATGGACCGTATTTACCGCTGGCTTCCGGCCCTTCATCCCAGTTGAGCCCCAGCCATTTCAGTGATTCCGATATCAGATTTATTGTTTCTTCCTGATGCCTGGCTATGTCGGTATCTTCTATTCTTAAAATGAACTTGCCGCCGGTTTTAGCGGCATAGAGCCAGTTAAAAAAAGCGGTTCTGGCGCTTCCTACGTGCAAATACCCGGTTGGGCTGGGAGCAAATCTAACTCTTACATCTTTATTTTTTTCATTCATAATCAGTCAGTTAAGGATTTACCCATACTGTAATTTTCTTTATAGTCTCGACAGGCTGACCCCACATAGGATCCTGACGGTGTGTGTATCCGGAGGGCACCTCCGAGTATGTCTCATATATATATTCTATATAGGTGTATCCGTATTCAACCAACAATATATGATTTGCCTCATCCCAGGGCATCAGTGATACATCAGGCATAATAGGAATGGCATCTTCAGGAATAGGCATCTCTTTTGTTGGCTCCTGGCCATAGCGAAATTCTTTTACAATGATCTGTTCAATCGGCGTGTATCTATTGGGAATCATCATCTCTCCTGTTTCGGGATTGATTACTACCTGGACATTAATCATGTCATCCTGGGGTCTTACGAAATTTTCTATGGGGAGATCTTTAGTAGCCTCGGTCATAAATAAGTTCCAGATTATTGCCGGATGTGCGCCTCCCTGAACCCTCAAATCATGGATATTTTCCATTTTTATACTGGCTTCCGGATATCCCATCCATACACAGGCTGCAAGATTCGTAGTAAATCCCGTAAACCAAGCGTTTTCTCTTTCATCAGTGGTACCGGTTTTTCCTGCACAGGGCCTATCTTCGAGCCTGGCCCGGGTACCGGTTCCTCTTATCATGACCTGCTGCATGATTTCTATGGCTCTATAAGCATTGATAGGGGTCAATACTTGCATGCTTTCTTCTTCGTATTCTTTGATAATTTTTCCATCTTTATCTAATACCTTAAGTATTGCTACCGGATCATGTCTTACACCATAATCTGCAATTGTCGAAAATGCGGTGCAGACTTCAAGAGCGGATACCCCAATAGTAAGTCCGCCGAGACCCATTGCAGGGTATGGTTCCATAGGAGTTTCTATTCCCATGTCATTTGCAAGCTGGGCCATTCTGGCTACTCCGTAAGCTCCCATCCACATTATAAGCTGGGAATATACAACATTTACGGATCTTACCGTTGCTTCGAAGATCGGCATTTCATTTATATCATAACTGCCATCATTATAGTTTTCAACTTCCCACGGTTCACTGCCTTCGATATCAAATATTACATGTCCATTGGGATTAAAAGTCATATACGGGCTAACTCCCAGCTCAAGAGCAGTAAGGAGAGCAAAGACTTTAAAGGTCGAACCGGGCTGTCTTTTACCCATTGTGGCAAGGTTATATCCCATTCCTACATAATCTTCTTCTTTTCCACCAACCATAGCTAATATATATCCATTTCGGGGATCCATAGCTACAAGGGACGCGGAGGGATCTTCCGGATCTGGAAGGATCTCTTTGATTGCATTTTCGGCTGCAACTTGCATTTTTGGATCCAGTGTAGTATATATTTCAAGTCCTCCCTTTAATGCTCTTTCAATTCCAAAATTTTCTATTAACTCCTGTTTTACATAATCCACAAAATAAGGGAAACGGCCATGTTCGGTTTCTTCAATCGGCCTCTGGGTTATTATAGGTGCCTTTATGGTATTATCATATTCTTCCTGACCTATATACCCTAGTTCAAGCATTTTAGCCAGTACCAGATTTCTTCTCTCCAGGGCGGCTTTTTTATCTATATATGGCGAAAATAAATAGGATTTAAGAAGTCCGGCAAGAACGGCGCATTCGGAAAGATTAAGATATTCAACATCTTTATTGAAATATACTTTTGCCGCTACCTGGACACCGTATGCACCTTCACCAAAATAAACCGTGTTAAGATACATCTCGAGTATTTCTTTTTTTGAATAGAGTTGTTCGAGTTGATAGGCAAGGGCAGCTTCTTTTATCTTTCTCTCATAGGATATATCGTATTTTTCCTCAGGCATATATACATTTTTTATATATCCCTGAGTAATGGTAGTTGCACCCTGTTCTATTTCTCCGGACATAAGGTTTATAATAAATGAACGGATTATACCTTCAATATCAAATCCTTTATGCTGATAGAACCTTTCATCTTCAATTGAAATAACAGCATCTATCAGGTTTCTGGGTATTTGTTCATACGATACAAGCTCACGGTTTTCCACACCGTGAAAAGTCGCTATAACGGTTCCGTCGGCAGCGTATATTCTTGATGCAAGGGCAGTTTCTGTCGGTGAAAAATCTTCCAGTTGTGGAAGATCTTCGAAAAGGGAGGCAACAGCCTGGAAGGCAAATATAAGAATACCTGAAAATACAAATGTGAATAATAACTGTATAGCCAAAAAGATGGCTACTATGGTTATTACTACCCTGAAAGGTTT
Source organism: Actinomycetota bacterium (assembly GCA_013202875.1). Lineage (GTDB taxonomy): Bacteria > Actinomycetota > Humimicrobiia > Humimicrobiales > Humimicrobiaceae > Hydromicrobium. The sequence goes on along the minus strand of JABMRD010000130.1, from coordinate 1,812 downwards.
CCTTGCTTTATGTTTTTTTCTTAATATGGACACGGTTTATAATTATTTTTTACGTTGATATTTTTAATAATAGTCTTATTTGGGACTAAAATAATATGTTATTTGAAATTTTTATTATTTAATAAAAGCATAATATTAATAAATATTGCAAGTAAAAGATATTATCATATTTCTTTTATATTATACAGGGCCAGCTAGCGGCTTTAACAGGATTTTAAGCATCTGAAACTCTGCACGACCAAAGTCGGCTGGTTCTTAGGTACTGACCAATTTCCGCTATAAGCCAAAACTTATAACGACTATTTGGTTTCCCTAAGATTTTCACTATCAAAGATTCCATTGAATCCATTAACGATAGTATAACGCCCGTTTCAAGACGTTTTTATAATTATATTTTAAAATAAGCATTTTGCCAATACTAATTTTAATTAAAGCCTTCATCCCCATCATTGGAATAAGGGGCTTTCGGCTAAGTTATCATGTAATTATAGCTTAACGTCACATGTAGTCAGCGCAAATAAAGTATAATACAGGGACGATACTATAAAAAAGAAATACCTTAAATTTAATTTTTTCTATATTTATATTATCATTATCCAGAGGTATTTCCTTTCTTTAATTTTTTAATGGGATAATTACCTTAAGTTACTATAGAGAATTTTTATAGCTGAGAGGAGTTATATGGCTAGATTATCTAATGAAGTCATGATTAAAATGCTTAAAAAATTAATAGAGATCAGAAGGTTTGAGGAAAAGGCTATACAGCTTTATAAGACCGGAAAAATCTGGGGGTATCTCCATCCGTGTATTGGCCAGGAAGCTATTCCAGTAGGAGCCTGTCAGGCAATTGAAATAAAGGACTATATAATTTCCAATCACAGAGGTCATGGTCATTGCATAGCCAGGGGTGCCGATATGGGAAAAATGATGGCGGAGCTTTTTGGAAAATCTACTGGTTACTGCAAGGGCAGAAGTGGCTCAATGCATATTACTGACATGGAACTTGGAATACTGGGAGAAAACGGAATCGTAGGCGGTGGTATTCCGATATCGGTTGGAGCCGGACTGAGCTGCAAAATGGATGGAAAAGGAAATGTTGTGGTATGTTTTTTTGGTGATGGAGCTGCAAATAATGGAGTATTCCATGAATCCTTGAATATGTCAGCTATATTTAAATTACCGGTAATTTATATCTGTGAAAACAATATGTACGCGATTTCTATGCGCTCGGCAGATTCCGTAGCATGCAGGGATGTGGGAAAGAGGAGCTGCGCTTATGGTATTCCAGGGCATATTATAGATGGCAGTGATCCTGTTAAGATTTACAACACAGTTAAGAGGGCGGCAGGACATGCGAGAGATGGCAGAGGTCCCTCACTTATTGAAGCAAAGACCTACCGGTTTTATGGCCATCATCCAAACGACCCCGCGGAATACAGGGGAAGAGAAGAAGTTGAATATTACATCAGTGAAAGAGATCCGGTAGCCAATTTTAAGGGCAGGATGTTCGAGGAAAAAATAATCACTGAAGAGGAGATAAAAAAAATTGAGAGTGAAGTAGATAAAAAAATAAAAGATGCTGTTGCTTTTGCTGAAAAAAGCCCGGAGCCCGAACTTGAAAAATTCCTGAAAGAGATTGAGCAAATTTAATACCCTGATAGTATTTTAAGTTTTTATGGAAAGGAAAATTAATGAGAGAAATCCAGTACAGGGAAGCTGTAAGAGAAGCAATCATAGAAGAGATGGATAGAGACAGGAAGGTATTTTTAATTGGTGAGGATATTGGTATTTATGGAGGAGCCTTTAAAGCAT
>JABMRD010000129.1 GCA_013202875.1 Actinomycetota bacterium | reverse complement strand
ATTGGTAGCACAGAGAAGGAAGTCTTGTAGCAGATAGTTGTTTGGAAAAGCAAATAGAAATGGGTAAATATTTCGACTATAGGTAGAACTCACTAAAAACTACCGCGTAAGCGGTTTAGTTCAACAGAGGTTACTTGTATTAAACAATTTTTGGATAAGAGCTATTTTTTCCTTATATTCATCAGTATTGTTTATTTTATTACATAATTTTTTTGCCTTTTGTCGGTCTTCAACTAATTCTGGATCCATAGCATTGTACAGTTTCCCAGAAATCATTTTTTCTTTTTCCGTCATTTTAATGGTTTTTCTTTCCATACATTTTCACTTCCATTTTAAGTGTGGTTACTCGTGATGAGCTCCAATCATTCTACCATTGTCAGGACATCTTTCAATGTCGAGATTGCAGGCTCCTTCCATTCCTCCGCGTCTACGGGGTGCAAGCATCACCGGTATCTTCGTAGGGTACACGAATTAGAAAACCGTGTGCATGCCAACTTGAGAGGCGCCGGTCAGTTCATGGCTGCCTCCATCGCCCACGTAAAGACAGTCCTGCGCAATATTTCGTTTATCCTACCAAAATGGCATAATATCCGCAAGTATTGCAGACAACGGTGTCGATAAATGAAGCTGCCGAAGTCCAGAGCGGACTTCGGTAATTTGGCGCCGGCTTTCTAAGTGCTTTCCTTAAAATAAAAAACCGAAGGCACTTAAAAAGTAAGCGCGAACGAGCCGCTTTATTTGACGGGTGAGCATTCATCGGCTGTTATGTGACTCGCTCAAAAGATTACAAATAAAACAAATATCTGTATGTTCAATTGAAGTACCCGCATCAAACAAAACATTTTGGGGCTTATTATTTAAGATGTAGCGTGAAAACCCCATCTTTTTGTAAAATGCAATTGCTCTCGAATTGTTTTCATATGTTGTAAGATAAAGATAATCAAAAGATTTGCTGCATTTCATTTTTAGATGTTCGATTAAAGAAGAAGCAATGCCTTTACCTTTAAAATCAGAATTTACTGATAAATACTTTATCTCGCAGGTATTTTTATTAAAAACATAACCTCCTATAGGTTTAGCTAAAACCATGCCTAGAAGAATATCATTTTCAATATATAGAAATGAATAGTTAGAATAAGAATCGAAATCGCTCTGGATTTCTTCGCAAATGCTACGGGCAAATTCATCTGAAATAAATTGGATATTTAAAAGCAACAAAATAATTTGATTTCTATATTTAGTAAAATAACTCTTATTTAATTTTATAATCATAATAAAACCCTTGGTATGTTACATAAATGCGATTAAGAGAAGTCCGCCCCTCTATGCTCTTGGTAAATATTTTATCAAATTTAGTTATTTTATTGCACGGAAAATCTAAGCAATCTCTCGGAGAACTTGAATTCACCTACCCAGAGATAGCTGCCATCAAAAGCAAGCGTGGCCGGCCAGAAAAGATCGCCGCTTCCTATTTTTGGTGTTGGTCCCTTTTCTCCCAAAAAGATGTCAGCGGCTTTTCCGTCAAGAGCATCCTTTATGTCAGTCCATATATGTACAGCGTTTAATCCTGTGTCTCCTACAAAGAGATAGTCATCATAAACCAGCACACCCTGCGGCAGATTAAACATACCGTTCAGAATAGCTGTCGGCTGACCCCCGGCCAGATCAGAAATTTTGTATATAACTATTGAACCTACTGGACCCCCCGAGTCTCTTAATGTTGCTGCAGTGGCAAGGTATTCACCATTACTTGAAAGCCTGCCCGCTTTTTCACTTTGTATTGTGAAAATAGGTTCAGAATTCTCATCCGGGATTCCTTCCCAGACATAAATCTTGTTTTCCTGACCATCTGAAAGATAGAAATACTTATCATCCATTGCAACTCCGGCGAGTTCTCCAAAAGATACACTACCTATGTTCCTGCTGAATGTTCTATCAGGCTCCTCACCATTTACCGGCAGCGTGTTCCATACATATACTGTCTGCTTCCCTGCAAGTGCCAAAATGTTATTATGAAGTGCATTATCCCATGGAGCTTCTGGAAGACTGTATACATAATCAGGCTTTGCCCCACTTTCATCCGGCAAGGATTTCCAAACATAAAGTTTCCTATCAAAATCCGATGATACGAATAAGCTATTGCCGTCAGTTGCAGGTACGGGATTACTCATTATGAACTCTGTTTCAAGAGTATTTGTGTATATGTCCGGAGCGCCTATAACAAATTCAGGCTCCTGATCGGCACTTGTGGGCATATTATTGAAACCAACAATCTTATTTCCGTTGCAAAGGGATATGAACAGTTTTCCATCTGCAGATGCTATTGATGAGCCATCCCCGCTTTGCGATCCTCCAAAGTCATAACCATCCACACCATGGGTTTCACCGACAGAAAGATCCGGGGCATCATTTTCGTCCTCCGGGAAGGCATTCCATATGTGGACCCTGTCGCTAACCACCATAAATTTCCCATCCGGCGTAAAAGTTGGACCCCACATTATTTCACCCCTCTGCATATCTCCCATCTGCATATCTCCTCCGGGAGCATTTTCCATGAAAAAATCATATTTCTGGTTGTCCCGGTTTGGGAAAGTTTTCCAGAAAAAGTTGCCCTGGCTCGAACCAAATGCGTTGTGGTCGCCTATTACAAGGTTCGTTCCGTCACTGCCTATTGTCCTTGGCGTGCCGAACTCTTCAAGCCTTATGACAATATCAGGTTCCTGATTGTTTCTGGTGGGAAAACTGTTCCATATCAGTACCTGAGACCCAGCAGTGCTTGTAACTATAACTTTCTCACCGTTTGTCCAGACAGCCCATGGCCATCCCACAGCTCCGTCTTCAAATCTGTCCTTTGGACCCTGAATATATAGATCGGCAGGTTGGCCATTTTGATTTGGGAAGTTATTCCAGATAAGTACTCTATAATTGTACGTGTCCGCCACAAGGATGTGCGTACCGTCTGTTGCAACAGAGACGGGCCAGTTGAGCTGGTCAAGGTCCTCACCTGGATTGTTTGATGTGAAATCTTTCTGGCCCAGAACTATGTCAGGTTCCGTATTCCCATCTGGCAGGGAGTTCCATATAAGGACGCGGTTGTTATTTCTGTCCGCAAGTATGAGATGCTCTCCATCGCTTGCAATCCCTCCCTGATGATTGAACAGGAGAGGTCCCCCCGCATTATTGAAGTCAACTCCAGAAAGCAATATATCAGCTTCCTGATGGTTCCCAAGCCATCCCACCGGCTTCTCAGTAGTGGATTTATAAGAGGAATCTGTTGATTTTACAGTGACTTCACCACTGCCTGGAATCAACTCATGTTGTTGTTCAGGCGGCTCCTCTTTAGAATTTTTAATAGAATCCTCCCCAATGGTTTCTTGAGCCGGTTTTTCTACAACAGGTTCTTCTACTCTTCCACAGCCGCCTGAGCTAAAAACTGCTACCAATGATACGCTCATTACTAATACAAGTGCCAATACTAATGGTTTTTTCATTTTAATCTCCCTCAGTTTATTGACTTTTGTGTTAAATATTTAAATTTTCTTTTGGTAGAGGCGAGACCCCGAATTTCTCCTAACAGTTTGCGTATAAAAGAAGTTGCCGAAGACATTTAGGGAAATCTTTGATTTCCCTTTTATCTGCTGTTATACGCAGCGAACAAAGTGAGCGTAGTAAGCGAAGGGATGCCATCATTTCTTAATCTTCTTTATAACAGTTGCCCTTGATCTTTCGTGACATTTTGGGCATTTTAAGTATTTCCAACCGCCACTTTTACTTTGTCCGTGTGGACTTATGAAATCCGTAAAAGTGGATATCTCAAATTCATGCCCACATTTAAGGCAACGATAAGCAAAATTCTTTGCGTGCCATATCACGAGCAAAAATAGACTTCCGACGACAAGAATCAACCAAATATACCAGTAGGCAGGCAATAAGAAAATTGCGCCAATTATGATAACGGTAACGGATACTGCAACATAAATAATTGTCCTTATCCAATTTTCTTTTGTTGTTTCTTGATATTGAGTCATGCAATCCTCTCCTTCATAGTCTTACTTTTAAATTATCTTCAAAATAATCTTTAACCTCTTTTAAGTTATTAAATTTCTTAAATAACATTGCTTCTATTTCTTCTCTAGGTTCGTTTATATCCGGAATCATAATTGGTAACATTCCTGCTTTATAAGCTGCAATTATTCCATTTTCTGAATCTTCTAAAACTATGCAATTTATTGATTGACAATTTATTTTTTGAGATGTTTTTAGAAATATTTCTGGATCAGGTTTTCCATTTATTATTTCATCACCGCATGTAATGATATCAAAATATTTTTTCGTATTTGATAAATTCAGCAGTAGCTCTGTTTTATTTCTATTTGTTGATGTAGCTAAAGCTATTTTTAGTTGTTTTTCTTTGATATATTCTAATAGCTCATAAAGACCTTCTTTTAAAGGTACTCCTTTTGATAAAGTATAGTTTTCTACCATATTTATTTCTTCATTTTTTATCTTTTCAAATGGAAAGCCAGCTCCATAATGTTTTCTATAAATTTCTTCTGTTTTTATTATATTTAAGCCAATTGTTTCTTTAAAAACTTCATCATCAATTTTGTAGTTAAATTTTATGCCTGCTTCTTTCCAGTGTCTGGATGCCAATCTTTCAGTATCGAACATCAATCCATCCATATCAAATATTATTAGTTTAATCTTGTATTTTCCTATGTTCATTGATTACTATTAATTATTAATCTTTTACTGCGTTTTTCGTCTAACGTTGGGCATTACCGACGTGCCTGAGCGTGCCAGGCCTCTTTAACCAGCTGAACCAGGGCTGGTTGGCGGAGATTTCCTCCCCCAAAATTTTTATCCTTTAGAAAACCCTGCAATAAAAGCTAAAAAAACTTCTCCAAAATACATATCTTTAATTACAAATTTATATCTACTAGACATTTTTTTTATATCTTCAACCTTAAAATATCTCTTATAAACCTTAAAAATTCTACCATCATTTAATTTTCTATATTGTATCTCTTCTTTTAGGCTGTGCCCAGGAGGGTGCTAGCTTAGTCTGGCATTGCGTTGTTGTAAAAAACCGAAACTTTTATTTTCGGCTTTCGCACCTCTCCCTTATTCTCAATTTTCAGCCCAAACAGTTTTTTACCGACACGAATAGCTTGCCAGTATTTTCCGGTTTTCCAATCATCTAATTTATCTGGAAAATGCGAAGGCTTATGAAAAGTACCGTCAAAATGAAAGGGAGAAGTAGGGATAATAAAAAAGGTTTTTACTTTGCTTAACTTCATAAATTACTATCTTTCCCACTCCGCAATATCGGGGTGGAAATCGACTTGATATTCTGGTATGCCAAGCGAAATGCCATAGCGTTTCGCTTCGTCATACTGTTCTTTACTCTTTCTGTCTATATAAAAAATCTTATTTCGGAAAATGATGTAATGATGAGTATTATTTTTAAAGTCGGCATACCAAGAGCCACTATGAGCGCAATCGAGCGAGTCGCTGATTTCTTCAGCAATTTCTTTAGCTTCGTTTTCCGT
>JABMRD010000128.1 GCA_013202875.1 Actinomycetota bacterium | reverse complement strand
TGCTTTTATATCTTTTTCAAAAAGCTGATCAACATACATGCCCTGGGATTCAAGTTCAGTTTTAAAAGACTGGTAAGCGTCATTTAGTAGTTCCCGGGCAGAGTTAAAATTATCTTCTTTTACTTCAAAAACTGTATAAAAATTAAGGACATTCCTGCTCCTGCCTGACATAGACAGGATATGTTTTTTTTGCTGTTCAAGAAGTACCAGTTTAATTTCAGAGTTAAGTTCACTCATTAATTTATCAATATTTGCGATATTTGTGTCAATATCAACAATTTCTGACTGTATATATATTCCTATTCTTCCGTCAAAAGAGGCGAATGCCCCCTGTATGGAATCGCTTATCATCTCCAGGCTGTCATACGATAAAAGCTCGCCGTTTACGGGGCTGACTTTTAAAACTATCTTATAGATACCGTCTTTACATTCAATTAGATCGCTAATGTTTTCTATAGGTAAGGTAAAATCACCTTTAATTGTCTTCTTGCTCTTTGATTTTATTCTCAGTAAATCTTTTATTAAAGCTAACATTTAAACTCTTCCTTTCAAAATAATTGTCTCCGCCTATAGCATATCTAATAATATCTTTTATTATTGATAGGCCAGTCTCTTTTTGGTGAAACTCGCTAAACATCCCTATAATAATTCCTAAAAGAAGAACTCCTATAAAAAATATAACAGGCGTAAAATATAATATAACAAAAACAATAATTACTATGGCAAGTGGAAGCATTAAGAAGAAATTCTTAATAGGCAGCATCCCAACCATTATCCGGCCGTCTATGTGCCTTGGAAGTTTTCTTTTTTTATCGCTTAAATCAATCATGTTAAAAATTAACGCTTAAACATCATACTCATCATACCTAATCTTCCGGCAGAACCGGCTGTCGAAACTACCGCAGATGAAGTGCCGGTCCTATACAAATACTGTCGCAGTATATGGGGACCTTTTAATCCAACCGCTATACAGCCTATAGACAGAAGAATCATTATTATTATACTTTCTACTCCGGCCATTATTGAAAGCAGCATCTGGAGAATAAGAAAATGTATGGTCTGGGTAAAAACTATTGCTATTACTTCTCTAAACCATACCTGCATTCCATCACTGTTGTTTATTACCGATATAGCAACCAAAGGTGCTATAAGTATAGCAATTAGTGTCTCTATATATCGTATGGCCCCGGCAATGGTCAGGGCAAATAGTGCTATGATAAAAATTAAAAAAATAACTATTAATACTGTCCCTTCCTGACCTGTGAGAATCCGGACTGACATAAAAGAATCCTGCATCCTTGAAGAATCTATTCCTACACTACCTATAAAACCAATCAGTGCATTATTTATGCGAAGAAAAAAAATGGTAACAGTTTTAGGAAGTATGTATATCAGGGCTCCGGCAAAAGTAACATGAATAAAATAAGTACCCATAGATTTTTCGCTACTATACATCACTCCTGAAATTTGCCTGAATACTGCCAGTACTACAAAAATAACAAGAAGCCCCCCGGCAAAAAATTGTACTCCTTTTAGGTACTCGTAAAAATTAGTAATATATTTATCGGGTTCAGTGGGTTGGATTATAGCCCAATTAATACATTTAAATATAAAATCAAAAAATCCATCAAACACAGTTTCTAATGCCTGCCTGAATGAGTTAGATATTATCTCGCCAATCCAGTCAATCATTTGGGTATACTATGATCCTTCCGGAAATAAGTAATTTAAACACCTGCCATCTTATTGATTACATAAGTCGCAAACCATGAAAGAATAAAAATACCTGCACCCATAACAATAGAATTTCTTATATGGCGTATAGCGTCCTGTTTTTCACCTGCGTCTCCTGCCTGGTATTTAAATGCCTGTATTACTACAACAATCATGGTAACAACACCAATTAAAGTAAATAACCAGACTTTAACGCTATTTAAAATATCTATAATCTGTACTATATATGGGTTATCCATATTTACATATCCTTTCTATAAGTTTAATCCTTCAATTATATTTTTAATTTTTAATACAATGCTATTAAGTGTTCTTGCTAGCCGATCTCTTTCTTCTTTTAAAATTTCGCTGCCGTCTAAATTTTCAATCTTTTCTAAGTCGGCTAAAAACAGGCTTCCATTGTCTATAACTTTACTGGTAAGATTCTTCCTTTTATTAAATTCAGTAAGGTCAAATTCTGCAATATTCCCAAACCTGCTTTTTTTAACTTCTTTTACGAGCTTCAGTGTGTCAGCTCCGGACAGTTTTTCTTCTTTTACAATTTTAGAAACCTTAAGAATTTCATCTTTGTTGTTTAGTTTTCTCAAAGCCTTTCCGTGCTTCTCAGTTAGTATTTTGTTCCGGATATCCTCTTTTATTTTTTCAGGAAGATCCAGGAGCCCAACTAGGGCTAAAACCCTTCGTTTAGAAAGTCCAAGTTTTCTGCCTATTAACTCCCACGTAAAACCTGTACTCTCTTTTAACTTTCTTAAAGCTGAAGCTCTATCAATATCATTTAGGTCCTCGCGTTGTATATTTTCTATTAGAGAAAGTAGCAATATATCATTTTTAGATGCTTTTCTTATCAGTGTAGGAATTGATTTTAATCCCGCCTCCTGTGCTGCTAAAAATCTCCTCTCGCCCGCTATTATTACGTATTTGCTTCCCTTTGGCCGAACAGTAATAGGATTTATAACTCCCTGCTCCTTTATAGAGTTTGCCAGCTCCTTTATTGTTTCGCTATTAAAAGTTTTTCTTGGTTGGTTTTTATCTTCAATAATTTGGGATAAAGGAATATTTACCAGGCCTTTGGAAGTATTAATATCAAACCAATCATCAGGTATTTTCTTTTTTTTCTCCTTAATTAATTTAGCAACAGCGTCCCCTACGCTAGGCTTTATTTTACCCACCGGACATC
>JABMRD010000127.1 GCA_013202875.1 Actinomycetota bacterium | reverse complement strand
GAAAAACGAAGCTCCTTAACCCTATCAATTACTTCAAGTAATTGTCTCATAAGTTCATCTCTTTTATCCTTAAGGAGTTTGTGCCCTCTCCAGGCCAGATTTAATCTCTTCTTTAACCGGAGAAGTTCCATTCTTGTTGCATTTACGTTTAAAAGCATTTAGTCGCTCTCATCTTCTTCTTTTTCTATTTTAAATTTTGCCAGATATTTGTCCAGATATTCAGTCCTTATTCTCTTTAATTCTTCCCTTGGGAATATCGAAAGTAGTTTCCATCCCAGATCAAGTGTCCGGTCTATGCTTCTATTCTCATACTCACCCTGAGAAACATATTCATTCTCAAATTTTTCAGCAAACTTAAGATACAGTTTGTCCATATCAGTTAGAGCTGCTTCCCCAAGTATCACTGTAAGCTCTTCCACTTCTTTCCCTCTGGTATATGCTGCATATAACTGATTAAATATATCCGCGTGATCCTCTCTTGTTTTCCCCTGGCCAATTCCTTTATCCTTGAGTCTGGAAAGAGATGGCAGCACATCAATAGGGGGAGATAATTTTTTTTTATGAAGTGATCTTGAGAGTATAATCTGGCCTTCGGTTATATATCCTGTAAGGTCCGGGATGGGATGGGTTTTATCATCTTCAGGCATGGTAAGTATTGGAATCTGTGTTATTGAACCTTTCTTTCCCCTGATCCTGCCGGCTCTTTCATAAATAGTAGCCAGGTCAGTATAAAGATAGCCAGGATAACCTCTTCTTCCGGGAATTTCCTTTCTGGCAGCAGAAACCTCTTTTAATGCTTCGCAGTAATTGGTCATATCGGTTAAGATTACCAGCACATGCATGTCCTTTTCAAAAGCAAGATATTCGGCACAGGTAAGCCCCACCCTTGGGGTTGCAATTCTCTCAATTGCCGGGTCATCGGCAAGATTTAGTATAAGAACTGACCTGCTTATAGCACCGGTTTTCTTAAAATCATTAATAAAATATTCAGCTTCTTCAAATGTAATTCCTATTGCCACAAAAACCACAGCAAATTTCTCCTTTTCTCCCAGAACTGCAGCTTGTCTTGCAATTTGAGCAGCTATCCGGTTGTGGGGAAGGCCTGCCCCGGAAAATATAGGTATTTTCTGTCCCCTTACCAGAGTATTCAGGCCATCTATAGAGGATATTCCGGTTTGTATAAACTCATCAGGATAATCTCTGGCATATGGATTGATAGGGGCTCCATTTATATCCAGGCTTTTTTCTGGAATAATCTTATCCTTTTCAGTCTTTGGTTTTCCAAGCCCGGTAAAAACCTTACCCAGTATATCAGAAGATAAATACATATGTGTACCCCGTCCTAAAAACCTCACCCTTGTATTCTTAGAATCTATTCCAGATGTACCCTCAAATACCTGCACCAGCGCATTATCTCTATTGACCTCAAGCACTATGCCGCTTCTTATACTTCCGTCGGCAAGCTTTATATCAACCAGTTCCTCATACTTAACCCCTTCCACGCCTTCTACATGAAGCAGGGGTCCGGAGATATTGGTAATACTTCTATATTCTTTTAGCATCTTTACTCCTCTATTATCGAAGAAAATTCTTTATCTATATCTTCTTTGATTTTATCAATCTTGCCGATATCATCTTTCTTTATATATTTCATCCTGGCTATCTCATCTCTTACTCTCATATTCTCTATAGCCTTAATATCAGCATTTATTTTCAAATAACCGGTTGCCTGATTGTAAAAATATATAATTGTATCCATCATCTTATATTGTTTTTCCCTTGACGAATAAGTATCTACTTCATGATAAGCAATTTGATGCAGAAAGTCCTCCCTTAGCATTCTGGCCGTGAGCAGGATCAACCTGTCAGGTCCGGACAAAGCATCAACTCCTACTAAGCGAACGATCTCTTCCAGCTCTGCTTCTTTTTCAAGGATTCTCATTGCCTCTGCCCGCAGATCGAAATAATCTTCCCGGACATTTTTGGTAACATAGTCCCTTATATTATCAATATAAAGGGAGTAAGAATTCAACCACGATATTGCCGGAAAGTGCCTGCTGTAAGCAAGCCGGGCTTCAAGTGACCAGAAAACTTTTACTACCCTTAATGTAGCCTGTACCACCGGGTCAGAAAGGTCACCTCCCGGAGGAGATATTGCACCTATAACTGAAAGTGCGCCAAATCTCTGTTCGCTGCTTGATAGGCATTTTATCATACCTGCTCTCTCATAAAATGAAGCAATTCTCGATCCCAGATATGCCGGGTATCCTTCCTCCCCTGGCATCTCTTCCAGTCTACCGGAAATTTCTCTCATAGCTTCTGCCCATCTTGAAGTTGAATCAGCCATCAGCGCTACTGAATATCCCATATCTCTAAAATATTCAGCTATAGTTATTCCGGTATAAACAGATGCATCCCTGGCTGCAACAGGCATATTTGAAGTATTGGCAATAAGTACGGTCCTCTTCATCAAAGGAACTCCGGACTTAGGATCAACCAGTTTAGGAAATTCCAGAAGAACATCTGTCATTTCATTGCCTCTTTCTCCACATCCTATATAAACAATAATTTCAGCATTGATCCACTTTGCCAGTTGATGCTGGATGACAGTTTTGCCCGAGCCAAATGGTCCGGGGATACACGCAGTGCCCCCTTTTGCAATAGGGAAAAACATATCTATAACTCTCTGACCGGTAAATAAGGGCATATTGGGACTAATTTTGTCAAGGTACGGCCTGGGCTTTCTTACCGGCCATTTCTGTATCATTGTCATCTGTCTGTCGCCATCTTTATTTTTTATTACTGCTATGGTGTCTTCAACTTTAAACTCACCTGACTGGATTGATTTAATCTCTCCGCTTATTCCGGGTGGAACCATAATATAATGCTTTATTATTTCTGTCTCATTAACAAAGCCCAGAAAATCGCCACCGCTTACCATATCACCCTTTTTTGCAATTGGCTCAAATCTCCACTTCCGCTTCCTGTTCAATGCCGCCGCGGAAACACCCCTGGCAATAAAATTCCCGGTATTTTCATATATTTCATTAAGAGGTCTTTGAATTCCATCATAAATGGATTGGATAATGCCCGGTCCAAGCTCCACAGTCAAAGGCTCGCCTGATGAGTATACTGGTTCACCAACACCTATGCCTCTGGTTTCTTCATAAACCTGTATAGAAGCAAGATCTCTTTTTAGTTCTATTATCTCGCCCATTAACCTCTTGTCGGAAACATAAACAACATCCAACATTTTCGAACCGGACATATTTTCAGCTACAACCAGCGGGCCTGCTACCTTAACAATTTTTCCTGGATTACTCATTTATTTGCTCCTAATTTTTCTTCTGCCATTACATCCGCCCCCACAGCTTTTATTATCGCCCTTCTTAAATTCCTAATTGCATAATTATTTCTTTCTCCCAGCCCGGGGATCACCACTATTGATGGTAGTAGTTTATTTGAATATTCTTTAATTATCTGGTCCAATTTAACCGCGATAGTTTCTGTCATAAAAATAATTCCATAACCTTCCCCTATCAGCTGCCTCAGCTTTTTTTCTGCTTCTGAGATTTCTTCAATGTCAGCAGTCACAGGAAAAACATCAATCCCCGCTGCTTTAAATATCAGCATAATATCACTTTCTCCAAATGCAGCGATCCTGGTACCCATTTAAACCTTTACCTTATTTTTAATTTTACTATTTTCAATACCGCAAAGAACACCGGTAAATATAATGCTCAGGTATTTTAGTTCTATTTTTTTTCTTAAAAAAAACTGAAAAATTTTCTCCAGGTTTGAAACTGTATATTTTACAGGATCAAAAAAATCAAGATAGAACAAGTCTCCGCTTTTCTCAAAAGAAGAAAAAGTACCTTCAGAATGCAGGGCATAAGTTCCCTTGATTATCATATCTGCATAATCTGTCCGTTCCATTTCCTTTACAAAAAAGTCCAGGCTCTCGCCCTCAAATTTGGACATAAATTCTTTTGGCAGAAATCCATTTTCATGTAAAAAATGATCAAAACTTAAATCCTCTGCCAGATGCTTATTCCTATAAATGTTTTTTATATTCAGTATATCTATAATATGTCTTAAATAATCCGACAGCAGCCTGCTATTCAGGGTTCCAGTAGAATTTAGCACTCTTCCTAAATAAAATTTCTCAAGTTCAAGTTCCATGAGCCTGTAATTTTTCTCCCTGCCCATAAGTTCCACCGCAAACTGGAGCAACCCGGAAACTGACGGTTCAACTTCTTTATAATTTCCAGTCATTGCAGCGTTCTTTAGCCCGTCATAAGAATGCAGTATGGGAATAAAAAGTCTTTCTAAATCCATATCCATAATAATTGACTTAATAACTACCTTTAAGTTATGCAGGTTTTCTTCAAGAAAAAGAAGATCGCCTGCTGCCTGATGTCCGGGTTTTAAACTATCGCCTAAAAAATTTACAGTAACTTTATATTCACTGAGTATAGCCTTTTCAAAGCTTCCGGATCTCTCTATATCATCTATATATCTGGAATAAACCGTATCTCGCAGTGCTCTAATAAATTCATCCGGTCCCCCGGATCTGAGCATCATCTCAATTCTATTTTCCTCCAGAAATTCAACTTCCCTTGTCTTGAGTTCTGCACATGTAAAAAGATAGTAGCTGTCATCGCTAATATCATAATCTATCCGTATCAATTATTGCTTCTCCTTGCCAAATAGATATAATGCCGCATCCATCCTGATATCATCAATATTTGAATCAATCAAACTATCAGGTGCTATATTATATTCTGCTTTTCCTTTAATTATCCTGATGCCTTTTTTAAAATCCGGTTTCCCGTCCGCTCTTTTTAAATCCCTGATAGATTCAATCATCTTACCATCAATATTTGTTTCCTCGCTTCCAATCTGATAATAACCCTCATCAATATTTAACACCTTTAAAGTTTTTTTAAGGAATTTTTCATAATCCCTCTTACTCATGCTTGCAAGTTTTTCTTTTACTTTGTCAATAATCTCATCAACCAGACCAATTTTATACAGAAGTGCTTTTTGATTTAATTCTGATTTTTCTCTGGATACTTCAATATTTAAAACTTCTTTATACCTTTCCCCTGCTCTCAGCTTTCCATTCCGGTGTACTTCTTTTGCTTCTCCTTCAGCCTTTTCCATTACCACAGACGCTTTCTTTCTGGCTTCATCCAGTATCTTATTTCTCTCTTTCCCCGCATCATCCAGAACTTTTTTGGAAACATTATCTAATTCCGCCATATTTTCCACCTATTAAAATTGAATCGAATTATTAAGGAAGAAAGTTATAAGAAGTCCAAGCACTGCATAGGTTTCTATCATTGCTGCATAAATAACTCCCTTCATAGCTTCCTTGGCTCTTTTAGCCACAAGACCAACACCGGCTGCACATACTTTCCCCTGATATATGCCTGAAAACAGCCCTGCAAATGCAATAGGCAGCGCAGCAAAGAATAATTGCATGCCCTGCGCCATAGTTTCCACCCTGGCAATATTTCCAATAATCAGAAAGGCAGCAACAAACCCATAGAATCCCTGTGTCCCAGGCAGAACAACAAGTAAAAATAAGCTGCCAAATCTACGTGGGTCTTCGGAGAGAACTCCCGCGGCTGCTCTTGCAGGATAGCCAATTCCTACAATTGACCCAATTCCAGCCATAACGGTTGCCAGTCCCGCACCAAATATTGCCATTATTACACCAAGTGATAAATCTGACATTTTTCCTCCTATTGTTAATCAACTATTGTTATATATTTATGTTCATCTTTTAAAGCTTCAAACGGTCTTCCGCCACCTACATAAAACTTTGGGAAGAATTCGACATATTGAAGCCTCAGTGTATGAACGAAACCACCAAGAATACCAATTCCTATATTGAAGATATGTCCAAATATAAGAATTATAATTAAAATTATAATACCGACAACCGGAATTGAGAGAAACTGAAATGCTATTTTATTAATAGCTACCCCGATACCCGCAGTTACCATTCCCAGGGCCATGATTCTGATATAGGAAAGAAAATCACCTAAAAATGAGGTTAGTCCATTAACTATAGTCAGGTTTAAAAAACCCATAAATATCCTGAGTCCCCAGCTCTTTTCATTTCTGGCTCCAAAGAAAATAATAACTATAGCACCGGCCAGGATGGGCCACAGGAGAATCTTTGATATACTGGCAGGTAAAAGCGGTTCAGAAACCAGCTGCATGCTTACCGCCATCCGGGATGAAAGCAGAATTGCCATAAGCGATAAAATAATCATTATCCAGGGAATTCCATCCAGGAATGCACCTCCCCAATCTCTGCGTCTCAGGCAGTCGCCAATTTTGATGAACATACCAAAAACGATATGGATTACTCCCAGAATCAGCGCTAATCTGAAAAAATTCATGGATCCCTCATTGGAATTGATTGGATCTCCCAGAATTGCTAATTTTGAGAAAAATCCATCAATACCTAAATATGCGGGTAAATCACCAAACCATCCGTTAAAAATGGCTCCGGCAAATATGGTAAAAATTGCACCGATAAAGATCAGCATAAGAAATTTTTTAATGTTCCTCATCCTAAAAGCGAAAATCAAGGCAAGAATCGCAAGTATGAATCCATAACCTGCATCAGCCATGCAAAAACCAAAGAATATAACAAAGAATAATGAAACAAATGGAGTAGGGTCAATCTCAAAATATCTTGGAACTCCATAAAGTTCCACCACCATCTCAAATGGCCTGAATATTGGTTTATTTTCCAGAATAACAGGAATATCTTCATCTTCATCCGGCTGAATTTCTATCACTCTCGTAGATTTAAAACTCTCAACTGTAGAAATGATTTTTTTCTTATCTTTTTTCTTTACCCATGCAATGTGAAAAGAAACAGAATCTGTAGAAAACCCGGATTCTATTGCCTGCTCAATCTCCAGATTATTTTCAATGTAATCAAGATAAACTGTCAGGGCTTCTTCGTACTGGCAGGATATTTTCCTTATTTCGGCCAGTAAGTGTTTTTTTCTATTTTTGTTAAAATTAATATTTTTTTTAATTTTAGTTAAATTCTCTTCTATG
>JABMRD010000126.1 GCA_013202875.1 Actinomycetota bacterium | reverse complement strand
ACATAAAGGACACCCAGATCATTGGTAAGATAGGCATAATTACCGCTTATATCAACATCTATGGCCTGCCCCGGGACTTTTAGCTTACTTACAGGGTAAGAATTTGGAACTCCTGAAAATTCTTCTGCATCAACAGTTTCCCCATCTTTACTGCTCCTATCAATAGTTAAAAGCCGATAACAGCAGGAAGTGAGGCATAAACTTGAAATTATAACTAATATTATTATTGTAACTGGTAATTTTTGATTGATCATAGATAATCACCGGATTTATAAAAATCTTAATGCCCGGACATTCAACTATTCTGGATTCAAATTATTCTCTTCATTTTCTTTTATATCTTCAAGCGGCGGCAGATCTTTTAAGCTTTCGATACCTAAAAGTTCTAAAAACCTGTCAGTTATCTTATATAATATTGGATTCCCCGGTTCCTTAAGCTTACCTGCTTCTTTTATCAATCCTTTATCCGTCAGTGTCAGTATTACACTATCTGTCCTGACCCCTCTTATCTCAGCAACTTCAGTCCTGGTAACAGGCTGCCTGTATGAAATAATTGCCAGAGTTTCAAGTGCAGCCTGGGAAAGATGCGCACGTATATTTGATTTAATAAATTTTATTAGTATCTCACTTAACGCAGGATTTGAATAAAGCCTGAATCCCCCGGACACCCTTTTAAGAATAAATCCCCTATTTTCATCTATGTATTCCTTTTCCAGCAGCTCTATAATTTCATATACCTTTCTTTCAGTAATTTCCAGGACAGAATATATATCTTTGGCCTTTACTATTCCTTCAGACACAAATAGTATGCCTTCTACGCACGCCTTTAGCCACGACTCCCCGCTAGATAAGTTAGTACTTTTATTTTTGCCGTTGTTATTCATTTTATTTACACTTCCGCATCTTACCTGTCATCTAATTACTTTTATTATAATACTTCCAAAATTTTCAAACTGAATAATATCAATTACATCTTTTTTGTAAAGTTCCAATATTGACAGGAAACAAATTATCTTGTCTATGATCTCATCATATTTAGATGTAAGTTCTTTAAAGTTAATACTATCTTTAGAATATAATATTTCCCTGATTCTTTTCATTTCTTCAAATATATTTATGCCTATCCTGTGATTATAAATATTACCTAAATTTAATTTTTCTTCCTTATACTTGATAAGCTTTGAAGCTATAGATGATAACTCCTCTATATTTATATCCCTGGTAAAGTCAGGGAGTAATTCTAAAAATTCCTTTTCCATAGGAGTTTCTCTTATATAATATAAGGATTCCTTTTCATACAGACTACTAAAATAATTGGATATTTTTTTAAAAATTCTATATTCTTCTTCCCTCCTCTTTAAAAATTCAATATTCGGCAAATTTTCTTCTTCACCGGTACCCTTGCTTTTCGAGGGAATAAGTGACCTTGATTTAATCTCCACCAGAATAGAAGCCGTATAGGTGAATCCCGATAAGGTATCAAATAATATATTTTTTTTGATTTTAATATAGTTTATAAAATCTTTTATAATGGTGCTTAATCTGATTTCATAAATATCTTCTTTTTTTTTCTGAACTAATTCCAGAAGCAGGTATATCGGACCTTTAAATTTTTGATATTCTATTAAATAATCTTTGCTTTCTATGTAATTTTCCAATCTAATCTATACCCATTTTTTTTCTTACATCAGATATTGTCTTATCAGCAATTTTTCCAACCTCAATTTTACCTTCCTCCAGTATGTCATAAATATAATTCAAATCTTTTTTGATCTCATTTCTTTTCTCCTGAAACCTTTCCAGAGACTTATATATTATAGCTGAAATCTCATCTTTACATTTGGTGCATCCGATTTTACCCTGTTTGCATCTATTTTCTATCTCTTCTATCCCTTCTTCTTTATAAATCTTATAAAAATCAAATACATTGCATACCTCAGGATGCCCTGGATCAGTAAGATGTACTCTCTTTGGGTCAGTTATCATCATCATGACCTTCCTGCGAATTGTTTCAAAATCATCCGATAAAAATATGGCATTATTGTAGCTTTTGGACATCTTTCTGCCGTCTGTTCCATGAACCCGCGCAGCTTTTGAGAGCATTTCTTTTGGTTCGGTAAAATATTTCCCATAAAGATAATTAAATCTTCTCGCAATCTCTCTTGTAATTTCAAGATGGGGCAATTGGTCTTCTCCAACCGGGATTATATCAGAATTAACTATAAGTATATCCGCAGCCATAAGTACCGGGTATGACAGAAAACCAAGCGTTGAAAGGTCTTTTGATTTTAACTCACTTATCTGTTCTTTATAAGTGGGGCACCGCTCCAGCCAGGGTATGGGTGTAATCATTGAAAAATAAAGAGTTAGTTCTGAAATTTGCGGGATGTCGGATTGCCTGTACAGATGTGTAAATTCAGGATCAATTCCCAGAGCCACCAGATCCACTACACACTCCATCAAATCAGATTTTATGTTCCCGGGGTTCTGATATTCAGTTGATAATGCGTGCCAATCAACAAGGAAGAAAAAATTCTCATAGTTTTTCTGGTTC
The DNA here is from genome assembly GCA_013202875.1 of Actinomycetota bacterium. Taxonomy (GTDB): domain Bacteria; phylum Actinomycetota; class Humimicrobiia; order Humimicrobiales; family Humimicrobiaceae; genus Hydromicrobium. Next base: position 1,532 of record JABMRD010000126.1, on the reverse strand, counting down.
TTAATCATATTATCAATATTTCCATGCAGATGTCCCAGATGCAATTTACCTGTCGGCCGGAACCCGGTAAGCATTTTTTCTTTCATTTGTTACTCCATATCCTTTTCATGCTAAACAATTAAGTACTGCCACCAAACACATATATTATAAATAAAATTAAAAACCGGAGATATTACCCTCCAGAATATTCCTCCACCTAAGAACAAAAATATAAAAATGAATATAAATCCAAACCTTCCAAGACTCAGGAATTTAAACATGGCTTCATCCGGAAGAAAAGAAGCAAGTATTTTTGAACCATCGAGTGGTGGTATTGGTATAAAATTTAATATGGCCAAAAAAATATTTATATATATGGCACCTTCGAAAATTTGGCTTATAAGAATAAAAGCATTAAATCCAAAAGTGTCCGACGTTAACATTACATTTGTTGATTTAAAAAAGATATAGAAAAAAAGACCATATACCAGTCCTACTACAAAAGCAAAAATAAGATTTGTAACCGGACCTGCCAGTGAAGTATAACGGAGTCCCTTTCTATAATTTCTAAAATAGCCGGGGTTTATAGGCACCGGTTTAGCATAACCAAATACTATACCGGAATTAATAAGTATCAAAAGCAGAGGCAGAAGTATACTTCCGAATAAATCTATATGCGCAATCGGATTCAGGGTCAGCCTTCCCAGGCTTTTAGCAGTATTGTCACCGCTCTTGTAGGCTACATACCCATGGGCATATTCATGCAAAACAACGCCAATAATCAAACCCGGTACCCATGTGATTAATTGTCTTAAAAAATTTAATATTTCCTGCCATAAGCCAGCCATGTAATCTAACCTCTCCTTCTATGACCCTATACCATATCAAAATCTATTAAATTTGCAATATTATTCTATGTGCAATCTTGTAACATTATAAAATAAATTCTGATAAATTTTCTATAATTAATTTAATGCCTTACCCCTGGGATGATATCTAAAATATACTTCCTTTATATGTTCCTTATTTAGATTGGTATAAATTTCAGTTGTAGAAATACTGCTGTGTCCCAGTAATTCCTGTACCGTTCTCAGGTCCGCTCCTCTCTGGAGCATATGCGTGGCAAAACTATGTCTGAATATGTGAGGATATAAATTTTTATCAATATTTAATCTTCCGGCATATTTCTTTAATATCTTCCAGAATCCCTGCCTGGTCAATTTTTTACCATTCTTATTTAAGAAAACATAATCTGACTTACGCTCCTTTTCAATCTTATATCTGCCTGTCCTGAGGTATTTTTTTAAAAATAACATACCAGTATCACCTACCGGAGTTATTCTCTCCTTATCCCCCTTGCCCATAAACCTCAGCAGTTCTTCATCAAAATCAATATTCTGCAATCTTAAATTTACCAGTTCACTTACTCTTAATCCGCATGAATATAATATTTCAAACATAGCCCTGTCTCTCACTTCCAGTTCTGTGGAACATGGTATGCTTTCAAGAAACTTTTCCACTTCTTCCACCTTTAAAACATCCAGCATTTTTTT
>JABMRD010000125.1 GCA_013202875.1 Actinomycetota bacterium | reverse complement strand
GCCCGGAGATAATACAGAAATGGAGATAAAACTAATATTTCCCATAGCTATGGAAGAAGGGCAGAGGTTTGCTATCCGTGAAGGTGGAAGGACCATAGGAGCTGGCAGTGTTACCAGGATAATTGAGTAGGGGGGAAAGCCTTAGAGGAAAGTATTAGTATTCAGTAAGTTAGAACTAATATCAATAGGAGAAGTCAGATGGTAACGCAAAGTGATGCTGCGGAAAAAGTGGGTGTATCCTTTATCACAGTTTCAAGGGTAATTAACAATAAGGGTTATGTAAAAAAAGAGACTCGCGAAAAAGTACAGCAGACCATAAAGGAGCTTAATTATTATACAAATCATATTGGGCGCGCACTACATCTTAAAAGTGTTAATACAATTGGCATTATAATCCCAGCACCTGCAAACGTTTCTGTCCATGCAACATATTATTATAATCTTCTTATTGCGGGGATTGAGAAATCAACTATGGCTGAAGGTTTTGATTTGCTGTTGTCTATGTATAGTAACGAAGAGTACAGGTAGGCTACCTCTGATACTATTTTCAACGCAAGGTGGATGGTCTGATCCTTATTACTCCGGATATGGAAAATCCTAAGATTGTAGATATCCCCCGTAAGAACATCCCCTGTGCGATATGGGTTTAACTGCTTCAGAAATGCTCTTCCGTAAAATAAAGAACCCAAAACTGCCACCGGAGTATAAAATTTTCCCTGTTGAATTAATTGTAAGAAAAAGCTCTTAGCATGCTAAACTAATCCTCAAATTACCCTCTGGTACTTTTATTATTCTGATTAAAGCATTATAGTCATCATTTACTCAATTATTAGTGTTTGAATTGAATGTCTGAGACTTTTAATGGGCACTGAATATCCGCTTAACTCAAGTGTAAATTCAATATCTTCATTTTTCCTATTTAATACAATAAATATAATTTTGCTATCAGGGTTTAAAAAAGCTATCATTTCCAGATTATTATCGTTAGAACGGCAACTGATATGCTTTGCTCCAGTATGAATATATTTGCTAAAATGACCGATATAATAATACGAACTCTGATAATGTATTTTACCAGTATTTGTGTCAATGATTATAGGTGCATCACATAAGTTTCCTGCATGGTTAGGGCCGCCGGTATGGTCAAGGACCATGTTCCAGTCAATCCACCCTTCAGTTCCATTTTTTAAATCTCCAATTATATTATGTGCGTAGATTTCACCACGATCCCACTGACCAAGTTTTACGCCACCCTCAATGCACCCTTCCGTAAAGAGCAAGTGTTTGTCGGGAAAATCATGGTAAGTTTTTGCAACATTGTCAAACTGGTCACCTGAATACCAGTGAAATCCAATGCCCCAAATGTATTTTGCAGCCTCCTGGCTAGATAGTATTATCTTTGCCCTTTCATATAAAAGATCGCGATTATGATCCCAGATAAGTATTTTCTTATCGGCAAGACCGTTTTTTTGAAGCAGGGGACCCAGGTGGTTACGAACAAAATCCCTTTCTTCCTCAGCGGTATACAGGCAGGATTCCCATATTTGTTTCGCCAGGGGTTCATTTTGAACCGATACACCCCAAATAGCAATATTTTCTTTTTCATACTCCTGAATAAATTTAGAGAAAAAGAGAGCCCAGGTTGCAAGATATTTTCTTTTCAGACTGCCACCGAAATTCATTTTGCCATTTGTTTTCATCCATGCGGGAGGACTCCAGGGAGAAACGAGCAGACGAATAGGAGATTTCGATATCTTAATTGCATCTTTTATAAATGGAATAAGATACTCCCGGTCCCGGTTGATATTAAAGTTTTTTAATTCTATATCTCCATCGGTATCATCGCATGAATAATTTCCCAGGGAGAAATCACAGCTATTCATGTGTACCCTGCAAAGACTATAATTCAGTCCATGATAGGGAGAGAAATAAGCTTCAATAACCTCTTGCCGTTTTTTCCGGTTTATTTTTGATAAAACATATGCACCTGCTTCTGTAAATGCACCACCGAATCCCAATGTAGAGTGATGTTGCTCATAGGGATCAATCTGAACAGAAATCGTACTTTCTTCTTTTTTGCTCCCTATTTCTATGATTTCTACTTCCGATATGCGGTCATCTGTATCTCTTGCAGTTCGGATTATTCGTACGCGATCATATTTATCCTTCACTTGCCCCTTTTCTCCTTGCACAAAGTTTAGTTTTTCTATAAATAATTTCCTCTTATAATTGTTATATACATTTTTTGACAATAATCATAAGCTATTCAACGCAACCTGTCAAAGCAGTATTTATCTTTTTTTTAATAATTCAAATTACTGTAAGTTAACTGTGATTCAGACACTGGAAACAAGTGATTTCTAATAACATGAATTATACCCATAAAATAGGCATATTTTAAGAAAATAATTTAACATTCATCTGCCCAAAAAGAAAAAAATAAAACTAATTTTAAAAAGGTCGCATTTTTTAGTATAACATGGCATGTAATAATATATAATACATACAATATCATGGATAATATAAGCAATCTACGAAAAAATATATACAGTTGGAAGGGCAGAGGAAAAAAATAGTAGACTATCTTCTAAATCTACGAGATATGATAGAAGGATCGATATATACAGTATATAAAAAATGCGGCAATAAAAATTGCAGATGTTCTGGAGGAAAACTACACGGTCCATTTAATTATCTGTCAAAAAAAGTTGGTGGTAAAACAAAGCTTACCTTTGTCAGAAGAGCTGACGAAGATAATATAGAGAGGGGAGTTACAAATTACAGAAAGTATACCACCCGTATGGCAAGGCTAAATAAAATTGATAAAAAAATTTATGAGATGGTAGCTATGATAAAAAAAATTAAAACATCTAGCTATGAACCAAAAGAGAAATAATTATTTTGTCTATGCTCAGAATAAGTCAAAAGTAGACAAAGCACTTAAAGAGGGAAATATAGATAATGGAGCCTTTAGCCAAATTGGCTTTGTTGATGAGTTTTTCTCTTATCTATTATCTTCTGATTTCTTTTCATTCTGTGAAAAAACCTACCCAAGCCCAAGAGTTAAAAAAGAAGTTGCACCATTGTTTTTACTTGCAGTTTTATCTTGTCTGCTCTGATATGCAGCACTTAGCAAGAAAAACTATATCCACTATAAAGAAAAGAGAAGAGAGGGGAAGGTATGTTGTAATATGCTATAGTGGCTCAAATTATGGTGTGTTTGATATAGATGAATATAGTTTTATTATCATGGATCTGCCTCTGGCCTATAAAGAAAGACTCAAAAAAAAGATTAGATTGTGGAATAAGGATCCTCCATAATTACAGGCAAGCGGTAAATAAAATCTTAATCTATAATTTTTAAAATTTTATAAGGGGTAGTAAGACTACCCCTTATTTTGCTATTATTGGCAATATTGGCTTTTAGTTTTAGAAAATAATCACTGTGGGAATTATTTCTACTTCCTATTTTTAATATTACAATTATTTTTAACCAGAAAGTGGCGCTATTAGAGAGTCAGTGTCTGAATTGCAGATGAGGAATCAGCTCTGACGAGTGATTTTTCTTCTTTCTATTATTGACATCAAATAAATATAGTGCTAAGTTATTGACTTGCGATTTCTATTAAAGAAAATAATAACTGGTGAAAAGACTTGAGACAGATAACGATTTTTGCATGTACTGAATGCAAAAGAAGAAATTATAGTACTGAAAAAAATAAAAAAAATACACCTGATAGGTTAGAATTAAAAAAGTATTGTAAATGGTGCAAGAAACATACTATTCATAAGGAGACCAGATAGATAGGGCTGTAGCTCCAATTGGTAGAGCGCCGGTCTCCAAAACCGGGTGTTGTGGGTTCGAATCCCTCCAGCCCTGCCAGGTTTATATACGTAAAATGTTGAGTACGGTAGAGGTAGTTTGGGGAAACATGCCAGTGGCATGTTTGCGGGATTCGAAAAGACGGACTGAGTCGAAGACGAGGGAGTCCGCGGCTCTGCAGCGAGCAAAGCGAGACGGAAGACCGAATCCCTCCAGCCCTGCCAGAAGTCAAAATGCAAAGGATAATTTTATAATGGCTAAAAGAAAAGTTTCAAGAAAGTATAAAAAGAAAGCAATAATGGAAAGGCAGATGCAGGAAAGAAAGCTCCCATCGCAGCCAAGGAAGAAAATAAATTGGAAGCAATTTATAAAAAAACTGCCTTCGAGAATTGCAAAATTTTACAGGAATGTTATACACGAGTTAAAAAGAGTAACCTGGCCTACCAGAAAAGCACTTTTAAATTATACTATAGTAGTTATAGTTACTATTATTATTTTTGCAATTATCCTGGGAGTTTTTGATTTGGGCTTCTTACGACTAGTGGAACTGATGACAAAGATTTAATTGTTTGGTGATTTGAATGAGACCAAGATGGTATGTAATTAATTCATATGCAGGATATGAAAATAAAATAAAAACTAATCTGGAGCACAGAATAGAATCCATGAATATGGGTAATAAAATTTTCGATATACATATACCTAAAGAGGATGTTGTTGAAATTAAGAGCGGGAAGAAAGAGGTATTATCTAAAAGAGTGCTTCCGGGCTATCTACTGGTGAAGATGCAGCTGGATGATGATTCCTGGTATGTGGTAAGAAATACTCCTGGAGTTACGGGCTTTGTAGGCAGGGAAGATAAACCAGTTCCCTTGCCAGATTATGAAGTTAAAAAAATTATGAAAAGGAAGGGTGCCGGGAAACCCAAACCTAAGACCGATTTTGAAATTGGTCAGCCTGTAAAAGTAACCACAGGGCCATTTGCGAATTTTGACGGTACTATAAGTGAGATAAATTTAGATCGGGGTAAATTAAAGGTTCTAGTTTCTATATTTGGAAGACAGACACCTGTTGAAATAAATTTTAATCAGGTGTCAAAAATATAGAAGAAAATTGAAATATTTCTATTAAAATGTATAATACGAAATTATTTTATTAGAGGTAACTAGTTATGGCTAAAGGAATTATGGCACAAATTAAATTGCAAATTCCGGCAGGGCAGGCAAATCCTGCTCCTCCTGTTGGTCCTGCTCTTGGGCAGCACGGAGTTAACATTATGGAATTCTGCAAAGCTTTTAATGAAAAGACGGCAAAAGAACAGGGAATGATTATCCCTGTGATTTTAACTGTATACAAAGACAGAAGTTTTAGTTTTATTACCAAAACCCCGCCAGCTGCAGTTCTTATAAAAAAAGCTTTGAATTTAGAAAAGGGGTCAAGCGAACCTAATAAGGAAAAAGTTGGAGAACTTTCAAGAAAACAGGTTGAAGAAATTGCAAGAATTAAGCTAAAAGACTTAAATGCAAGAAATTTAGAGAGTGCGGTTAAAATAATAGAAGGAACAGCTAAAAATATGGGGATAAAAGTAGGTTCCTAAGTTTGATTCTATGTTAGCAGTAGGTAAGTGATTGGTACATAGTATAAAGTAATAAGTAAAAAAGGTGGTAGGTTTTGAAGAGAGGGAAAAAATATTTATCGAAATTAGAAAATTTGGATAAAAATAAGATGGTAGGCCCCAAAGAAGCTATTAGCTGGATTAAAGAGAACCATTATGCTAATTTTGATGAGTCTGTAGATATTAGTGTGAATTTAGGTATTGATCCCAGAAAAGCTGATCAGATAGTGAGGGGAACTATAGTTTTACCTAACGGAACCGGAAAGGTTCCCAAGGTACTTGTTTTTGCGCAGGGTGAAAAAGCCGAAGAAGCCAAGAAAGCCGGAGCAGATTATGTCGGAGGAGAAGATCTTGCAGATAAAATCAGTCAGGGATGGCTGGATTTTGGAGTTTGTATTGCAGCACCGGACATGATGAAGCATGTAGGCAAAATTGGTAAGATTTTAGGCCCCAGAAAATTAATGCCCAATCCTAAATCCGGAACAGTTACTTTTGAACTGAAAAAAGCGGTGGAGGATTCAAAAAGAGGAAAGCTGGAATACAGGACTGGTAAAGATGGTGTGGTACACTGTACCATAGGAAGAGTGTCATTTGGCTTAAAAGAACTACTGGAAAATTATGCGGCTCTAGTGGGTGCAATTATAAAGTCAAAACCTGCTTCAGCTAAAGGTAAATATATAAAAAGTATTTATATATCAGCAACTATGAGTCCAGGTATTAAGATTGATCCTGGCAAGAGTATTGAAGTAGCAGAGGTAGCATAAGAAAACTAAAATGAATTTGATGTAAACAAATATATAATACAGCCATAGACTGTAGGTGTTGTTATAAGGATTTAATAACTTAATTTCCTACCGAGGTTGATTTAAAAAATTAAGTCGACCTTTAAGATAGTTGGGGTCGATTTTATTTTGCACGTTTTTTAGATATATAGTCTGGAGGTTAATGTGGTCAAACAAGAAAAAGTGGATAAAGTAAATGAGTTAAAAGAGATATTTAAGAACAGCTATGGTCTTATTTTTACCGATCATAGTGGGCTTAGAGCCGAAGATGCTGTAGGGGTAAGAGATAAACTAGTGGAGGTAAATTCTTATCTTAAAATAATAAAAAATACTCTTGCTCTTATTGCAGCTAAAGATGTTTTTAAAGATATAAATCTTGAGGAAGTATTAAAAGGGCCAACCAGTATTGTTGTAAGCGGTAAGGATATGGTTTCAACTGCTAAGATAATAGAAGATTTTTCAAAAGATCTGGATGCATTAAAAGTAAAAGCGGGAATACTTGAAAATAGACTTTTAAATCCGGAAGAAGTTTGCCGATTTGCCAGTTTGCCTGGAAAAGAAGTTCTACTTACCAATTTGATGATATCAATTAAATTTCCAATAACTAAATTGGTAAATGTTTTAAGTGCCCTAACCAGAGATCTGGTACTGATTCTGGGTGCAATTAGAGAAAAAAAAGAGAGAAATAATAATTAAAGGAGAGAAATAATAATTAAAGGAGGAATAATGGCTGAAACAGAAAAAACAGGTAATAAAGAAGAAAAAAGTAAGGTAGAAAAAAGTAAGGTAGAAAAAAGAGAGGATGAACCAAAAATGAGTGAAGAAAAAAAAGAAACCGGTAAAGTAAAAGTAAAAGAAAAAACCACTGTTAAAAGTAAATCTATTGATGAAATTTTAAGTGCTATCGAAAAGATGACCGTACTTGAACTTTCTGAGCTGGTAAAAGCTCTTGAAGAAAGATTTGAAGTTAGTGCGCAAGTGATGGCAGTTGCAGCTTCTGTGCCCGGTGGAGCAGCTTCAACTCAGGGAGCAGCCCCCGCTGAGGAAAAAACAGAATTTGATGTTCAATTAAAGTCAGTTGGAGATAAAAAAATACAGGTTATTAAAGTAGTAAGGTCTATGACCAGTCTTGGTCTAAAAGAGGCTAAAGAATTAGTTGACAAAGCACCAAATATGGTTAAAGAAAAAGTTTCAAAAGAAGAAGCAGAAAAAGTAAAGAAACAGCTGGAAGAAGCTGGTGCTGAGGTTGAAATAAAGTAGTGCAGGTAAAAGTAATTGAGATATAGGAAGTAAAGTTGGTTTTAATATCTGTTTATACATTCATAGGTTGTATAGAAACTCCTACATTAATCCTTTATAAAAACCATACTAATTCCGGATATTTAAAGATGACAATGTCACTGAGCTATTACACTATTTAAAGAGAAGCATATATTATTTTGATTTAAAGTAAATAGTTGACTATTGATTTATATTTGATAAACTACTTGTTTGCGAGTTTTTCTTGGAAAAATTTACCAATGCTATTTTATATAGTTTTTTATCCAATGCATAGGTTTTTATATTGATTTTGTCGTAGCTCTTTTTTACTGCTTTATTAAACTTGGAATATAATAAAGAGGAGAATAAATTAATGCAAAAAATCAAAAAAAATCAGAGGTATAACTTTGGCAAAATCCCACAATTAATGAGTATGCCACACCTTCTGGATATACAGAGGAAGTCTTTCCAATGGTTCCTGGAAGAAGGACTCATGGAAGCCCTAAAGGGTATTTCACCCATTGAAGATTTTACAGGCAATAGGTCACTTGGGTTTTTAAACTATAATTTTGATGATGAGAATTCAACTCCAGACGAGTGTAAAATGCAGGATATGTCTTATACTGCTCCTTTAAAAGTTCTGTCAAGATTTATAAATAAAGAAACTGGTGAAATAAAAGAGCAAGAAGTCTTTATGGGGGATTTTCCTATGATGACTGAAAATGGAACTTTTATAATTAATGGAACGGAGAGAGTGGTAGTATCTCAATTAGTCCGTTCTCCGGGAGTATATTTCGATACAGATATAGATAAGAAGACTGAAATAGACATATATATGTGTAAAGTTATACCTACCAGAGGTTCATGGATTGAGATTGAAACTGATAAAAAAAACATTGTCTATATGAGAATTGATAGAAGAAGAAAGTTTTTACTTACTATTTTCTTAAAATCAGTAGGTTTTGGAAATAATGAAGACCTGCTAAACATTTTTGGGCCATATGATAAAAAAGGCTATATTAAAAATACTCTGGAGAAAGATTTTACTGAAACTGAGGAAGAAGCATTAATTGAGATATATAAAAAATTAAGACCCGGAGAGCCACCAACAGTTGAAAGTTCCAGAAATCTTATAAACTCCTTATTTTTCAATCCAAAAAGATATGATTTTGGAAAAGTAGGGAGATATAAAATAGATCAAAAGCTAATGGAGGAAACTGATAAAAATATTTTAGACAGGCTTGGTGCCATTAATGCAAAAATGGGTATAGATACAAGTGAGAAACATATCCTGAATTGTAAGGACATATTCTTAATAGTTAAATATCTGGTTCAACTTATGGGTGGTATAGGTGAAATAGATGATATTGACCACTTTGGCAATAGAAGAATCAGAAATATTGGAGAGCTCATACAAAATCAAGTAAGGATTGGTCTTTCAAGGATGGAAAGGGTTGTAAAGGAAAGAATGACCATCCAGGATGTTGATACAATAACTCCAAAATCTTTAATTAATATTAGGCCCTTAGTTGCCAGTCTAAAAGAATTTTTTGGCAGCGGGCAGCTTTCACAGTTTTTAGATCAAACCAATCCTTTAGCTGAAATTACTCATAAAAGAAGGCTAAGTGCTCTTGGTCCTGGTGGACTGAGCAGGGAGAGAGCTGGTTTTGAAGTGAGAGATGTTCACCCATCTCATTATGGGAGAATGTGTCCCATAGAAACGCCAGAGGGTCCTAATATTGGACTGATTGGCTCTCTGGCTACCTATGCAAGATTAAATGAGTATGGATTTATAGAAACACCCTACAGGAAAGTTATTAATGGTAAATTGACCAATAAGGTGGAGTATTTATCTGCAGATAATGAAGAAAATTATGTAATTGCTGAGGCAACTGCAAAAGTCAGAAAAGACGGTAAATTTCTGGAAGAAAGAGTCAAGGCGCGTTCAGGTGATGAAATAGTCACTGTTGAATCGTGCACGATAGATTATATGGATGTATCGCCAAGGCAAATTTTTAGTGCCGCTGCATCGCTTATACCATTTCTGGAGCACGATGATGCCAATAGGGCATTAATGGGTTCTAATATGCAACGCCAGGCAGTTCCATTGATTGATCCTGAGCCTCCACTGGTAGGTACAGGAATTGAAGAAGAGGTAGCAAGGGATAGTGGAGTATTAATTCTTGCCAGAGACGATGGCGTAGTTGAAGAAGTATGTGCAGACCACATTAAGATAAATTACAAGAAAGAAAAGAACTATATTCATCGTTTGTATAAATTTAGAAGATCAAACCAGGGAACCTGTATAAATCAAAAGCCCATCGTAGAAGAAGGTGAAAAAGTTAAAAATGGTAGTGTAATTGCAGACGGGCCTGCAACCAGTGCGGGTGAACTGGCGCTGGGTAAGAACTTAAGAGTAGCTTTCATGTCCTGGGAAGGATATAACTATGAGGATGCAATTATTATTTCGGAGAGGTTGGTAAAAGAAGATATTCTATCATCTATTCATATTTCAAAACAGGAAGTAGAAGCCAGAACCACAAAGCTTGGAGCGGAAGAGATAACAATGGATATACCAAGCATAGGAGAGGAAACTTTAAAAAATTTAGATGAACACGGAATTATAAGAATTGGAGCTGAGGTAAGACCAGGAGATATACTGGTTGGCAAGATAACACCAAAGGGTGAAACAGAGCTTACGGCAGAAGAAAAATTGTTGAGGGCAATTTTTGGCGAAAAAGCAAGGGAAGTCAGAGAGAGCTCCCTTAAATTGCCTCATGGTGAAGGCGGTAAAGTTTTAGATGTACAGCTATTTTCCAGAAAAAAGGGGCACGACCTTCCACCAGGAGTAAACGAGCTTGTCAGAGTATTTATTGCAGAAAAAAGAAAGATTTCCATTGGTGATAAGCTTGCAGGGAGACATGGTAATAAAGGAGTCATATCAGTAATTCTTCCTGAAGAAGATATGCCTTATACTGAAGATGGTGAACCAATAGATATAATATTTAATCCTCTGGGAGTTCCTTCAAGAATGAATGTGGGCCAGTTACTGGAAGCTCATCTTGGCTGGGCAGCTTATAAAGGATGGAATAATAAAAAGGAGAATATTAGTAGAGACGGTCCTGTCTATGTTTCAACACCTATTTTCGAGGGATTAAAAGAAGAGGATATAGTAGAACTGCTAAAGATGGCCAATCTCCCCGGGAGCGGAAAAACGGCTTTGTATGATGGCCGGAGCGGAGAGAAACTATCTGATAATATTACTGTAGGTTATGTATATGTAATGAAATTGCTTCATCTGGTAGATGACAAGATTCATGCAAGATCTACTGGTCCATATTCTTTAGTTACTCAGCAGCCACTGGGCGGTAAGGCACAATTTGGTGGTCAGAGATTTGGAGAAATGGAAGTGTGGGCATTGGAAGCTTATGGTGCTGCCTATGCACTTCAGGAAATGCTTACTATAAAGTCAGATGATGTAACAGGACGTGTAAAGACCTATGAAGCAATCGTAAAAGGTGAAAATATAGAGAAGCCAGGAATTCCAGAATCATTTAAGGTGCTTATAAAAGAAATGCAGAGCCTGGCACTTGATGTGGAGGTATTATCAGAAGAAGGGAAGGAAGTAGAAGTATCGAGATCTGAAGATGAGATTATGAAAACTGTGGAGGATTTAGGAATTGATCTTAAGGAAAAGAAAGATCTGGAAGACGGGAAAGTGAAGAAAACTAAAGAAAAGGATAGAAAAATAAAGAGAAAGAAATCAGAAGACGAGAAAGAAGAAAGTAATACCGAAGCGTCCAAAAAGAAAAAGGTAAGAAGTAAAAAATAAAATAAAATGATTAGTATTGCTTAAGACTAATCTAATTAATTTGGAGGGATTTAGTAAATGGTTGTAAGCATAGATGTAAATAATTTTGATGCTTTAAAAATTGGGCTTGTTTCACCAGAAAAAATTAAAGCATGGTCCAATGGTGAGGTTAAAAAGCCTGAAACTATAAATTATAGGACATTAAAGCCGGAAAAAGATGGGCTGTTCTGTGAAAGAATTTTTGGCCCCACCAAAGACTGGGAATGTTACTGCGGGAAATATAAAAGGGTGAGATTCAAGGGAATAATTTGTGAGAGATGTGGGGTTGAAGTAACCAGATCTAATGTAAGAAGGGAAAGAATGGGACATATTGAGTTTGCATCTCCGGTTTCACATATATGGTTTTTCAAAGGAGTTCCCAGCAGGATGGGATATATTCTGGATATCAGCCCCAAGGATTTAGAAAAAGTTCTTTATTTTGATTCATATATTATATCCAGCATCAACAGAGAGAAAATAACTGCTGAAGAAGAGGAAATTAAAAAGTTGTACCAGAAGGCTCTGGATAAAGCAAAGGAATTGCACAAGCTAAGACTGGAAGAATTAAAATTAAATAAAGACGATTTTATAAGTGAAAATAATGAAATTGGTGATAAAAAAAGTTTAATTGAAGTTCGGGAAGCAAATAAGGATATAGATGATAAGATTGTTGAAGAGGAAAAAATTTCTGAATTGGCCTTAGAGGCAAAGAAAGCGAAAATCATCAAAGAGACAGAGATGCTCCTGGAAGAAGAGGATGAAATATATCAGGAAGAAATTGATCTGATAAAAAGAGCTGATACTTTTTTCTTTAATTTAGAGGAAAAGATGCTGGTTTCTGACGAAGCCCTGTTTAAGAAAATGAAAGAAATTTATGGACAGTATTTTAAAGGTGGAATGGGGGCAGAAGCTATAAAAGAACTACTGAAAAATATTGATTGCAAAAAAGAAGTCGAGGAACTTAAGGAAACTGTGAAGAAGTCCAAAGGCCAGAAAAGAAGCAGGAGCATAAAGAGACTAAAAATATTATCTTCATTTATAGATTCGAACAATAAGCCTGAATATATGATTCTGGATATACTTCCCGTAATTCCCCCGGACTTGAGGCCGATGGTTCAGCTGGATGGTGGAAGATTTGCCACATCTGATTTGAATGATTTATACAGAAGAGTTATTAATAGAAATAATAGGCTTAAGAAACTCCTAGAACTGGATGCTCCTGAAATAATTATTAACAATGAAAAGAGGATGCTTCAGGAAGCCGTTGATGCACTTTTTGATAATGGAAGAAGGGGCCGGGCTGTAGTTGGTGCTGGAAACAGGCCACTTAAGTCTTTAAGTGATATGCTTAAGGGCAAACAGGGTAGATTCAGACAGAACCTTTTAGGTAAAAGGGTGGATTATTCGGGAAGATCGGTTATTGTAGTTAATCCTAATCTTAAACTGGAACAATGCGGGATTCCAAAGAAAATAGCTTTGGAACTATTCAAGCCCTTTGTTATGAAGAAATTAGTTGATGAGGGATTTGCCCAGAATATAAAGAGTGCCAAGACTATGGTAGAGAAAGAAAGTAATGAAGTCTGGGATATATTAGAAGAGGTAATTAAAAATCACCCTATCATGCTTAACCGTGCACCGACACTTCACCGGCTTGGTATACAAGCGTTTATGCCTGTGCTGGTAGAGGGTAAGGCTATACAGATTCATCCTATGGTTTGTTCTGCATTTAATGCAGATTTCGACGGTGACCAGATGGCCGTTCATGTACCATTATCAAATGAAGCAAAAGCTGAAGCGATGATTTTGATGCTGTCTGTAAATAATATATTATCCCCTGCAAACGGTCAACCGGTTGTTGTCCCTTCTCAAGATATGGTCCTTGGAATATATTATTTAACTTCAGAAAGAGAAGAATCAGAAGTGAAGGAGAGATTTTATAATGATCCACAGGATGCTATTTTAGATTATGATTATGGTTTTATATCTTTTCATACACATATTAAAGTGAAAATTGAGGAGAAAGTAACCAGGACAACAGTTGGAAGGATAATATTTAACGAATCACTGCCCGAGGATTATAAATTTGTTAATAAAGAAGTATCTAAAAAAGAACTTATTGCTATTATTGCTGAATGCATAAACAAATTTCCTCAAAATGTTGTTACTGAGACACTGGATGCTATCAAACAAACAGGATTTAAATATTGTACCAGGTCAGGTCTTACTATAGGAATAGATGATATAGAGGTACCACCCGAAAAAGCCAGGATTTTAAGCAGTGTGGAGAAAAAAATAGAAAAAATAGAAGATTATTATAAACAAGGTCTAATAACAGAGCTTGAAAGACATCAGAGAGTAATCCAAACATGGTCTAATGCAAATGAGAGCGTTGCAAATGCTATGGAAAAGAATTTTAACAAATTTAATCCAGTTTATATGATGGCTACATGCGGTGCCAGGGGAAATATAAAACAGCTCCGTCAGTTAGCAGGTATGAGAGGACTGGTAGCAAATGCTAGAGGAGATATCATAGATAGTCCTATCAAATCTAACTTTAGAGAGGGACTTACGGTTTTGGAATATTTTATTTCCACCCATGGTGCCAGACAGGGACTTGCAGATACCGCATTACGAACTGCAGATTCGGGATATCTGACCAGAAGGCTGGTTGATGTTGCACAGGATAATATGGTAAGAATTAATGACTGCAAGACCGAGGATGGTATAAATCTTTATGTTTTAACTCTTGAAGGAGAACCTAATACTAATTTAATAGGAAGAATCTGTCTGGAAGAAATTAATAATCCTAATACTAAAAAGAATATAATAAAAAGTGATGAAGAAATTACTGAAAAGCACCTGCAGAAGTTCATACATGCCAATATTGAGAGTGTAAAAGTACGTTCAGTTATGACTTGCAAAGCAGAATCCGGAGTTTGCCAGAAATGCTATGGAAGAGATCTTGCTGCCAGCAAACTAGTTGAAATTGGGGAAGCGGTAGGGATTATAGCAGCCCAATCTATTGGGGAGCCAGGCACCCAGCTGACTATGCGTACTTTCCATACAGGGGGGGTAGCAAGTACTGTAATCCAGAGGTCCATAAAATCACCGGTTAAAGGAAAGCTTATATTCAAAAAAGAATTATTATCTGAGTTGAATATTAAAAAAGCTGACCTCACTGAGAAGGATACCGGCGAGGTTATTGAGATAAATATAGAACATATCCCACATAAATTAATTTTCCAGGTTCAGATGGAGAGAAGAGATATTGTAGATGTAATTATTCCTAAAGGCGAAATACTCCAGATAAATAAAAAAGTAAATGTTGAGGCTGGAGAGGTTTTTGCCAAACTAATTCTTACTGCTAAGAGAAAAACACATGTTCACAAGCATGAAAAAACTTTTGAAGGTATTGATATTACCAGCGGTCTGCCCCGGGTAGTAGAATTATTCGAAGCCAGAACGCCTAAAGAATATTCGTTTATAGCAGAGATATCGGGAAAGGTTGAAATTGAAGACATAGATTCCCGCTTCAGAATGCTTACTATAAAAAGTAAGGACGGCAAGCAGGAAAAGGTTTATCAGATCTCGACCAGAGCAAAATTAAATGTTAAAAATGGGGATAAGATTTCTACCGGAGATCAATTAACTGAAGGGCGAAGAAACCCTCATGATATTTTAAGAATTAACGGAATTAAGGAATGCGAGCAATATTTAGTAAAAGAGGTACAGAACGTATATAAAGCTCAGGGTGTGGATATAAATGATAAACATATAGAAGTAATTGCCAGACAAATGCTGAAGAAAGTTACCATAATTGATCCCGGAGATAGCAATTTTCTCCCGGGACAGCTGTTAGACAGGCTCTATTATGAAAAAGAGAATAACAAATTAATTTCTAACATGAAGGTACCAGCAACAGCTGTTCAAAATTTAATGGGTATAACCAAGGCTTCACTTGCGACTGATAGTTTTCTTTCAGCTGCATCATTTCAGGAAACTACCAGAGTGCTAACAGATGCAGCTCTGGAGAATAAAATAGATAATTTAGTCGGACTAAAGGAGAATGTAATATTAGGTAAAGCTATACCGGCAGGAACAGGTACGAGAAGCTTTAGGGACTATCAATTAGATTACCCCGGCTATAAGGAGGACAATAAGGATGAGATAGAAATCCTTCAGGAATCAGAGGGAGATGACGTAAAAGAAATAGAAATCAATATCTAAGATATAAGTAAAAAAATACTTTAAAATAGCCATTTTTTTATATTGACATTTTAATTTTTAGATGATAATCTCTTTTTTCGTGTCTTCAAAAAAAGGTTATCATTAATCATTTTTTGTTGTAGCAGTATTGTTAAATCGAGGTAGAGGATAGGATATTTATGCCTACTATAAGTCAACTGGTTAGAAAAGGAAGAAAAAGATTAAAAAAGAAAAATAAAACACCTGCTCTGCAGGGAAATCCTTTAAGAAGAGGTGTATGTGTTAGAGTATATACTTCTACTCCCAAGAAGCCAAATTCGGCGCTGCGAAAGGTAGCCAGAGTAAGGCTTACAAATGGAGTTGAGGTTACAGCATATATACCAGGAGTTGGTCATAATCTACAGGAGCACTCTATAGTATTAGTAAGAGGCGGTAGAGTAAAAGATCTACCTGGAGTGAGATATAAGATTGTCAGGGGCACGTTAGACACTGCAGGAGTTGAAGATAGAAAATCTTCACGCTCGAGGTACGGAGCTAAGAAGCCAAAGTAATTTATGAGGAGTTAATAGATGCCAAGAAAAGGAAAACCTCCGAAAAGGAAAATGAAGACAGACCCTGTTTATAAAAGTAGGGTTGTATCTCAACTGATTAATAAGGTTCTGACAGATGGTAAAAAAAGCATTGCTGAGAATATAGTATATAAGAGTCTGAGAATTCTGGGGGAAAGAACCAAAGAAAATCCATTAGAGATATTGGATAAATGTCTTGATAATGTAAGGCCTGTGCTGGAGGTAAAACCAAGAAGAGTTGGTGGAGCTACTTATCAGGTGCCCGTGGAAGTATCTGCGGAAAGAGCAAATACGCTGGCTATTAGATGGGTAGTTGATTTTGCAAGCAGAAGGAAGGAAAAGACTATGACTGCAAGGTTATCTGCCGAGATTTTAGATGGTGCCAGTAATACTGGGAGCAGTATTAAAAAGAAAGAAGATTTACATAAGATGGCTGAGGCCAACAAAGCCTTTGCGCACTATAGGTGGTAGTGTAGGTGACTATATATGACTAGACAGGTTTCATTAAAAAATACAAGAAATATAGGTATAACTGCTCACATAGATGCAGGTAAAACAACTACGACTGAACGTATTCTGTATTATACCGGTAAGACTTATAAAATGGGAGAAGTTCACGATGGAGCAGCAGTTATGGATTGGATGATACAGGAGCAGGAAAGAGGAATTACTATTACTTCTGCTGCAACAACCTGTTTCTGGAAGGATAATAAAATAAATATTATTGATACTCCCGGACATGTTGATTTTACTGTTGAAGTTGAAAGATCACTACGGGTACTCGATGGTATGATTGCCGTATTCTGCGCAGTTGGAGGAGTGGAACCACAGTCTGAAACTGTATGGAGGCAGGCTGATAAATATAATGTTCCCAGGATTGCTTTTGTCAATAAGATGGATCGAAGTGGAGCAGATTTCTTCTATGTTTTGGATATGATTAAAACAAGACTTGGTGCCAATCCGCTACCCATACAAATTCCTATAGGTAAGGAAGAAGACTTTTTAGGAATCATTGATCTTATAAGTATGAGGGCAATTATATATAAAGATGAAATGGGAATTAAATTTGAGTATGAGGATATACCTTCAGAACTTGAATCTACTGCTGAAAAATATAGGCAGCAACTCATTGAAAATATTGCTAATTATAACGATGATATTTTAAACAAATATGTTGAAAATATTGAAATAAGTGAGGGAGAATTAAAAAAAGCTATCAGGGAAATAACTATAAATGTTAACGGTGTTCCTGTCCTTTGCGGAGCTGCTTTTAAGAATAAAGGTGTGCAGCCAATACTGGACGCAGTAGTGGACTTTCTCCCATCTCCCAGTGATGTACCTTTGTCTAAAGGGATTAATCCGGATAACGAAAAAGAAATTGAGAGGGAAGTCAGTGATGATGCACCTTTTTCTGGGCTGGTATTTAAAATAACAACTGATCCATTTGTAGGAAAGTTAAGTTATTTGAGAATCTATTCCGGAACCATTAAAACCGGAATGCAGGTGCTGAATGCAAATAATGGTAATAAAAACAGAGTCAGCAAACTATTGGAGATGCATGCCAATAGCAGAGAGGAATTAAAAGAGGCTTACAGCGGAGATATAACAGTAGTTGTTGGCTTAAAGAATGTAAATACGGGTGATACCATATGTGACCAAAATAAGCCTATTAAATATGAATCTATTAGTTTCCCTGAGCCGGTATTATCAATTGCTATTGAACCAAAAACAAAAATCGACCAGGAAAAATTAGCCATTGCGCTTTTCAAGCTGGGAGAAGAAGATCCTACTTTTAGAATGGAAATCGATAGTGAAACCGGGCAGACAATTATTTCAGGTATGGGTGAACTCCATCTCGAAATCATAGTAGATAGATTGCTCCGTGAGTTTGGCGTAGGTGCAAATGTAGGTAAACCGCAGGTATCTTACAGGGAAACGGTAACTAAAGGAACTCAAGTGGAAGGAAAATATATAAGGCAAAGTGGTGGAAGGGGACAGTATGGTCATGTAGTTGTCCGTTTTGAACCAAATGAATACGGTAAGGGATTTGAATTTGAGGATAAAACAAAAGGCGGAGCTATACCAAAAGAATTTATCAAGCCAGTAAAAATGGGAATAGTAGATGCAATGCAAAGTGGCGAGGTTGCCGGATACCCGGTTGTTGATGTCAGAGCCATACTTTTAGATGGATCTTATCATGAAGTGGATTCTTCAGAAATGGCTTTCAGAATTGCCGGGTCAAAAGCTTTTAGGGAGGCTATGAAAAAATGCCTTCCTATTTTACTTGAGCCAGTAATGGATGTTGAAGTGGTTGTTCCGGACAAGCATATGGGCGAAGTTATTGGTGATCTTAATTCGAGGAGAGGAAAAATATTATCCGTAACATTAAGAAATAAGAACAGGATTATAAAAACAGAGGTGCCGCTTGATGAGATGTTTGGATATGCCACAGATTTGCGGTCCAAAACTCAAGGGCGTGCCACTTTTACTATGCAGTTTAAAAAATATGAACCAACACCAGGTAGAATTGCAGACGAAATTATTGAAAGGTTTAAAGGAAGCAAGATTGCAGTATAGATTATTAATATGGGAAATTAACTTTTAAGCAAAGAAAGGATATATTATGGCTAAGAAAAAATTTGAAAGGACCAAACCTCATATAAACATAGGGACCATAGGCCATGTGGACCATGGTAAGACAACACTTACATCAGCTATAACAAGGTGTCTTAAAAGTTCAGGCTTAGATGTAGAGGAAAGGACATTTGATTCAATTGACAATGCCCCTGAAGAAAAAGAAAGAGGCATAACCATAGCTATTGCCCACGTGGAGTATGAAACCGTAAACCGCCACTATGCCCATGTGGACTGTCCAGGCCATGCGGACTATGTAAAGAATATGATTACCGGTGCAGCCCAGATGGATGGGGCAATACTTGTAGTATCTGCTGCAGATGGGCCAATGCCACAGACAAGAGAGCATATTCTTCTTGCAAGACAGGTGGGGGTACCCTACATTGTGGTATTTTTAAATAAGGTAGATATGGTAGACGATCCTGAGCTAATAGAACTTGTAGAGATGGAAGTAAGAGATCTTCTTACCAAATATGAGTTTCCGGGAGATGAAATACCGGTAATTAAGGGGTCAGCGCTAAAGTCAATGAAATGCGAATGTACGGATAAAGCCGCCTGCCCTGACTGCAAGGCAATCTTAGAACTTATGGAAAAAGTGGATCAGTATATAAAAACACCTGTAAGGGATGTAGACAAACCATTCCTTATGCCCATAGAGGACATATTTTCCATTACCGGGCGTGGAACTGTAGTTACCGGCAGGGTTGAAAGAGGAAAAATTGCTCTGCAGGAGGCAGTAGATATAGTGGGAATAAGGCCTAAAATACAAAAGACAGTGGTAACCGGTGTTGAGATGTTCAGGAAACTTTTAGATTATGCCCAGGCAGGAGATAATGTAGGGCTTCTTCTTAGAGGAATACAGAAAGAAGATGTGGAAAGAGGACAGGTTATAGCAAAGCCCTCCTCTATTACCCCTCACTTTAATTTCAAAGCTCAGGTTTATGTGCTGTCCAAAGATGAGGGAGGACGTCATACTCCTTTCTTTAATGGGTACAGACCTCAATTTTATTTCAGGACCACAGATGTGACCGGTGTAGTGAACCTGGAGGAAGGTGTGGAGATGATAATGCCCGGAGATAATACAGAAATGGAGATAAAACTAATATTTCCCATAGCTATGGAAGAAGGGCAGAGGTTTGCTATCCGTGAAGGTGGAAGGACCATAGGAGCTGGCAGTGTTACCAGGATAATTGAGTAGAAAAAAGGAGAAATGTAATTAAAAACGGGAGGAATTGTAATGGCGGAAGGTAAATTAGGTCAGAAAATTAGAATCAAATTAAAAGCTTATGATCATGAAGTTATTGATCGTTCGGCAAAAAAAATAGTGGAGACCGTTGAGAGTTCCGGCGCCAAAGTTTCTGGCCCAATTCCACTACCGAATAAAAAAAATGTATATTGTGTTATAAGATCTCCTTATGTAAATAAAGATTCGAGGGAGCATTTTGAAATAAGAACTCATAAAAGGCTTATAGATATTATTGAGCCTACTCCAAAAACAGTAGACTTGCTGATGAGGCTCAGTTTACCGGCTGGCGTGGGTATAGAAATAAAGTCTTAATGTAGATATTTTCTGGGAAGTGATGCAAAGATGGTAAATGCGATATATGGAAAAAAACTTGGATGTACTCAAATATTTAATGAAAAGGGCAATGCATTGTATGTTACGGCGATTGAAGCTGAGCCATGTGTAGTTGTCCAGGTTAAGGATGATAAAAAAGATGGATATAATGCTCTAAAAGTAGGTTTTGGTAAAATCAAAGAGAGAAAAGCAACTAAACCGCATGAGGGTGAATTTTCAAAAAATAAAGTAGATTTAAAGAGGAGCTTAAGGGAAATCAGGGTGGATAAATTTGACCAGGAATATAAGCCTGGAGATAGCCTGGATGTTAAAATTTTCAAAGCAGGAGATAAAGTCAAAATAACCGGAAATTGTAAAGGTAAAGGATTTGCCGGAGTAATAAAAAGACATGGGTTCCATAGAGGAAGAATGAGCCATGGTTCTCATTCTCATAGAATACCAGGTTCGGTAGGAATGTGTGCCACTCCTTCAAGGATAGCAAAGGGTAAGAAGATGCCTGGAAGAATGGGAGGCAACAAAGTTACTATTTCTGGATCAGAGATAGTCGATATAATTGAAGACCAGAATTTAATTTTAGTTAAAGGAAGTGTTCCGGGTGCTAAGGGCAGTTTAGTTTTTTTAAGGAAGGTTTAGTAAATTATAAAGTTTTTGGGAGAATGAAATGGCCAGTTTGAATGTTGTTGATTCAGATGGAAAGGAATTGGAAAAAATAAACATATCCAGTGAAATAATAGGTCAGAAAATGAATTCCGAGATCCTGTACCAGGAAGTAAGAAGATATCTTGCTTCCGTAAGATCCGGAACGCATAAGGTCAAAGGCAGAAGTGAAGTAAGAGGCGGCGGGAGAAAACCCTGGAGGCAGAAAGGTACTGGAAATGCCAGGGCCGGTTCCATCCGTTCTCCAATATGGAGAGGCGGTGGAGTGGTTTTTGGGCCCAAGCCAAGAGATTATTCTTTTAAATTAAATAAAAAAGTAATAAAGCAGGCAAAGTTAATAGCATTATCAGAAAAGCTTAAAAATAAAAAAATTATTGTGATTGATAAATTAAGTTTTAAAAATCCGGAAACAAAAAAAGCAGCAGAAATACTAAAGAAACTTAATTTGAATAGTGGTAAAGTACTTATGGTTTTTGATAGTTTAAACATTAGTGAAGTAAAATCCTTCAGGAATATTGGCAACGTTATGGTAGAAAGCGCAAAGGGGCTAAATGCTTATATTATTCTTGCAGCAGATTATGTGGTTTTTACCAAAAGCTCACTAAATGATTTTATTGAGAGGTCAGGCAATGGAAGATCCTAGAGATATAATTCTTTCCCCGGTTGTATCGGAAAAAAGTTATGCTGCGGTTCAGAATAAAAGATATTCTTTTTTTGTCGATATCAGGGTAAAAAAAAGTGAGATAAAGAGGGCAATTGAAGAGATATTTAAGGTTAAGGTTTTGAAAATAAGTACCATGAATATTAAATCTAAGCCAAAGAGATTAGGAAGATCGGTAGGTACGAGCACCCGTAAAAAAAGAGCTGTAGTTACTCTGGGTAAAAAAGATAAAATTGATTTTTTTGAATCAGTCTGATTTAGTTTGGAGGTATAAAAGTTGGCCGTTAAAAAATATAAGCCCACGACTCCCGGGAGAAGGTTTGCAACAGTTTCTGATTTTTCGGTTTTAACAAAAAAAAGACCGGAGAAATCGCTCACCAGATCTTTAAAAAGAGATGCCGGTAGAAATGCTAATGGCAGGATTACCAGGAGACATAGCGGTGGTGGACATAAAAGATTATATAGAATTATAGATTTTAAAAGATTAAAGGACGGTATTCCGGCTAAGGTAAAAGCAATTGAATACGATCCTAACAGAAGTGCCAGGATTGCTCTTGTCATTTATAAGGATGGGGAAAAGAGCTATATAATTGCTCCCCTTAAGTTAAAAGTGGGAGATATTGTAATGTCAGGAGAAAAGGCTGATATTAAAGTTGGTAACACTCTTCCCTTAAAAAATATACCGATTGGAACGATAATTCATAATATAGAGCTTAAGGAGGGAAAAGGGGCAGAATTAGCTAGATCAGCAGGTGGATATGCTCAGCTTCTGGCAAAAGAGGGAAAATATGCCAATATAAAGCTTCCTTCAAGCGAAGTTAGATTGGTAGGGTTGAATTGCAGAGCCTGTATTGGTCAGATTGGAAATACAACCCATGGAATAATTAGGTTGGGTAAGGCAGGAAGGAAAAGATGGCTGGGAATAAGACCGTCGGTTAGAGGAACGGCAATGAATCCTATTGACCATCCTCATGGTGGAGGCGAAGGAAAAAATAAAAGTTCTGGAAGACACCCTTGTACTCCCTGGGGGAAACCCACGCTGGGCTATAGGACAAGAAAGAAAAATAGTGAAACTGATAAATATATAATCAGGAGAAGGAATAAATAATGGGTTTGATTTTTACATTTGGAGGAGAACTGAAATGTCAAGGTCTTTAAAAAAAGGTCCTTTTGTTGAAGAAAAGTTATTAAAAAGAATAAATAAGCTAAATGAATCAGGAGAGAAAAAAATCATAAAGACCTGGTCCAGAAGTTCGACTATATTCCCTGAAATGGTTGGGCATACTATAGCTGTTCATGATGGAAGAAGACATGTACCTATATTCATATCGGAGTCTATGGTCGGTCATAAGTTAGGGGAATTTGCGTCGTCAAGATCTATAAGGCCGCATGTTTATAAAGGAAAGAGTGAAAGGGTGGCTACTGTTAAGAAGTAAGTAAAGTGCAGTAGTCTAAAGAGGGAGGCATTAGTTTTGGAAACCAAAGCTGTTGAAAAGTATATAAGAATATCATCAAGAAAAATAAGATATGTTGTTGATTTGATAAAATCAAAGTCAATAGAGGATGCTATAGATATATTGTCTTTAACACCTAAGGAGGCAGCATCTGTGGTAAAGAAAGCTATACAAAGTGCCGTAGCTAACGCTACTGAAAATAACAAAATGAAAGAAGAAGATTTGTTTATTTCTAGAATATTGGTAAATAAAGGGCCAACTTCAAAGAGGTTCAGGCCAAGAGCCAGGGGCAGGGCTACTAAAATTAGAAAGAGAACTTCACATCTATCGGTTTATGTATCTAATGGTAAAGAGGAGGAGGCTTAGGAGATGGGTCATAAAGTGAACCCTAATGGGTTTAGGCTTGTAATTAATAAAGGGTGGCAATCCAGATGGTTTGCTGAAAAAGACTATGCCAGGCTTCTCAGAGAAGATATCATTATAAGGAATATAATTGAGGGTCAGCTAGAAAATGCCGGGGTTTCAAAAATCGAGATTGAAAGAACGGAAGAAGAAGTAAAAGTAGATATGCATACTTCCAAGCCGGGTATAGTTATAGGTAGAAGAGGGGCGAATATTAATGACATCAGGAATTTATTAGAGAAAAAAACTGGGAGTATTATACAGTTGAATATAATAGAAATTAAGAAGCCTGAACTGGTTGCAAAATTAGTAGCTGAGGGTATTGCCTCACAACTAGTTGGAAGAGTTAGCTTTAGAAAAGCTATGAAAAAAGCTATTTCATTATGTATGAAAGCAGGAGCAAAAGGCATAAGGGTCCAATGTGCTGGAAGATTGGGCGGAGCAGAGATGGCCAGGACTGAATGGTATAGAGAAGGAAGAGTCCCGCTGCATACTCTTAGAGCGAATATTGATTATGGATTTGCAGAAGCAAATACGACTTTTGGTAAAATTGGAGTTAAAGTCTGGATATACTTAGGAGATATCATACTGGATAAGGAAGAGATGGGAAAGGAAAGAAAACTTGATAAAAGGAAGAAGGAAAAAGAAAAAATTTCAAGTTAGGAGATATTTATGGCAGCAATGTTACTGCCTAAACGGGTAAAATATAGAAAAGTACAAAGAGGAAGAATGAAAGGTATTGCCAAAGGTGGCGCCAAGCTCTCTTTTGGAGAATATGGGCTGCAGGCACTGGAATCTGGCTGGTTAACAAGCAGGCAGGTAGAAGCTGCAAGGGTAGCTCTTACCAGGTATATAAAAAGGGGAGGAAAAGTATGGATAAATGTTTTTCCTCATAAACCTACTACCAAAAAACCGGCTGAAACCCGTATGGGCGGAGGAAAAGGTGCGCCGGAAAATTGGGTAGTGGTGGTTAAACCTGGAAGAATCCTATTTGAAATTTCGGGTGTTAGTATGGAAGTTGCAAAGGAAGCAATTAGATTGGCTTGTAATAAATTGTCTATAAAATCAAAATTTGTTTATGAAGAACTATAACAAACCGGGTGTGGAATGAGAATACGTGAGATAAAGGAACAAACAAAAGAAGAATTAGAAGCAAAACTGGCGGATATAAAAAAGAGTATTTTTAATTTGAAGTTTCAAAAAGCTACAGGGCAATTAGAAAATCCAGTAAAGATACGAAATTTAAGGAAAGATATTGCCAGAATAAAAACTTTACTTAGAGAGAAAGAGCTCAAGTATAAAGATTAATGAGGAAAGCAAGAAATCAGACAGAGAGAAATAAGGGGGTTTTTTTGGAAAGAGGAAAAGTAAAAGTAAGAGTGGGAACGGTAGTAAGTGACAAAATGGATAAGACGGTTGTTGTTGCCGTAGAATCTCATTATAAACACCCTTTATACAAGAAGATTTTAAAGAAAATAAAGAAATTGAAGGTACACGATCCCGAAGGCAGCTGTAAGCTTGGTGATGTAGTAAAGATTTCTGAAATAAGGCCTATTAGTAAGACTAAGAGGTGGAGACTGGTCGAGGTAATCAGGAAAGCGGAGTAGAGAAGGATTTAAAAATGATTCAAGCTGAGAGTAAGGTAAAAGTGGCGGATAATACCGGTGCAAGAGTAATTGGATGCATTAGAGTTCTAGGAGGAACAAAAAGAAGGTATGCACGTGTCGGAGATACTTTTATTGCTGCAGTAAAAGTAGCAAACCCAGGAGGAGTAGTAAAGAAAAGCGATGTAGTAAAGGCTGTACTTGTAAGATCAAAAAAAACATTTAGGAGACCCGACGGATCGCATATAAGGTTTGATGATAACGCGGCAGTTATTATTGATACACAGAATAACCCGAGAGGGACCAGAATATTTGGTCCAGTAGCAAGAGAACTAAGAGATAAAAATTTTATGAAGATAATTTCACTCGCACCAGAGGTAATTTAGTTATTTGTAGCAGGAGCATTAAAAATGTTAAAAATAAAGAAAAATGATAAGGTTGAGATAATAAAAGGAAAAGATAAAGGAAAAACAGGAAAAG
Source organism: Actinomycetota bacterium (assembly GCA_013202875.1). GTDB lineage: Bacteria > Actinomycetota > Humimicrobiia > Humimicrobiales > Humimicrobiaceae > Hydromicrobium. Next base: position 8,202 of record JABMRD010000125.1, on the reverse strand, counting down.
TACTTAGAATAGAGTCTGTTACAAATAGATTATATGTTGCGGGTGCTAATATTACAAATAAGCATGTCAGGCAGAAGGATCAAAGCAAACCTGGCGGTATTATTAAAAAGGAAGGACCCATTAAAATTCCAAATGTTAAACTTGTTTGCCCTAATTGCGGCAAGCCGGCAAGAGTGGGTTTTGAAGTTAAGGATTCTGGTGAAAAAGTCAGAATATGCAAGAAGTGCAATCAGCAGATTTAAAGAATAAATGCTTGAGGTGATATTGATGGAGCCGAGGTTAAAAGAAAAATATAAAAAAGAAATAATTCCTAAAATGTTAAAAAAGCGTAAATTTAATAATGTAATGGAAGTACCCAGAATAAATAAAATCACTATAAATATGGGTATTGGCTCTGCGATTCAAAATATAAAAGAATTGGAATCTGCCAGCCAGGATCTGGCTAAAATTACAGGCCAGAAGCCTGTTATAACAAAAGCCAGAAAATCGGTTGCGGGATTTAAGCTCAGACAGGGAAACCCAATAGGCTGTATGGTTACTTTAAGGGGAAAGAGAATGTATGAGTTTTTGGATAGACTGCTTAGTATAGCAATTCCAAGAATTAGGGATTTTAGAGGTCTTTCTAAAAAAAGTTTTGATGGTTCTGGAAATTATACTATTGGCATAAAAGAACAGTTAATTTTTCCAGAAGTAGAGTATGACAGTATTTTAAGTGTAAAAGGTATGAATATTACTATTACCACCAGTGCGGAAAATGATGATGAAGCATTATTTTTACTGGAGGAGTTTGGGTTTCCATTTAAAAAATAAAAAAACACAAGTTTTATAAAGGAGACATTTATTGGCAAAGAAATCACTTATAGAAAAACAAAGAAGAGAACCTAAATACAAAACAAGAAAGTACAGCAGATGTTTTAGGTGTGGTAGACCCAGAGGTTATTATAGAAAGTTTGGGTTATGTAGAATTTGTCTTAGAGAAATGGCTCATGAAGGAAAAATTCCTGGACTAACCAAGTCCAGTTGGTAAAAGGAGGGTTTATGTCGGCAGTCACAGATCCTGTTTCAGATATGTTAACCAGGATAAGGAATGGATATATTGCTAAGATGGATAGCGTCAGTATACCTTATTCAAAACTTAAAACAGAAATAGCCAGGACATTGGATGAAGAAGGTTATATAAGAAGTTATGAAATCCGTAAAGATGAAAATGTTGGTGGCTTAATTAAAATATACTTAAAATATGATAAAGACAAAAAGAGTGTTATAACCACGCTTAAAAGAATAAGCAAACCAGGACTCAGGGTTTATGCGCAAAAGGATGAAATTCCCATGGTTCTTGGTGGTTTGGGAACAGTTATATTGTCCACGTCAAAAGGTGTACTTACAGGTGCAGGAGCTAAAAAACTAGGAGTTGGCGGGGAAGTAATATGTTCTATATGGTAGAAAGAGGAAATGGTTAGAAAGGTGAGTTTAAAGTGTCAAGAATAGGAAGGAAACCTATTGATGTACCGGAAGAAGTAGAGCTCAAAATAGATAAGGATAATATTAGCGTAAAAGGAAAATTAGGAGAGCTTTCTCAAAAGTTTGACAACACTTCTGTTAAATTAAGTATGAAAGATAGCAGGCTAATTGTTATACCAGTTTCGAAGAGTAATGAGAATAGAGCTAAATATGGTCTTTATAGAAGCCTTATAAATAATATGGTTATAGGTGTAAGCAGCGGTTTTAGCAAAACCTTAATAATAGTCGGTGTGGGTTTTAGAGCCAGTAAGAAAGGAAATGATCTGGAAATATTGGCAGGATATTCAAATCCGGTAATAGTCAATCCTCTTCAAGGGATATCATTTGATGTCCCGGATAATACCACAATTGTGGTTAAAGGAATAGATAAACAGGTAGTTGGAGAAATGGCTGCTAAGATCAGGAGTATAAGGAAACCGGAACCTTATAAGGGTAAGGGCATAAAATATAGTGATGAAGTTATAAGAAGAAAAGTTGGTAAAACAGGTATTACCAGCGGTTCTTAAATTTATTATAGGAGATTTCATGAAGAGCAAAACTGAAAAAAGGGATAAAAGTTTAAGAAGAAAAGTAAGAAGCAGGTTTAAAATTAAAAGAAGCAGTAATCGTATGAGACTCTCTGTTTACCGGAGCAATAAATATATTTACGGTCAGATAATAGATGATAGCGCCGGCACTGCACTGGTTGGTATATCAAGCAAGAAAATTGAAAGCAAAGATGGAGATAAAGGGAAAATAGATATAAGCTTTAGGACTGGAGAAGCCCTGGCTAAAATGGCAAAGAAGAAAAGTATAAATGAAATAGTTTTTGATAGAAGTGGTTACAGGTATCATGGCAGAGTAAAAGCTCTGGCTGAAGGTGCAAGAAAAGGCGGATTGAAATTTTAACCCTATTTTTAAGGAGGATGTTTAGTGGCTGGTCTTTCTAAAGATACAGAATTAAGTGAAAAGGTTATAAAAATAAATAGAGTAGCGAAAGTGGTTAAGGGCGGTAGAAGATTTAGCTTTAGCGCCCTGGTAGCAGTTGGCAATATGAATGGTATGGTTGGTATTGGTTTTGGTAAAGCTAACGAGGTTTCAACCGCAATCCAAAAAGGCGTTAACAATGCAAAGAAAAATATGTTTAAAGTGCCTTTGATTGATGGAACCATACCCCATCCAATTGATGGTTGGTTTGGCGCAGGCCATGTTTTTATGAAGCCGGCTTCTCACGGTAAAGGAGTAATTGCCGGTGGGCCGGTAAGAATAATAATGGAATTGGCTGGTGTAAAGGATATTCTTACAAAATCATTAGGGAGTGCCAATGCTTTAAATGTAGTTAATGCAACTATTAGTGGTCTAAAGATGCTTAAAACACAGGAGCAGATTATGAGTATGAGAAAGATAGAAGAACCGGAAGTTAATTAATATTATGGGTTTGGATAATATTGGAAGGAGAAAATGGTGAAGCTTTGTGATATAAGATCTCCTGAGTCTATAAAAAAAAGGAAAAGAGTTGGTAGAGGTAACGGTTCCGGACATGGAACTACCAGCGGAAGGGGCACGAAAGGACAGTTGTCCCGGTCGGGTGGTAAAACCAGAATAGGTTTTGAAGGCGGACAGATGCCTCTACAAAGGAGATTACCGCATCTCAAAGGTTTTAAAAATACCAGGAAGAAAATAAATAATATAATTAATGTGTGGCAGTTAGAAAAGTTCAAAGATGATAGTGTTGTTGACTATGATTTTTTAGAAAAGAATGGCCTTATTATGAAAAAGTCAAATCCTGTAAAAATATTGGGTAATGGCAAGCTTACTAAAAAAATAACTGTCAGGGCCAATTATTTCAGCAGGAGCGCTGCAGCTAAAATTGAAAAAGCTGGTGGAAAAGTAGAGGTGATTTAATGTTCCGGGCTATTGTAAGTGCCTTTAGAATTAAAGAAGTCAGAAACAGAATATTATTCACTATTGGTATTTTAGCTATTTATAGATTTGGTGCTAATATTACTCTGCCGGGAGTAGATGCGACTAAAATCTTGGAACAGGTTGAAACCGGGGTAATGGGTTTGATGGATTTGTTTTCAGGAGGAGCGCTGGGAAGATTTGCAGTATTCTCTCTTGGTATTATGCCTTACATAACTGCCTCTATTGTAATACAGCTTCTTCAAGTGGTAATTCCCAGGCTGGAGCAGCTGGCAAAGGAAGGAGAAACCGGCAGAAGGAAAATAAATCAAATAACAAGATATATGACTGTAGGGCTGGCCCTGATTCAATCTACTGCAATGGTTTTTTTCTTTAGAAATTTTGGTGCCATACCTAATTTTGACTTTATGCATGTTGCTTTAATCATTATTACATTGACTGCCGGGACTACTTTAATAATGTGGTTAGGTGAGTTGATAAATATCCACGGAATAGGAAACGGGATTTCACTTATAATATTTGCCAGTATTATTTCCAGAATACCGGCGGAGCTTATAAAACTATACGAACTGCGGGGTACGAATTACTTCTTCTTGGCCCTTTTTGCAATTATATCTATTGGTATAATTATAGCTGTAATACTTATTCAGCAAGGTGAGAGAAAAATACCTGTTCAGTATGCAAAACGAGTTGTAGGAAGAAAAGTTTTTGGCGGACAAAGTACTTACATACCACTCAAAGTTAATCAATCTGGAGTAATGCCCCTAATTCTGGCTATATCAGTTATGCTTTTTCCTGCAACAATTGCACAATTTAGTACCAACAGGTGGATACAATCCTTTGCTAATGCATTAAGCCCAACTATACAGGGAAGAATCAATCCAATTTATGCCATTACTTATACTATTCTTATTATTATATTTGCTTACTTTTATACCGCTATTACTTTTAATCCTCTGGACACTGCAGATAATCTGAGAAGGTACGGGGGATTTATACCAGGACTACGACCTGGAAAAAATACAGCAGATTACTTAACGAATATTTTAAACAGGATAACATTACCAGGTGCTATATTTTTAGCAATAATTGCTCTTCTTCCTGAGGTATTGATTAGCTATATGGGACTACCATTTAGATTTGGCGGAACATCTATACTTATTGCTGTAGGTGTTGCTTTAGATACTATGAGACAACTTGAGTCCCAGCTTACTATGAGGGATTATGAAGGGTTCCTAAAATGAGGATAGTTTTAATTGGAGCTCCGGGTGCGGGAAAGGGGACCCAGGCAAAAGTAATTTCTAATAAATTTAATATACCGTGTATTTCGACGGGAGATATTTTAAGAAATGAAATAAATAAAGGGTCCGAGTTAGGGAAAAAGGCAGTTAAATTTGTTGAGAGCGGGAAATTAGTTCCAGATGAAATAATAATTGAAATAATAAAGAATATGATAAGAAACAGTAGGTCAGAAAATGGGTTTTTAATGGATGGTTTTCCGCGGAATTTAAAGCAGGCAAAAATGTTTTCAGGTACACTGGGTAATCTGGGGATAAAGTTGGATAAAGTAATAAATATAGTTGTTGACAAAGATGAGGTTATTGGCAGACTCAGCAAGAGAGGAACCTGCAAAGTGTGTAAAAGTGTATTCAGTATTAATAATAACAATGAAAACTTTATAAAATGTCCAGAATGTGGAGGAGATTTAATAAAAAGAAAAGATGATGATGCGGAGGTTATTAAGCACAGGATGGAAGTGTACGAATCTGAAACCATGCCACTTATTAATTTTTATGCTGATAAAGGACTGCTGGCAAATATCGATGGTTCCGGAGAAGAGAAAGAAATAACCGAAAGGATATTAAAATTTCTATGATAATATGCAAATCGTCGGATGAAATCAGATTAATGCGGGAGGCTGGCAGGATTGTAGCTAAAGTTTTTTTGAAAATAGAAGAAATTATAAAGCCTGGTATCACTACTGGTTATATAAATAAGATTGCCGAAGAGGTTATAATCGGTGAAAAGGCTGTTCCTGCTTTTAAGGGTTATGTAGGGAAGGTTGGCAAAAAACCCTTTCCAAGCAGTGTTTGTATATCGATTGATGAACAAGTGGTTCATGGTATTCCAGGCAAGAGAGTTATAAAGGACGGAGAACTGGTCTGTATAGATGTTGGAGTTAAAATAAATGGCTTTTATGGAGATGCTACACGGACTTATAAAGTTGGAAATGTAAGTAAGATTGCTGAAAGGCTATGGAATGCTACCAAAGAGGCACTTGATAAAAGTATAGAGCTGTGCGTCGTTGGAAACAGACTGTCAGATATCTCAAGTGTAATTGAAAACAGAGCCATAATAGATGGTTTTTCAGTGGTTAAAGATTTTGTAGGTCATGGAATTGGCAGAGAAATGCATGAGGACCCCCAGATATTAAACTACGGGCCTCCCGGGCAGGGACCGGTTCTAAAGAAGGGTATGGTTTTAGCCATAGAGCCTATGTTTAATCAGGGCAGTAGTGATGTTGAAATATTAAGTGATCTATGGACTGTTGTGACGAGAGACAGGAAGCTTTCCTGTCACTTTGAGGATACGGTAGCGGTAGTGGAAAATGGTCCTTTGATATTAACCAGAATTTAATAGCAGTAGTAAAATATTGTGGACATACTAAAAGTTTTTTGATAACCTACGTATTTGTGTTATTTTTAAATTGAAAATATTAGCACGGGGGTTTAAAGATTTCTAAAAAAGAAGGCATAATAGAAACCGAGGGAACCATTTTAGAAGCACTTCCTAATGCTATGTTCAGGGTAGAGCTTGATAATGGTCATAAGGTATTGGCGCATATTTCAGGTAGAATGAGAATGCATTATATAAAAATTTTACCTGGTGATAAAGTTAAAGTAGAAATATCACCTTATGATCTAAATAGAGGAAGAATTACTTTTAGAAAAAAGTAATTATATTTAAAATTTATATTTTAAGGTTTGAATGATGGAAAGAAGGAATAAGAATGAAAGTTAAACCATCAGTTAAAAAAATATGTAAAAGCTGTAAGGTTATAAAAAGAGAAGGAAAAGTTATTATTATTTGTAAAAATCCCCGCCATAAGCAGAGGCAGGGTTAAGGAGGTTTCCAGTTGGTAAGAATTTCAGGTGTTGATATACCAAATGATAAGCACATTTGCATAGCTCTGACTTACATTTTTGGCATTGGCAGGTCAGCGGTAGAAACAATGCTGAACAAACTAAATATTAATAAAAGTATAAAGGCTAAAGATCTCAGTGAAGATGAACTAGCTAAGATAAGAGAATATATAGAAAAGAACTACACTATTGAGGGAGATCTTAGAAGAGAAGTAAGCCAGAATATAAAAAGACTAATCGAGATAAACTCTTACAGGGGCATCAGGCATAAAAGAGGATTGCCGGTTAGAGGTCAGAGGACTCACACAAATGCCAGGACCAGGAAAGGTAAGAGAAGAAGTGTTGGCATAAAGAAAAGTCAGTCATAATAAAAATTTCAGGAGGTAAATTTGGTAAAAAAAACTACCAGTAAAAGAAGAGTAAAAAGTAAAGAAAGAAAAAATATACCTTACGGGATTGCACATATTCAGTCTACTTTTAATAATACTATTGTGAATATAACTGACGTGGAGGGTAATACTATTGCCTGGGGTAGTGCCGGGGGGCAGGGTTTCAAAGGTTCCAGAAAAAGTACCCCGTTTGCTGCTCAAATAACTGCAACTGCAGTGGCTAGAAATGCCAGGGATCATGGAGTTACTAGAGTAGATGTGAGAGTTAAGGGTGTTGGGTCCGGCAGGGAAACTGCTGTAAGGTCCCTGCAGGCAGCTGGACTGGAAATTGGTGATATAATTGATGTAACGCCGGTACCTCATAACGGCTGCAGACAACCTAAGAGGAGAAGAGTTTAAAAAAGTTTAAAACAAGGAGTTATAATAAATGGCAGTAGCTAAAGGGCCTGCCTGCAAACAGTGCAGGAGAGAAAGAATAAAGTTATTTTTAAAAGGACAGAGATGTTTTTCTGATAAGTGTGCATTGGAAAAAAAGCCTTACGTTCCTGGGCAGAAAGCTAAGAGAAGACTTATGGAAACTGGTTATTGCACGCAGTTAAGAGAAAAACAAAAAGCTAAGAGATATTACGGGGTATGGGAGAGGCAATTTAAAAATTATTACAAAAAAGCAGTGAAGAGAAAAGGAGTTACTGGAGAAATATTACTCCAGTTGCTGGAGACCAGGCTTGATAATATTGTTTATGTTATGGGTTTTGCTGCATCCAGAGTTCAGGCCAGGCAGTTAATTAATCACGGGCATATTCAAGTTAACGGCAGGAAAGTTGATAAACCTTCATATCAGTTAAAAGAAGGACAGGAAATAAGTGTTGCCGAGTCCAGTAAGGAAATAATTCCAATAATGGAGGCAAAAGAAAGCGGAGGAAGTCTAACCATGCCCGAATGGTTAGAAGTCGATCTGGATAATCTTAAAGGAAAGCTCGTAAGATATCCGGAGCGGGATGAAATAAGAGTTCCTGCTAATGAACAAATAATAGTAGAGCTTTATTCTAAGTAGTTTAAATATTCATTTGGATATTCTTTTCTTTAGGAGGTAGATATAAATTGTTAAAAATGCATAAGCCAAATGTGAGCATTAAGCATAAAGATGATTTTTCTGGAGAGTTTATTATTGAGCCATTAGAAAGAGGCTTTGGGCACACTTTAGGTAATTCGATTAGGAGAGTTCTACTTTCATCTATAGAAGGAGT
>JABMRD010000124.1 GCA_013202875.1 Actinomycetota bacterium | reverse complement strand
TGGCAAAGCATCTGGCCTTTGCTTGTCTAAAAGCTGGATACTCTGTTACCTTTGCAAGAGCTGATAAGCTTTTTAAGCACTTAAGGCTATCTACAATTGATGGTACCTATGAGAGGACCATAGGTTCATACCTCAGGCCCGATATATTGATAATTGATGACTTCGGGATTAAAGAGATGACAAGAGAAGAGGCAGGTGAGTTCTATGAGATAATACTTGAGCGCTACGGTAAGAAATCAAATATCATTACCAGTGCACGTTCTCCGGAGGAATGGCAGGCTCTCTTTCCTGACCCCATACTTGGTAACTCTTCCCTTGACAGGCTTGCCCACAGTTCATACCAGATACTTATGGAAGGAGAATCTATTAGAAAACAGAATAGACCAAAATAGATTTTTGATGTAATATTAACTATTAATTAGGGGCCGGTACAATGCTGGTGAAAAAGCGGTACAATGCTGGTGGTAAATGACATTTATTTTGGACTAAAAAGAAAAAGATTAAGGCAGGGTTATGGTGAGTTGTATAATGTAAAGGTTGATGATAGGGATATTAGTTCTGATGATATTAAAAACTATTTAGAATTTAAAGATGAAGAACCTGAAGTTGTAGCTAATAAATATATTGAGGATATGACTGAGAAGTATAGGGATTATAAAAAGATATCAATATTTAAAAATAGAAATAATTAATAAAAATCTACTAAAATCATAATGATTTCTGAATGCTTCTATTTAAAAAAACAATTGTTCTTTCAACCTTTTCTTTTAGATGCTTCTTTTTGATTTTTCTTCTTATGCTTCTTAGTCTAACTAATAAATATTTTTTGGTTTCAAATTTCTTACAATGTTTTATTACCTCAATCTTATAAAAAGCATTCGCTAAAACATTTTCATCGTAATTTCTAAAAATATTGTCAATTTCTTCAATTGCTTTATTATTATAATTCCTATAAAGTGAAGTTAGCATTCTTCCTATTGAGTAGATTTTCTTATTATTATCATTCATTAATTCTTGCAAGAATTTATTTAATTTATTTTTTTCCAACTGACATAGACTTGAAATCAATGATTTTTTTAATTCAACATTACTTTCATTATTAAAGATTTTTAATAAGCTTACTAAACTTTTTTCCACTAAATTAAGATTAGATAATAACAAAGCACATTTACTTCTAACATACCAATGTTCTTGTTTTTTTCTTAGACTTAATCTACAATATTTTACAACCTTGCTGTTTATTTCATTAAAATATCTGAATGAATCAATTATATTTGCTTTTTGATATACAAAAATATTTATTGGCAATTCTAAGAATTTAAGAAGTTCTTTAGCTAAAACTAAATAATTTCTTGGCATTAATTTAAAATATCTAACTGCTTTTTCTGTCAATCCAGCGTCTGGATTTTTTGGAAGTTGAGATAAAATACTTTTTATCATATAAGATGAATCTAGCAATGTGAATGCTGTTATTAATCTTTTATAAAGCATTAAATCCTTTTTTTGTGTTATCTTCCTTTTTCTGATATTTTCCTTTATTAGTTTTTTTAACAACTCATTTCTTAATTTCTTGTCCATATTATTTCTGTTGATCTGAATTTCATCAATGATTTTATTTACGGTTACCATTCGAGAATCAAATAGTTTATTAAATATTTCCTTATCCTTAAGAATAGAGGTCTTACTTCCTTGGATATTTAAATGTAGATTTCTTAACACCTTATTCATCTCAAAGATTGCTTCTCTTGCTATATATTCTTCTTTTGAAAATATTTTTATATCATCGACATATCTAAAATATTTTGCATTTTTCTTCTTACAAAACTTATTTATTTCTTTATCTAATGGGAGTAAGTAAATATTGCCTAAAAAGCTTGATACTTCATTACCCTGGGGTATTCCTCTCTCAATATATCCGCCATAAACTGTAGGGAATGTCCAGTATCTTAATAGAGAACACAATAAATTAATTATTTTATGATTATTCTTGGGTAAGTAATTAATAAGGGTACTTTGTAACAGATTTAAGTTTATATTTTCAAAATATGAAGTAATATCTGATAGAGTTAAATAATTATAACCTTCTTCTTCATAAGCATAAATTGAATCTTCAATAAATTTTGGATATTGACTATACCATTGTTCAAAAATTACTACTTCTCTTTTAATTGTTTTTTCTTTAAGAAAAGGAAATCTTAAAAATTGTATATCTTTAAATAAAGTTTTCTCATCAAATTCTTTTTTTAATCTAAAAGAATATACACCTTCAGGCAGTTCTTTATCTAGTTTTGGTGCTATTAATATGGTAATTGCAAAAAGTACTATTTTATCTTCAATATATATTTTGCTGCCGGGTCTTACTGATAGAGTAGATTTTGGAACATCAATATTTAAGAGTGGACTAGGGTGATATTCGTCTTTCCTTAAAGCATTTGATAGTGATGTTAAATTTGCTTCAATATTAAAAGCATAATCTTCATTTCTGTATGGATCTTCTATAAAATCAGTTTTTGAGTCATACCTTGCAAGATGCCATGCTCTTCTAAGTATATTAATGTCATGGACTTTTCTAAACAAATAATCTTCTCTAACCATATGTATTTACCTTAAATACTTGAAATATTAATAATTTATATATAGTAATATTATACTTTTTTATAACATTACAAAAGCAATTAATTAAAAGCTATTTAGATGTGATTTTAAAATCTTAATACATAGAAATATTGTATAATCATCAAATTTAGAGAAACGTGGTTTTGTATTCAATAAATAGTGGATGATAAAGATCTAGATAAACTTCTTAAGATTATATTTCAGTTAGTTCTCTTATAATTTGGTTCGAAATTTCAATACTTGGGGCATCATAAGTTTAAAAAAAGCAATAAAAAGAATACTGATGAAAATACAAAAAAAGAAAACAGAAAAAAAGTAGTAACTAGAATTAGAAATAATATTAGAAGGCTTGCTATAGCAAATTTTAATGAGTATAGCCGGTTTTTTACTGCAACATTTGCGGATAATATTACCAATATGGATTATGCAAATGGCCAGTTTAAAAAATTTATTAAAAGGGTTAAATATCACTATGGAGATTTTAAATATATTGCAGTTTTAGAGTTTCAGAAAAGAGGTGCAATTCATTATCATATGCTTTCTGACTTTGGCTATATTGAACAACATGATTTAGAAAAAATATGGGATAATGGTTTTGTATGGATTAGGGATTTACTTATTGCAAACGAGGGAAAACCTGTTGATAATATAGATGCTTATATTGTCAAATATATGAATAAAAATATTATTGATAAAAGGCTTATGGGAAAGAAGGCTTATTTTACTTCAAGGAATTTAAAAAGACCTGAAATTATCTATGAAGATATAAGTTTAACAGATTGTTTTAAAAAGTATAATCTTGATGTTACCAATCTGGTTTATGATAATAAATTCATGAGTAAAGAAAATGGTGAAGTGCTTTATTTTGAGTTTAATAGGAAAAGATTTATAATTTAATATTAATATAAGTTTTAAATATTATTAATAAGAAAATTTTTTAGAAAAATATGAAAATATCAATTTATAATAAATATAAAGAAGATTTTTCAACAGTAATTAACAATTTATTTGAAAATATAGAGAATCTTGAAAAAGAAATAAAGAATATTAATCTTAAAAGTGTATTTAGTTTTGATATTGGTCAATCATCTATTCGGAAATTAAAAAGTGAGATTATTAAATACTTTCAACATAATAATGGAGCGCTTGGTTACGATATTTTTTTAATAAAATATATTTTGCGTCAAATTCTTATATATATTTTTATTGTAAAAGAAAAAAATCTTTCTGTAAAAGAAAAAAATACATGCGGATTAGAGATTGAAGTAAGGTTCTATTTCTTCTTAAATTGTATTTATAATTTTAAAGAAAAGTTAGAAAATTTTTTCATAATTTCAGTAGAAAGAAATAGGATTTCATTCGAAGATACAATATTATCTGAAGATGGAAAGAGATATGCTAGAAGATTATTTAATGAATCTTATGTTAAAATAAAAGATTATTGTGATGCCAGAGGTTGTTTAGTACATGACATATATGAGCTTAAATACGATTTAGTAAAAAATGAGATTAAAATATACACATCAAAATTCAAGCTTTCTAATGAAAATATAACAGGAAGAGGAAATAGAAAGTATTACTTTAATTTAAATCATTCAGAACTAATTAATCTAGTTGAAGATATGCAAATAATAAGAAAAAAAACCATAGAATTTGGGAGTGTAACAGATTTTGTGTAAACTCCATTTAACCGCTTAGGGCTAACGCCCCTACAGTTATCATCATTATATCACATAATCACTCACCCTCTCTTTGAAATAGATAGTTAGCTGAGACAAGAT
>JABMRD010000123.1 GCA_013202875.1 Actinomycetota bacterium | reverse complement strand
CGTCTTCCCATAAGGAATTCCCAATAAATTGGAGTATTGTATAATCTCGATCCATTTAAATTCTCATAAATCTTTTTAAACACTCCATTTATTTCTTTTCTACTTAAAAAACTATCCCTACTTAAGACCTCATAACTGAATGCCGGAGAAACCATAATCCCATCAGTTCTGATTTCTTTAAGCAGTCCAAATAAATTTGAAATTTCCTCAATATCTGTATTCTTATAAATTGTAGTATTGGTTCTGACCGCAAAATTCATCTTTTTTGCTTTTCTGATTCCCCTGATAGCTTTGCTAAAAACATTTTTTCTTCCCGTAATCGAATCATGGGTCTTTGACATGCCATCCAGATGAACTACGATACTTAATCTGTGGTCAGGCTTTATTTCATCTAAAAAATCTTCAAGCAGAAGACCATTGGTACACAAATAAACAAAAAAATTTTCACCTATTAGATTTGATATTATTTTCTTTATCTCTGGATGCAGAAGAGGCTCTCCCCCGGTTATTGATACTATAGGAGCTCCTGCCTGTCTGGCTGCATCCATGCATTCTTCAACTGATAAAACCTTATTTAAAATATCCTTATATTCTTGAATCCTCCCGCATCCCAGGCATGAAAGATTGCACCTGAAAAGCGGCTCCATCATTAACACAAAAGGGAATTTTTCCTTTTTTCTCATTAAATTTAAAGTTATATACCTGGTTAATCGCCATGACAAATTAAAAGAATAAATCATTGCTTAAAGTTACCTCTTTTTAATAAATGAGTCTTTTTAAGTTCATCTACCCTCAAAGCTCCTATTCCAAACATAGCAATTCGAAGCCCCACTTCAATTTCTTTTATAAAATTAATACAGGACTGGGTAGATTCATTTATCTTTTCCAGCAAAGGCAAGGCAATTCCTACCAGATCCGCACCCAGAGCAATCGCCTTTGCCACATCAATACCACTTCTAATGCCCCCACTGGCAATTATAGGAATTTTTGGCTTAAGTTCTCTCACCATTTCTATGCTTTCCGAAGTCGGTATTCCCCAGCAATCAAAATCTTCAGCTACTTTCTTAAGCATTTTGTCTTGAGATCTGATTTTCTCTATTTCAATCCATGAAGTACCTCCGGCTCCGCCTATATCTATTCCGCTTACTCCAGCCTTAATCAACTTATGGGCAACAGTTTTTGAAATGCCAAAACCTACTTCTCTCACTATTACAGGACACCTAAGACTGCCACAAATATAATTAATCTTAGACAGCAGATTTTTAAAATTGTGATTTCCTTCATGTTGAAATGCTTCCTGAAGCGGATTTAAGTGAAGCATAAGTCCATCCGCTTTAATCATATTTATTGCAGCCTTACATTCTCTTATGCCGAATCCATAATTAAGCTGTACCGCTCCAATATTGGCAAATAATAAGATATCGGGTGCTATATCTCTGACCTCATAAGTACTGCCTGATTTCATTTGCTCAATGGCAATTCTCTGTGACCCCACTCCCATAGCTATGCCCACTACCTGAGCTACTTTTGCTAATTCCTTGTTAATCTTTTCACTTTTTTCAACCCCTCCTGTAAGTGGCGAGATCATTAAAGGAAGATTTAATTTTTTTCCAAATATAGAGATTGACAGGTCAATTTCATTTAAGTCAATCTCCGGAAGCGCCTGGTGAATAAAATAATATTTTTCAAATCCGGTACTGATTTTTTTAGCTTGAATATCATAATTTAAACTTATATCCAGATGCTGCTTCTTTCTTACACTATTAATACCGTCATCTATATTCTTTTCTTTAGTCTTATAAATCATATTAAAACCTTAAAAATCTCTTTTAATAAGGAAGCGGGAAATCTCTTTAAAATGGCTGACTTTATCAGAGAAAATTGGTAAATTTTTTATTTCCTTTAAAGCAAGCTGGTAGTATTCTATGGATTTTTCTTCACAGAATCTTTTCGAACCTATATCATTCAGTAATGACAGAATATAACCTATATTTCTTTCAGATATTCTCTTTTTACTGTATATTTTTAGCAGTCTTTCTTTGATCTTTTTATTCGAAACCTGGAGGCAAAATACAATAGGTAAAGTTTTTTTCCTTTTTCTTATATCATTTCCCTGTGGTTTTCCTGTCTTTGTATTGTTTCCCCATATTCCCAGAATATCATCTCTTATTTGAAATGCTAATCCTAAATACCTTCCAAATTTCTCAAAAGGTTCCAGTTTACTTTTTTCAATATTCAGTACTGCACCTATTTTTAATGCCCCCTCAATTAATGCTGAAGTCTTTTTTTCAATCATTTCCAGATAATTTTCAATAGTTATATCCGACCGATTCTCAAAATTAATATCTAAAAACTGTCCTTCAATCATTTTCAGGCAACTGTTATTCAAAATCTCAAAAACTTCTACCTGTTTATCAGAAGAAATATTATAATCTCCAAGCTTAGCTACAGATAAACTTGCCAGCACTTTTAAAGCCGAACCGGCATTTATGGCCTGGGGCTTTCCCCATATACTCCAGACGGTGGGGCGGTGCCTTCTCTGCTTATCATCATCCTGGATATCATCATGAACCAGGGAATAATTATGAATAAGCTCTATAGCAGCCGCCAGAGGGAGCGCCTTTCTGAAATCACCATCCAGGGATTCACAGGCAAGAAGACATAAAGTTGCTCTCAACTTTTTCCCGCTATTATTACTAATATTATCACCCCGGTTATTAATCCAGCCCAAGTGATATCGCATCATATCGTAAAGAAATAAGTTTCTATTATCAAAAAGGGATTTAAGTTCTTCTTCTATGTATGGATAGTATCTATTAAATATTTCGGGTAACTTTACCAAAATGTCACCTATTTTAAATTACTAAATTATCCTGCAGCTTCCTAAGCCGTAAGATCATAGAATCTTCAACTAAATTTACATCGCTGCATTTTAGGATTTTACCTTTTTTTATATCATGCTTAAGTGTACAACCCTCACTTAATCCTATTGGAAGAAATCTTTCTTCTCTGGCAGTGCTATACAATTCTATTAGTCCATACACTGTATATCCGCCTATGCCGTCCAAAACTTCTCCACACTTTAAATCTCTCTTTGCTACAGTTACAACCTCGGAAACTAATCCGTTTGAGGGAATAATGGTGGGCTCTCCATAAAAATAAGCTCGTGTAATAGACATTGGCGCTTCTATACTAGTTAGATGATATGGCCGGTACAGTAAATAATT
>JABMRD010000122.1 GCA_013202875.1 Actinomycetota bacterium | reverse complement strand
TAGGAATAGATGAAAAAGAAATAATTAAGTATGTAAAATGGCAACAAAGCCAGGATTTAGATCAAGCGAAGCTTGAATTTTAAGTTAGTGCCACGCACTTCAGTGCGTGGGAATCTACATGCCTCACTTCTTCCGCAATGGGAGGTTAAATTACGCAGGGAGGCAATTATTAAAATGGCTCATCATTCTACAAGCATAGAGGGCAATCCTTTAACCTTAGAACAAGTAAAGAAGCTGCTTATTGGTAATAAGATAGCTGCCTGGGAGAAAGATAAAAATGAAGTATTAAACTATGTTGGAGTACTTGAATATATTGATAAGCTTGGGGAGAAAAAAGTTAAAGAAATAACTGAGGACATTATTCTTAAAATTCATCAATTAAACACAAAAGGTATATTACCAGAGAATCAATCAGGATTCTATCGCAAAGTACCTGTTGCAGTGGTAAATAGTTACGGAAGAGTTATTTTTCAACCACCACCTGTAAATAAGATAACTACTCTTATGAAGGATTTTATATCATGGTTAAATAGTGATCAGGCACAGGAATTATATCCTGTGTTATTAAGTGGAATTTCTCATTATGAATTTGTTAGAATCCACCCTTTTATAGATGGAAATGGGAGAACCGCACGAGCTCTAGCTACACTAATTTTATACTTGAAAGGTTTTGATACTAAAAGATTTTTTGCACTTGATGATTATTATAATGAAGATAGAGATAAATATTACGATGCATTGCAAACAGTAGATCAGAAGACCTTGGATACGACACAATGGTTGGAATATTTCTGTGAAGGGGTTGCAGTAAGTATGAATAGAGTTAAGGATACAGTTTTACAATTAAGCCATGATCGAAGACTTAAAGATAAAAGAGGGCAAATTTTCTTAAATGAAAAGCAAATTAAAATTTTAAAATACTTACAAACAGGTTTGAAAATAACTACTAAGGAATGCCAAGATATGTTTAATGTCTCTGAACGAACAGCAAGAAACTACCTAAATGAATTGGTAAAGAAAGATCTAATCAAACCTGTAGGACCACAAAAAGGTAGATATTATATATTAACTTGATCTGTTGCCGAGAAATTGCCGAGAAATTGCCGAGAAATATGATGAGTAATGCTTATGAATAAATGGAACCTAGTATAATTTTCCTTTTATTTATTTTCCCCTAAGGAATAATCTAATTTGTTATCAACATTGTCCAGTCCGGGGAGCCAATTTATTATATTTCAAACTAGAAAAATTGATTTTATAATATATATAAAAAGAAATATAATTAATCGAAGATAATACATAGATGTTTACAAATGAATATGGATATAAATATAATTATTATTGCTAACTATATTTTACTTGGATTAATAGCATTTATAATTATTTTTATCTTTTCTCGTAGAATTTTATTCTTTCCTTTTCAGTTATGGTTTTTCCATCGTAAAGAGTATTACAAAAATATAGCAGAATATTTAATTGATGAAAATCATGATAATAGCAGGTTAATAAAATTTTTATTAAATATTAAAAATCCCATTAATAAATTAGCACTGGGAGAAATTTTATTGGAAAAAATTGATACTTTGAACGGAGATAAGAAGAAATTTTTAATTCAATTATATGAAAAATCTGGAATTGTGGATTGGCGTATAAGACAATTGGAGAGTGTCAGTACATGGAAAAGAAGGATTGCGGCAGATATTTTAGGGAAATCATATAGCCGAAAAGCGGTTACTCCTTTGATTATTTCGTTGCGGGATAAGGATGAAGATGTGAGGTTAATTTCTGCCAAAGCTTTGGGCAAGTTAAAAGTAAAAGGCGCCATTGAATATATCATAAGTCTGTTTAAGGATTTTCCGGAAGAGAAATGTCCTATTGTTGCTGATATTTTGATTGACTATGGAGAAGAGGCAGTACCATCTATAACTAAAGCTCTTGATAGTATTGATCTTAAAACCAGATTTTGGTCTATCAGAGCACTTTCTGAAATAAACATTATAAATGAAAAGTTCAACTATAAGACTCTTGAAGAAAAGTTATTAGAATTATTGGAAGACGAAGATGACCGGGTCAGAGCTTATGCTGTTGTATCTCTTGCTAAAATAGGGAGCCGGGACAAGGTAGAAAGTATTTTGAAACTTTTAAAAGACAGAAGTGAAATTGTACGTTCAAAAGCAGCAATTGCCCTTGGCATATTAAGAAATTCTGAAGCAATAGAGGCACTAATTGAAAGTTTGTCGGATAGATGCTGGGATGTAAATTATGCTTCTTCAAAAGCGCTTATGGAATTTTCAGGTCAGGTGGAGGATAGATTAAAAGAAAATCTTAAAAATCCAAAGAATATTGTCAGGAAAAGATGCAAAGAGATTTTAGAAGAAATATTGTTACAAAAAAAGTTGGGAGAAAATGATTTGGCTTAACTGGAATTTTTTTATTCAGATTTTTATCTTGATATATTTTTTAGCAATAAACGGAATATACTCTTTTTTAATGATAGCAGCATTTATTGAATTTAGAAATCAGCATAGGCGGTCATTTATAGATGACTACCCATATCTTTATAGGTCCAAGCTTACTCCAGGAGTTTCCATACTTGTTCCTGCCTATAATGAGGAGGCAACTGTAATTGAAGCACTAAAATCACATCTTTCTACGCGGTATCCAAAATTTGATGTAATCGTTATAAATGATGGTTCAAAAGACAAGACATTAGAGATTCTAAAAAAAGAATTTAAGCTAAAAAAGATTTATCATGTAATGCAAACCAGGATAAAGACTAAATCTATTAGAGGATATTATATTTCTGCCTCTGAACCCAACCTTATTGTTTTGGATAAGATAAATGGTGGAAAGGCAGATGCATTAAATGCTGGAATTAATGCTTCAAATTATCCTTATTTTATAAGTATTGATGCAGATGTAATACTGGAAGAAGATGCTATGCTGCGTATTATGAAACCAATGTTGGAAAATCCTGAAAAGAATATGGTTGCAGGGGGGATTGTTAGAGTTGCCAATGGTTGTGTTGTGGAGGATGGAAAGATTAAAGAAGTAAGATTAAGTAAGAAATTTTTACCGGTTTTTCAAGTTATAGAATATATTAGAGCTTTCACGGCTGGTCGTGCCGGTTTTTCAAAAATAAAAGCGCTTCTTATTGTTTCCGGAGCTTTTGGTGTTTTTAATACTGAAGAAGTTAGGAAAGCTGGAGGATATGAACGTAAAACAGTTGGCGAAGATATGGAACTTCTAGTCAGGCTTCATAGAAGTCTAAGAGAACAAAATAAGGATTACAATATTTTGTTTAGAGCTTATCCTGTGTGCTGGACAGAAGTTCCTGAGAGTTTAAGGATTCTTGGCAGGCAGAGAAACCGCT
>JABMRD010000010.1 GCA_013202875.1 Actinomycetota bacterium | reverse complement strand
GGTTGGTGGTGCGCCATTAAACCAGGAATATGCAGACTCCATAGGTGCTGATGGATATGCTTCTGACGCATCCGGTGCTGTTGATCTTGCCAGTGGGCTGCTTTCATAAGTAGAGGCTGGAAAAGTTATTAAATTTCATTTAATAAGAATAAAAATTAAGTTTTAGGAGAATCAATTGTTATTGGAGAAGAGAAGATATGAGATAGTAAAATACGTAGGAGAAAAAGATTCTTTTTCTGTGCACGAATTAAGAAAAAAATTTAATGTTACTCTTATGACTATTAACAGGACCTTTATCAGTAGCAGAATATTCAGTTCTGCTTATGTTTCTGTCAGAAGGTAAGTGCTATTCTACTTCTGAAATGAAGCAAATCCTGGAAGAAACAGGTTTTAAAGATATACAGTACAGGCCGACTATCATTAATAGGAGTATAATTATAGGGGTAAAACCAGAATGAAATAGTCACTGTATATACGTTTAAAGTTATATGCCAAGCATACGAGGAAGAATAAACAATTGAAAATAAAATTAGCCGGTAGAACAGGTTTACCCAAAATTTTAACTCTTTAAAAAACAAAATATTTTACATAGAATCACAAGGCAATGGGTTCCAACTGGAGTGAGTAATGAAAGATTTGGTATTCAAGGAAGAGCGGCCAACTGTTGATGAATATAATAAGATGCATGAAAGCGCCAGCTGGGGAGATTATAAAAATTTAAAAGTGGTAGAAGAGGAATTGGCCAGCTCCTTATTTCATATCTGTGTCAGAAAAAAATGATGAGCTGGTAGGAATGGGACGGGTAATTGGAGATAGGATCAATAACTTTTTATATTCAGGATATCATTGTATCCAAAGAATATCAGGGAAAAGGAATCGGTACACATATAATGAATAGGATCATGGATTTTATATCTAGTGTAACGGCTGACGGCGCTGTAGTTGGATTATTTACAGCAAAAGGTAAAGAATCCTTTTATAAAAAATTCAATTTCATTCCCAGTCCGAATGAATTCGGCGGAAGCGGAATGATACAATACTGGAATGAAAGATTTAATTAGCATGGAGTCGATTAAGCAGATACCCATTGTGAAGAGGCTTCTCTCTTCCTCCAATCCAACTGTTATTCGTAAGAATTTGCTTTTTACTAAAGTAAGTATAAAAAAGGTTTAAGCAACTTCTTTTTCTGGTTTATTTTATTTTGATTTATGTCCCTTTGCAAAAAAGGAAATAGAGGGCGAGAAAACGGCTAGTGGTTTTTATTGAGCCAGTTCCGTTAAAAAATGATCATATCCGTGCTTTGTAAGGAGCTCCTCTTTGCCTTCTTTATAGATTCTAACACCCTTTTCTCTAGTTATTTTTCCTACTAAAAATCCTTTAACTTTATTTAGATTTTTCTTTGAAACTGTGTAAACTAATTCAAAATCTTCTCCACCATATAAAGCAAAATCTAAAGCGTTTTTTTCGCAGATTTTCGCTGCTTTTTTTGTTGTTGATTTTATAGGGACTGAATCTGCATAAATAATAGCCCCGGTATCGCTTTGTTCGCATATTCTTAAAACATCTGAAGCAAGACCATCAGAAACATCAATCATTGCGTTAACATATTTTAAGAAAGGCTCTACTTTATGAAATTTTGCCTCTGGCTCTAAATGCTTCCTTTTTACTTCTTCGAAGCCATCTATGTTTTTTAAGAATAAATTCAGGCCAGCTGTACTTGATCCTAAATCTCCACTTACTAAAATACAATCATCTGGTTTAGCGGCTGAACGAAATTTGATATTTTCTTTTTTTGCTTCTCCAATCATACATATATCTATAATAAGTTGTTTGCCATGAGTTATATTGCCACCTATAATTTCGATTTGGTATTTACTGCTGACTTGCCGCATTCCTTTATATATATTTTCAATAATTTCAACATCAATGTCTTTCGGTAAGACTAAAGAAACTAAAAAGTATCTGGGAATTGCTCCCATGGCACCTACATCTGAAACATTGATTTCTACTGCCTTTTTACCAACCTGTTCGGGAGAAAAGTATCTTAGTGAAAAATGATCACCATCTACCAGGGTATCTGTAGTGAGGGTAAGATATTTATCCCCGACTTTTATGACAGCTGTATCATCTCCTATGCCTTTGATTATGTTTTTGCTGACGGGCTTTTTTGTAAGCCTTTTTATTAATGCAAATTCTCCGCCTATTTGAGAGATATCCATTTTTATTTTCCTTCTTTAATTTTGATATATCATTTTACTTTATGTCTTGCTTTATCCTGGCGAAAATATTTATTTAATATATCAATTGCACAGTATTTTCCGCACATAGTACACTTGTCACCGGTAATTTTACTTTCTTTTCTGTACCGCCTTGCTTTTTCCGGGTCTATAGATAGGCTTATCTGTTTTTCCCAGTTTAATTTTTTTCTTGCTTTTGCCATTTCTATATCTTTATCCATGGCACCACTGATCCCTTTTGCGATATCGGCTGCATGTGCTGCAATTCTTGTAATTATAACTCCCTCTCTAACATCATCTACTGTGGGTAATCTTAAATGTTCGGAAGGTGTAAGATAGCATAGATAGTCAGCGCCCCAGTAACCGGCTAAAGCCCCGCCGATAGCGCCTGTAATGTGATCATAGCCCGGTGATATATCAGTAACCAGCGGACCTAAAACGTAAAAAGGTGCATTATTGCAAATCTTTTTTACAAGCAAGACATTTGCCTCTATCTGGTCAATGGGCATATGACCGGGACCCTCTATTATTACCTGTACGCCCTCTTTAAAGGCTCTTTTTGCCAGTTCTCCTAAAATTACTGTTTCCTGTATTTGTCCTCTGTCTGTGGCATCAGCCAGGCATCCGGGTCTTAACCCATCTCCAAGGCTTAAAGTTACATCGTATTTTTTGGCTATTTCCAGCAGTCTATCATAATTTTCAAAAAGTGGGTTTTCTTTTTTATTATATATCATCCATTCAACCAGAAAAGCACCACCTCTGCTTACAATATCCAGGATCCTGCCCTGGTTTCTTAGTCTTTTTATAGTTTCTCTTGTTACACCGCAGTGTACCGTAATAAAGTCAGCGCCATCTTCTGCTTGTTTTTCGATTACATCAAAAATATAATCTTCAGTCATGTTTACGATACCTTTCCTTTTTGCAGATTCAATAACAGCTTGATAAATAGGAACTGTTCCTACGGGTACAGGGGATCTGTCTATGATAGTTCTTCTTATTTTATCAATATCTCCACCGGTGCTTAGATCCATAACAGTATCAGTCCCGGCTTTAATGGCTGCGTCTAATTTTTCTATTTCCTCTTCCAGACTGGTATGCTCTGAAGATGTTCCTATGTTTGCATTAACTTTTGTTCTTAAACCTCTTCCAATTCCTGATAATACTTCAAGAGATTTGTGTTTTTTATTATAAGGAATAACGATACTACCTTCTGCTATGCTTTCTCTTATATATTCATGACTAACCTTTTCTTTTTTTGCTATAGTTTTCATTTCTTTTGTTATTTCACCGGATTGAGCTTTACTTAATAGAGTCATTTATAATAACCTCCCTGAATTTTTTACATTCTTTTTCCACGTTGTCTTTAGTAACTATGGCTGAAATTGCTGCAATAGATCTTGCACCTGCTTCTATTACACTTTCAATATTATTTTCATTTATTCCGCCAATAGCTACAAAAGGAATCTTTATTGCTTTCTTTATATCATTTATTAACTTAAGTCCTGCTGGTCTTCCAGCGTCCAGTTTAGTTTTTGTCTCAAAAATTGGACTTACTCCTACATAATCTGCACCAATCCTTTCGGCTTCTACTGCCTCTCTAATATTATGTACGGTTAATCCAATAATTTTTTTACTTCCAAGTATTTTTCTGGCCATGCTGTAGGTCATATCTTTATTACCCAGGTGGACTCCATCAGCATCCACTGCTAAAACAATGTCAACTCTATCATTTATTATAAATAGAACGTTATTTTTTTTACAAAGTTCACCTATTTCTTTTGCCTCTTTTATCATATCTCCTGTACTTTCTCCTTTTTCTCTATATTGAATTATTTTAACACCCGC
Organism: Actinomycetota bacterium; assembly: GCA_013202875.1. Taxonomy (GTDB): domain Bacteria; phylum Actinomycetota; class Humimicrobiia; order Humimicrobiales; family Humimicrobiaceae; genus Hydromicrobium. The sequence goes on along the minus strand of JABMRD010000010.1, from coordinate 33,226 downwards.
CCGTATAGCGGACTTAACATCTTCCAGGATAGTTTTTCTGGTTAGTCTCGAGTCAGTTATAAAGTATAAATCCATATCTTCTAACTTTTCTTTCATTTATTCCCTTTTCTCTATTTTTATCATTTCTTCTATTTTGTTTTTATCAAGGTTAAAAATTTCATCAAAGAAAATAGTTTTATAGGAAGCTGGACCTTTAGCTGTTTTTGCTGCCAGTTCACCAGCTATACCAATAAAAGAAAGAGCATTTGTAGAAGCTAGCGCATAGTCTTTTTCGACAGCGGCAAATGTTCCTATTACCGAGGCAGCCATGCAGCCTGAACCAACAAAACTGCCCATCATATCGTGTCCATTTTTACAAATATAGGTATCTTTTCCGTTTGATATAATATCTTTCTTTCCAGTTATCACCACGGTCAGGCTTCTCTCGCTGGCTATTTTTTTTGATATTTCTACCAGATTTCCTTTTACTGATATTGCTTCTACTCCTTTTGTTTCTGCCTCTACTCCGGCTATTGTTCCAATCTCTGAAGAGTTTCCCTTTAGAACTGAAATTTTTACTTTTTCTAAAATTTCCACTGCTTTATTTGTTCTTAAGTCTGTTGCGCCGGCTCCAACTGCATCCAGGATTATAGGAATGTTTTTTTCATTTGCTTTTTTACCTGCTAAAATCATTGATTCTACTAAATCTACTGTCAGGGTTCCAATATTTAAAACAAGAGCGCTGGATATTGAGGTCATTTGTTCAACTTCTTCTATTGCATGTGCCATAACAGGCAGGGCACCTATGGCTCTCACTATGTTTGCACAATCATAAATCGTTACCCAGTTTGTTATATGATGTACCAGTGGTCTTTGTTCTTTTATTTTCCTTAAAGTCTCTGATATGCTCATAAAATTTCCCTTCTTGCTCAGATTTATTTGTCTTATTATTCGTTTAAATTGATGTATCTTATAAAACTTGCGTTTTTTTCTTTCTTTATATACCTTCCCGGTTTCAAGGGGTTTCAAAAACTGCTATAAAAATAAAAAACTACTAACCTGACCGTTGATTAGTAGTTTACTTGTTTCTACTTTTCCTACGCTAGAATTATCCAGGTCAGGTTTAAAGGGTCGACGGTTTAATTAAGTAAACCAGCCTCTCAGCTTGATAAGCTCCCCTAAGTATTTATAAATATTTAATTTTCAAAGAAATTTCTTTATAATGTAAAAGAATAAAAATAACTAATGTACCGAACATGGTGGATATTATCATAAAAAGCTTGTAGTAACAACTATAAAAGGATAATATTCCAGCAGGAATTTAAGTATAAGGGTAGTGATTTAGGTGAAATTTACTGAAAGAAAAATGGAAATTTTGAAAGATGTTGTTGATAGATTTATTGCAAAAGCTAATCCTGTCTCTTCGAGGAAGATAGCACAGGGTTCAGAATTTGACCTGAGTTCGGCAACCATAAGAAAAGAAATGGCAGAACTTGAAGTAATGGGTTACCTGACCCACCCTCACACATCAGCGGGGAGGACACCTACGGAAAAAGGCTATAGATTCTATGTAGATAATGTCATAAAAGAAGAGTTAGATTTAAGAGCCGATGATGGCGGAAGCATTCCCGGCCTTGATATAACAATTGGCAAGGATGCGGAAATAGAAACAATCCTGCAGAAGTCTGCGGAGATGCTTGCTAAATTTACAAATTATCTGTCAATGATTGTAGCTCCAACAATTCAGCAAAGTAAATTTAAACATATCGAGCTTCTGAAATTTCATGGCGGAAATTTACTTATGGTTTTGATCACAGATACAGGAAGAGTTTATAAAAGAAGCTCCGTCATCGGAGGAAAATATACGGATCTGGATTTGCAGGGAGTAACAAATATTTTAAACTTGCAGTTCAGGGATAAAAAAATTATTGATATTGGTATGGAAGATATAAAAATACAGAAAGGTGATTCATATCTGATACTCCTGGTAAATAAAATTGTTGAATTTATAAAAGAGTGTATTAAAGAAGATTTTCATTATAATAGAATTTTTATCCATGGTACATCAGTGATATTACAGCAGCCGGAATTTATTGACTTGAAAAAGATTCAGAATATTCTGCGGGTTATAGAAAATGAATATTTGCTTATGAAACTGCTTATGGATTTTTCCGAGGATAAAGATTTTATAGTAAAGATTGGTTCAGAATTATTTGAGGAAGGTACTGAAGATCTGAGCCTGATAGCATCGAAGTATAAAATTTATGGTAACTCTACCGGAGCAATAGGTGTTTTAGGACCAAAAAGAATGGATTATAGCAGAGTTATAAGAAATCTTAATCTTTTTAGAAAGAATCTTACAGAGATTTTTAACTCCAGGGCATAAGTGTTGAAATAAAATAGAAACTGGAAAAAAAAATCAAAATGGGTTACTATTTCTGCGCTATTATTTCATAAATCTTATAAACTTAGTTTTAATTTTGAGGTGATTTTAACCAGTGGGAAATAAAAATGATTATTATGAGGTTCTGGGGCTATCCCGGGACTGTACTTTAACCGATATAAAGAGAGAATATAGAAATCTTGCCCGCAAGTATCACCCTGATGTAAATAACGGTGATCCAAAAGCAGAGGAAAAGTTTAAGGAAATTTCTGAAGCCTATGCTGTACTCAGCAATGAAGAGAAAAGAAGACAGTATGATCAGTTTGGATTCAGCAGAAATTTATTTGAAGGTTTTGATTTCGGGAGCGTATTTTCAGAATTCAACTTCGGGGATATATTTGATAGATTCTTTGGCGCTGGTTTCGGCGGCACTTTTTCCACCAGACAGAGAAGCGGTCGTAGAGAAAGAGGCTCTGATGTAGGTGTTGAGATGAAAATTAGTTTTAAAGAGTCTGCATATGGAGTAAAGAAAGAGATTGAATATAATGCAGATGATGTTTGTGAGGCCTGCAGGGGAAAAGGCAGCGCTGCTGATGATGGAATTATTACCTGTAGCGAATGCAGCGGTACGGGAAAGGTAAGGACTGCCAGACAAACTCTTATCGGAAATATAATAACTACATCGACTTGCAGGGATTGTGGGGGCACCGGTAAAATAATAAAGGACCCCTGTAAAAAATGCAGGGGAAGAGGTCATCACAGCAGGAAGAAAAAAGTTAAATTAAATATTCCTGCAGGAATACATGATGGGGACAGTCTTAGAGTCTCCGGTAATGGAAACTCGCTGGGCAAAGACTCTATAAATGGTGATCTGTTTGTAACTATAAGGGTAGTGTCCTATCCTGGATTTAAAAGAGATGGAAATGATGTGCTGTCCAATATCGAGATATCATTTGCTCAGGCTGCCCTTGGCTGCAGGTTAGAGGTTGAAACCCTTGATGGCAAAGAAGAAATAAATATCAAGTCCGGAACCCAGCCTAAAGAAAAGATTATCCTTAAGTCCAGAGGAATTATTGAGCTTAATGGATACAGGAGGGGTGACCATATAATTAGTATAGATGTTAAGATTCCTACCAAACTTACTAAAGAAGAAATAATACTACTAAAAAAATATGCTGACGGAAGAGAAGAGGCAACTGGTAGTGGAAGCCATGGTGTCTTCTCAAATATTAAAAATGCATTTAAAAAGTAAAACAATTTCTAAAAAATCATAAAAAATTCCTTTTTTATATGATATTAGTCTAATTATAATTAGCATTCAGGCAGTTTAAAAAATGAGTTATCCATATTTTTTTGTAAATTCCGGCAGTATTGAAGGAAATAAAATAAAAATTGAAGGAGAAGACTTAAACCACCTTATAAATGTGCTGAGAAGCAAAACCGGGGATACGGTTTATATATCAGATAATGCTGACTATAAATATAAAACCGAAATTATAGATATTAAAAAATCTGACGTCATATTACTTATAAAGGATAAGAGGAAAATTGCAAAAAAAATCCCTCAGATTACTCTTTACCAGTGTATACTTAAAAAAAATTCTATGGAATTTGTTATCCAGAAGTCGACTGAAATAGGAGTAGATAGAATAATACCGGTTATAAGCGGAAGAGTAATTATAGATAAGAGAAAAATTGCCGGGAAAGTTGACAGATGGCAGAAAATTTCAAACGGGGCTTCAGAGCAGAGCAGGAGGGATTTTAAGTGCGAAATACTTTCCGCGGAAGATATTAATAGTATTAAAGTTTCAGATTACGATTTGTTTTATGTTCCTTACGAAGAAGGTTCCGGTAATGGCGATGGTCTGGCAGAAATTAGAAATGTTTCCAGAATTGGATATATAATAGGACCTGAAGGTGGTTTTGAAGCTGGTGAATTAAATTTTTTAAAGGATAAAGGAGCCAGGGAAATAAGATTTGGGAAAAATATTTATCGTTCTGAAACTGCGGCAATTTATTTTTTATCTGTACTGGATTATTTAACTGGAAATCAAACGTAAGAAAATGAAGTTTTCTATAGATACACTTGGGTGCAAGATCAATCAAAGCGAATCAGATTTTATTGTAAAAGAATTGTTGGAAAAAGGGCTGGAGCTAGTTTCATGGAGCAAGCACCCTGATTTCTGTATTATTAATACCTGTACGGTTACTTCCCGGAGTGACAGGAAAGCAAGACAGATAATCAGAAAGATAAAATCACAAAACAAAAACAGTAAAATAATTGTTACCGGCTGTTTTGTTGTTTTTAATAAGGAATTCCTGCAAGACTGCGACATTGATCTTATAGTAGAGAATAAAGATAAAAATAAAATACCGGATTTAATTGGAATAATGACTGCAGGCAGGAAAGATCCTGAAATGGAAAGTTCTGATTTTAAAAGTTGCCCCCAATTCAACCAGATGCATTCAAGGCCGCTGGTAAAAATCCAGGATGGATGTGAACAAAACTGCTCCTACTGCATAGTTCCGAAAGTCAGGGGAAAATATAAAAGCATACCATATAGAGAAATTTTAAATAAAATAATAGATTTGCAAAAAGATGGTTTTGAAGAAGTTGTCCTTACAGGTATACATATTGGAAAATATGGGGTAGATTTCAGTACCGCTGGGGCGGGCAAAGGAAGTAAAATCAGCAGTTTAGCAAATTTGCTGGAAGAAGTTGTAAGAGAGACCAGTATTAAAAGAATAAGGATTAGCTCTATTGAGGTAAATGAAATCGACAGCAGGCTGCTTGATATTTTAAAAAGAAATAACGGACGTTTTGCAAGTCACTTGCATATTCCTCTTCAAAGTGGAAGTGACAGAATTCTTAAACTGATGGGAAGGCCCTATACTGCCCAGTATTATTTTAGAAAGATAGGGATGATAAGCGGGATTTTCCCGGATATTGCGCTAACCACTGATGTAATGGCCGGCTTTCCTGGTGAAAGCGAAGAGGATTTCGCCAGGATGGTGAATATGATAGAAAGGATAGCTTTCAGTAAAATTCATGTTTTTAAGTTTTCAAAAAGAATGCATACGCCGGCTTACGGGATGAGTAACCAGGTCGGTGAAGAAATTAAATCCGAAAGAAGTAAGATTTTGAGGGATATAGGGGACAGACTAAGAAACAGTTATATCAAGAATCATATAGGGAAATTATTAAATGTTGTTTGTGAGGAAATGGATGTTGAAAATAATATAATAAGCGGGACCTCCGGAAATTATATTAAAGTTTATTTTCCAATGGATAAAGAAAATTTTCCTTCGCTAAATGGTAAGATACTGAGGGTTGCTGCAAATTCTGAATATAAAAATGGCCTATGGGGGATATTAAGTTAAGAGCATAAAAATGAATTATTTATAGCAAATTCATAAATTTGGAAGAATCTAATATTCCGTGATAATTAATTACTAATTGTTTTATAATTTTACTAAAAGCAAAACGGTAGCCAAATATAAGAATAAACTTGTTAGACAATATAAAACTGTTAGAATCCTCTTATTTATAATTGGAAACTTTTTTTATTATAATAGGAAGGTAGCAGGAAACATAATAAACTTTAAGTCAAATTACGAAAAAAAAGACATAGTCTCCTGCTTTTTCAAGTATTTTATCCCACATAAAACCTTACCACTTATTATTTATCTACTATAAGAAATTGGATTAGAAGTTAACGACGACCTCCTCCTCTTGGTCTTTCATAGTCTCTTCTGGGACCCCCTCCTCTATTGTCAAACCTTGGTCTTTCTTCTCTTGGTCTTGCAACATTAACAACAATCTTTCTTCCTTCCATCTCAGTGTCATTTAACTTTTCGATAGCTTCATCTGCTTCTTTGTCGTTTTCCATTTCTATAAATCCGAATCCTTTGCTCTGACCGGTATCCCTATCTTTAATTACGTCACAGGAAATAACTTTACCTATCTTAGAAAAAATATCTTCTAATTGGGAACTTGTTGTGCTATAAGGAAATCCTCTTACAAATAATTTCTTTGCCATTTATTATCACCACCTTTCTTTTTTACAGTACTGTTTCTGTCTGGTGGATAGAATAATCTTTTGAGGATATCTTCTTATCGAACTAGAGTAAACAGTTGTAAATATATATATTCCTTATTTAAAGAATATGTTTGTATTGTAACACATTATTCTTTTTTATTATGATAAAATATTACCTCAAAGTCAAACAAAATTCCATAGCTATGAGTCATGAAAATTCCAGAAAGCACAGTACGTTATTACAGAGACAGACACCCGGAATATTTTCACCACACAGGAAAAGGACGCAAAAAAAGATGATATTAGTTATATCTGTGAGAGATGTGGTAAATAGATTCTTATCTTTACTTCAATTTCCTTTTTATCAATAATTATTTTTATAGTTTTCATTTTATAGCTTCCTTCCAGGTGTTTTTTACAGACTGGGAAAACGAGCTTTTTACCGACAGTGTATCGACAATGGCCCGCAATTATAAAGCTATCCGTCGTTATCAGGGTTAGTTGTTTAAACCCAAACTCTTTTATCGACCTGGCTATCTTATCGATATGTTCCTGCTGTGTATCCTGGCATTTGACGGAAGCATTTTAAGCTCTTCTATCTTTACCATCTCAAGCGTTAATGCTCCCGTCGTTCCTTTTACCTTCCATCCATTATTTCTTGGGTTTATCTTTCTTCTTCTTCTTATCCTTTTTGCCTTTATCCTTACCTTTATCCTTCTTGCCTTTATCCTTTTTCATTCTTTTATCCTTCCTCTTCTATTTTTGTGGCCTTTAGGCCTGTGTACTCTTCTCGTCTTTGCTATACTTGGGGTGAACCCACTTACTTGAACACATTGTATACTAAAATAACTTAAGTTAAAATAAGCTGAATGAGGATCTAAAAAAGAAAAAGGAAGGTCTCATCAAACCAGGCACAATCACTATTTATATTACCCTGGCAAATATTGACGTAGAAAACGGAATGAAGTAATTTAAAGGGTTTTTGTAATAATTAGCTTTTTTATTTGATATGATATAATAAATATGTTTTTGCATGTAACATAAAGAGAGTATTAGAGATGTAGATTTTATCTTTGAATATAAGGGGAATTTATCCAAATTATTTAAATAATTTCAGATACTTTCCTGGGTGAGTTAAGAGGGGAACCCCATAAATTTCGAAAAGGTTGTAAAAATTTGAAAAAATAGTATAATCCCACGCCTGGAGTAAGATTGAATGTGAAAAAATATTTTATAACTTGAAAAATTTTAAAAAATAAAATGGAAGATTGTCTTTTTTGCAAAATTATAAATAAAGAAATAGAAAGCAATATAGTATTTGAGAGTGATAATGTTCTAATATTTAAGGATATATCGCCAAAAGCACCGGTGCATCTTCTGGCTCTCCCAAAAGAACATATTGGTTCCATTCTGGAAATTGATAAGCTGGACCCTGGATTAATAAAAGAATTAATGGAAACAATCAGTAAGGTGGCGCTAAAACTGGGATTGGACGAAGAGGGATTCAGAGTAGTCATCAACACTGGCAGCGGTGCCGGGCAGAGTGTAAATCATCTGCATTTTCATATATTGGGAAAAAGAAAATTTAATTGGCCCCCTGGTTAAAATTTTTAATGATTCATATAATTTACCTGTTATGCAGCTTCTAATTAATTTATTTAATAATGTTATAAAAAAGAAATCTTTAAAAAGGAGGGGCTTTTGTCTCCAGTAAAACAAAAGTTAAGCATTGATTTTAAAGGCGGGCATTCAATGGCAGAATTAATTGGTGATAGGGATGAGATGCTTCAGCTTATTGAGAGAAAATATAACGTGGAGATCTTTGTATTGGGAAATGATCTGGAAATATCAGGGAAGAATAAAAATGTAAAAGAGGTCACAAGACTAATAGAAGAATTAGTGTTACAGATAAATCTTGGACAGAAATTAAATTCTGAGAAAGTTAGCGACTCAATAAAAATTATGGAAGATAAATCAGATTTAAAACCACATGAAATATTTAAAGACAGTATTGTTGTAAATAGTGGAAAGAAAATTAAACCGCGTACGGGAGGTCAGAAAAAATATATTGAAGCGATTAAGGAAAATACAATTGTTTTTGGAATAGGGCCGGCTGGAACAGGGAAGACTTATCTGGCTTTAGCTTTGGCTGTTGAAGCTTTAAAGGAAAATAAAGTGGGACGGATAATTTTAATAAAACCTGTGGTTGAAGCAGGCGAAAAGCTGGGGTTTCTGCCAGGGGACATGTACGATAAGGTAAATCCCTACCTGAGACCTTTATATGACGCTTTGTATGAAATGCTGGATGTTGAAAAATTTCAGCAGTATCGGGATATGGGTATTATCGAAGTAGTACCTCTGGCCTATATGAGAGGAAGGACTTTAAATGATTCCTTTATTATTCTTGACGAAGCTCAAAATACATCCCCGGAACAAATGAAGATGTTTCTTACCAGATTAGGGTTTGGCTCCAAGGTAGTTGTAACCGGCGATATTACACAGATTGACTTACCCAGTGATAAAGAATCCGGCCTGGTTATAATAAAAAACATTTTGATGGGAATACATGGGATTGAGTTTGTATACCTTAGTTCAAAAGATGTGGTCAGACATGAATTGGTACAGAGGATCGTAGATGCCTATAAGGTTTATGGGGAAAGAATTAAAGAATAATTTTATAGTATAATTTATATTGGATTAAAATGATAGCCAGAAATAAAAATAACAAAAAGCTTCCAAAAACTGAAAAGGGGAAGCTGGAAAAAACGAAGGATTTTATTAATAAATATTTTTCATTCAGTAGTAAAATTGCTCAAAGAATGTATATATTTATTTTAACCCTGGGTCTGGTGGTAGCTATTCTTACATACAGCTATTCTCCTGATATTGGTATAGAGCTGGGAAAACCCGGTCCAAGAACCATTAAGGCAAATAAGGGTATAGAATTTGAGGATGTTGAAAAAACCGAAGAAGATAAAAATAAAAACGAAGCAGGGGTAGAAGATGTATATACTTATGATATAAATGTTTTAAATGGTGAAGAAGGGGCCCTTTACCAGATAAAGTATTTTTACCTGCTAACCAGTATAGTCCAGAAAAAAGAAGATAAAACTTTTGAAGAAAAAGTTGATTATATGACCAATCTTCTGGGTAACAAGTACCCTGAATCCATAATTTCTCTGGCGCTTAATCTATCAGTAGAAGATCGTAAAATGCTTTTAACAAAAACCCCGGATATAGCCAGGAAAATAATGAAAGAAGAAATAAAGCCAACTGAGGTGGATTTTGCCAGAAGTGAAGCCTCCAGGATGGTTGAAGCAGATAAGGATATAAAACCCGAAAACATTCCTGTAATAACAGATGTGCTGGAAAAAAATATTCAACCTACAGCAGTATTTAATCCTGTTGTCACTGAAGAGGCAAGGAAAGAAGCCAGATTAAACACCAGTCCCTATATGGTAACTGTACTTGAAGGCCAGACAATTGTTTCTGAGGGAGAAATTATAAACGATAACGATATTCTTATATTAACTAAATTGGGTTTGCTCCAGACGGGTTTTAACTGGAAAAGGCTGCTGTATATATTCTTTATATCTTCTGTGATCCTGGTACTATTTGGATTTTATATTTACAAATTTAATTTAAACATCTTTAATAATACAAAGAAAATAGTCATAATTGCACTTCTGATGATCATATTTACAGTGCTAATAAAGGTGCTTACCATACTTTCATCCATACATTTAAATTTCTGGAATTATTTATTTCCAATAATAGCAGCGTCGCTTATTTGTACCATTTTATTTAATGAACGTATTGGAGTGATGTTGACTGTCTGTCTGGGAATATTTGCAGGTATTGCAACTGATTTTGATTTCAGTATAGCCATTGTCTATATACTGGGAGGTATTTTTTCTACATATATGGTATCAAAAGTTTCTCAGAGATCTGCAGTAATGAGGGCCGGATTTATAAGCTCGCTTGTTCTTGCTTTTTTATTTTTAACCATCAATCTTATCGGCGGGGAAATAAAGACAATTGCTCTGTATACTGTACTTGGAGTGGTCAATGGTATTATTTGTGCTATTATTGCCATAGGTTTTCTGCCATTTATTGAATCTACTTTTAATATTGTAACTGCAATGGGGCTGCTGGAACTTTCCAGTACCGACCAACCATTGCTGAAGGAATTACTTATATCGGCACCCGGTACTTATAATCACAGCATTCTTGTGGGGCATCTCGCAGAAAGCGCAGCAAAATCCATAGGTGCTGATTCACTGTTGGTTAAGGTAGCAGCGCTTTACCACGACCTTGGAAAAATGAAAAGGCCTGAATATTTTTATGAGAACCAAAGGGATATTGAAAATATTCATGACCGCTTAAATCCTTCTATGAGCAGGCATATAATATCAAGTCATATAAAAGATGGTCTGGAAATGGCAGTAAAAAATAAAATTCCCAGAAAAGTTTTAAATATTATCTCCCAGCATCATGGGAGTTCAATAATAACCTATTTTTACGAGAAACAGAAAGACAGAGAATTAATTACTAACGGCAGCTCAAATGGTCTTAAAGAGCATTTCCGTTATCCGGCAAGAAAACCTCAGAACAAGGAGGCAGCAATTCTTATGCTGGCAGATTCAACAGAAGCTGCAGTAAGATCTATTGATAAGATGACTCCTAAAAAAATTGAAAAAATGATAAATGATATATTTGAAGATAGATTGAAAGATGGCCAGCTGAATGAGACTGATATGACTATTAAAGAGATAAATACAGTCAAAGAAACTTTGATTGACGGACTTATGTCTATTTATCATTCCCGGCTTTCATATACCGAATCCAATTCAAAAACAAAAGTGGATTTAGAGGCAAAAGTGGAGACAAAATGAAAGTTACACTGATTAACAATCAAAGTAAAATAAAATTGGACCTGGATTTAATAAGAGAGGCTGCAGCATATATTTCAGATAAGTTTGATAAGGATTTAAAAAGTGAATTAAATATTGTTTTTTCAGACGGGAAAGAAATAAGGAAATTAAATAAAAAATACAGGAGAATAGATAGGGAAACTGATGTGCTGTCTTTTTCATATATTTCTGATAAAGATAAGATAAGCCCGGGGGCAAGCACTTATACTGTAGGGGAATTAATTATTTGTCCGGAAGTTGCGCAGTCCAATATTTTAAAACAGGATGAAAAATGGAATCTGAATCTGGAGATAATTTTACTGATAATACACGGTATACTGCATATATATAATTATGACCACGAGGAAGAAAAAAATAGAATAGATATGGAAAGTATCCAGGATAGTTTAGTATCTGACACAAGAAGAACTTTTAAACTCTAATTTTTTTCATCATAAATTGTTCAATCCCAAACCACTCAAAACTACGGCTGCTGCTATTGACAACTAATGTAAAATTGATATTAGATATGTCTTTTTTTTAAATTTTTAAATAAATATTAGTTTCTAGTATGGACAGTATATTTATACAGGAGATAAAAGGTGTTGACTGGAAATTGGTAAGCAGGATTGGAGAATTAGAAAAAAAGAATCTGGGAAGCAAAGCTTCAATAAACCAGTGGGTAATACCGGTAATAATAAGGTATGGAAAATTTATTGTAGCTCAAAAAAGTAGGGACAGCTCTGATATTATTGGAGTATGCGAGCTTATAAGAAGCTGGAAAGATAAGAATACAGCTTTTATTCATTCTTTTTATATTGACAAAGAATACAGAAAAAATGGCATTGGCAGGATGCTTCTGGGAAAAGTAATTGATATTTTAAAAGATGAAAATTTTGAGGAAATAGAATTAACCGTTGGTCCCGGAAATAAGACTGCTAGCCAACTTTATAAGGATTTTGGTTTTAAAAAAATTATCTTGAGAAAAAATGAATATGGTAGAGGAGTGGACCGGGATTTAATGAGATTAAAGCTATAATGAATAAAAAAAGTTTTAAATCTGGTTTTTTGGCTATTGATTATAAAAAATATTATTAGTTATAGATAAATAAAGGTGAGTGGTAAAAACGTTAACTAAAGAGCAATTAGCAAAGACTATTGATCAGACATTACTTAATCCTATTGCAACTTCAAAGGACATAGAACAGTTATGTATTAATGCTAAAAAATATCATTTTGCAGCAGTGTGTATTAATCCTGCTTATATAGCACAGGCAAAAAAAATATTGGCCGACACCGATGTAAAAGTTTGCGCTGTAGTAGGCTATCCTCTTGGTGCAAATACTATAGAAACAAAGGTCTTTGAAGCAAGGGATAATGTAAAAAAAGGCGCAGGAGAGCTGGATATGGTAATAAATTTGGGAGCTGTGAAAAGCGGTAATTATGAGTATGTCGAAAGAGAAATCAAAATAGTTGTTAATGTGATAAGGCGTGAACAAATAGCAGAATATAACAGGCATATTAATATCAAGGCAATAATCGAGACTGCAATTTTAACCAGGGATGAAATTAAAAAAGTGTGTGCAATTATTGAGAGATCTGGCGCAGATTTTGTGAAGACATCTACCGGGTTTGGTGTAAAAGGTGCAGAACTTGATGATGTCAGGCTGATAAGAGAAATTGTTACCAGGAATACAGGAGTTAAAGCATCAGGCGGAATAAGAACATTTAGAGATGCACAGGCGCTTATAGATGCCGGCGCAACAAGACTGGGGACCAGCAGTGGAATAAACATAATCAAAGAGTACATTGCTATTTTTGATAAATAAAAAATGCCATCCTATAAAGCCAAGGCTATTATTTTAAAATCATATAAACTGGGAGAATCAGATAAAATAGTTAAAATGTACTCCCGGGATGGAGATATAATAAATGCAGTAGCTAAAAGCGCCAGGAAGATCCGCAGTAAATTTGGGGGAAGGCTTGAGCTTTTTAATCTTGTTGATCTGGAGCTTTCAACAGGCAGGAATCTGGATATTATAAATCAGGTAGAAATAATAAAAAGTTTTAAAAATATTGCTTCAGATTTTTACAAATTTGTCTTCTGTGAAATCATAAGCAAAATTATCTTAAAAACACAGGTCTCCGGCGGAGACTCTTCCCCACTTTTATTTAAATTAATTTATATCTGTTTTAACGAGATCAACAATCTGGATCCGGAAGATGTAGTCTCCCTAAAGAAGACTATGTGTTTTTTCGGAATTAAGTTTTTAAGAATCACGGGCTATGCACCTTTGCTTGAAAACTGCAGCAAGTGCAATCAGAAATTAAAAAATTTATACTATTTCCATAAAGATAAAATTTATTTTTCAGTTAAATATGGAGGGATTCTTTGCAGGAAATGTACAGATTCTTCAGGAGGTATGGAAGTCCTGGGTGCATCAGATTACAGGTTTTTATATGATTTATTTAATCTCAAACTCGAAGATTTTAGAGATTTAGAGGTAGGTCTTCCAACACTTAAAAGGGTGTATAAACTGATAGAAAACTATATTATTTACCACACTGAATGCAATGTGGAAAGTTTTAAATATTTTAAAAAAATAGGACTGTAAGCGGTTTAAAACTTTTTTTACTTTTTTATTATAAATACCAGCTTCTAAAGTGTATACTTTTAAGCGTTAAACTATAAAAAACAACATATCATTAATTTCTATATGAAATAAGATGAAATTACCGGTGATAATTGCCGGGTAAGAGCAGAAAATTGCTGTTTTGCTCCAATGTTTTGGTCCAGTTTAATTGACTATTAAAATTAATGTTATTAAAATAAGTAACTATGAATTTTCAGGATATTATTTTTAACCTGCAAAAATACTGGTCAGATAATGGTTGTATTATAAAGCAGCCGATGGACCTGGAAAAGGGTGCTGGAACATTCAATCCGGACACTTTCCTGCGGTGTTTGGGCCCTGAACCATGGAATGTGGCTTATGTTGAACCCAGCAGGAGGCCCACTGATGGAAGATACGGCCAAAATCCCTTCAGAACCCAGTTTTTTTATCAGTTTCAGGTACTGTTAAAACCATCTCCTGATGATGTAATAGATCTTTACCTGGGTTCTCTTGAGAATCTGGGTATTAAATTAAAATTACATGATATAAGGTTTGTTGAGGATGACTGGCAATCTCCAACTATAGGTGCTGCAGGCCTGGGCTGGGAAGTATGGGCTGATGGAATGGAAATAACCCAGTTTACCTATTTCCAACAGATGGGAGGCTTTATGCTCAAGCCTGTTTCGGCAGAGATCACTTATGGTTTGGAGCGGATTGCTATGTACCTGCAGGACAAGGATAGTTTCTGGGATCTAAAATGGTCCGATAATATCACCTACGGGGATTTGCATCTTGAATCTGAGAAACAGTGGTCGGTTTATAATTTTGAAGTAGCCAGTGTAAGTATGCTTCTGGATTTGTTTAAGAAATATGAAAAGGAATTTGAAAGGGTTATAGGCAGGGGACTTATCTTTGTAGGATGCGAATATATAATTAAATGTTCACATATTTTTAATTTGCTGGATGCAAGAGAGGCAATAAGTGTAGCAGAGAGGACTTCTTATATTGCCAGAGTTAGAAATCTTGCCAAAATTTTATGTTCTGCCTATCTTAAGCAGAGAGAGGAAATGGGATACCCGCTACTTAAAAAGGAATAGAAAATAATTATGAGAAAAAATTTAGTTTTTGAGATTGGAACTGAAGAACTACCTCCTTCATGTACTGGAGAAGGAGTTAGCGGGCTTAAGAAAATTCTTGAAAATAAACTGGCTGAAAATAGATTAGAATTTGAAGATATCCAAACTTACAGTTCGCCAAGAAGGCTGGTTGCTGTAGTAAAAGGATTAAGTGAGCTTCAAAATTCTAAAGAGAGGACAGTTGCCGGTCCTACCCTGAAGGTTGCATTTGATAAGGATGGCAATCCTACCATGGCAGCAGAAGGATTTGCCAGGAGTTTGAATCTGGAAGTTTCCGATCTGGAGGAAATCGAAGTTGAGGGCAAAGGTGTATATCTGGGAAAAAGGATTATAGAAGAAGAGAAAAAAGCTGTAGATGTCCTTCCGGATATACTAAAGGACTCTATACTCTCTCTTACCTTCAGCAAGCAGATGACCTGGGCAGATCATGATATTAAATTTGCCCGTCCAATAAGATGGATACTTGCTTTGTATGATAATGAGGTAATAAAATTTAGTCTCGAAAATTTAAATTCCGCAAATATTACTTTTGGACACCGCACACTAAGTCCCGGACCTATTAACATAAAGGATGCCGACAGCTATTTTAAACTGCTCCAGGATAAGGGGAAAGTAATAGCTGATGCTGTAAAAAGAAAAGAATTAATATTGAATCAGATCAATCAACTGGAAGAGGATATATGGAGAGGTAACTACAGGGTTGTTTTGGATGGAAACTTACTAAATGATGTGGTGAATATGGTCGAGATGCCGAATGTTGTTATAGGTAATTTCCCTGAAGAGTTTCTATACATTCCTAAAGACCTATTGATAGAAGCAATACAGTACCACCAGAAATATTTTGCAGTTTTAGATAAGTCGGGTAATGTCAGCACCAAATTTTTGATTATACAGAATGGAATAAAAGATAATGGTGGAATAAAGAAGGGTAATGAAAGAGTACTAAAAGCCAGGTTGAGCGATGCCGCATTTTTTTATGAAGAGGATAAAAAACACGATTTCAACTACTGGGCCGATAAACTAAAGGGAGTGATTTTCTTTTCAAATCTTGGCAGTATGTATAATAAAGCTTTAAGGCTTAAAAAGGTCAGCGCCTATATTGCCGGATTACTGGAGGGTAGCAGGCTCCACGAAAAAGATGATATCTCTACTAATTTAGCTACAGCAAGTATGCTTTGCAAATGTGACCTGGTTACCAATATGGTAGTGGAATTTCCAGCGCTTCAGGGGGTAGTTGGCCGTCAGTATGCCAGGGAGAAGGGCGAAAAGAGTGAGGTGCCGGATGCAATTTTTGAACACCACCTCCCCAGGTTTGCCGCTGATATTCTTCCGGCTACGGATGTAGGCCTGATATTATCTATTGCTGATAAAATTGATACTATAACCGGGATGTTCCTGGTTGGAAAGATACCTTCCGGTTCTGAAGATCCTTTTGCATTAAGGAGAAAAGCTTCCGGTATTGTACTTTCAATACTTAAAGGAAAATATGATTTTGATCTGACCGGTTTAATAAGTTACAATCAGAACCTCTACCAAAAATCTTTTAATTTTAGAGGTATAAGTGATTTGAAGATTAGTACCGGAATTAAAGATTTTATTATTGCAAGATACAGGTTCTTGCTGGAGAAAAAAGATAAGAGATTGGATATTTTAGAATCAATTCTAGGGTCAGGATGCTGCTCTATTTTAGATATTGATTTAAGATATAAGGCCATAGAAGAGTTCATCGAAAGTGAAGATATAAAAAAGATTTCATGTCCCATGATTAGATGTAAAAATATAATAGATAAAAAAGAATTTGGGGAAGTTGACGTGGAACTCCTTGAGGAAGAATATGAAAAAAGATTATTTTCATCTGTTAATATGAAGGAAAAAGTAATAAAGGATCTTATGTGCAAAAAAGATTACACCGCAGTTCTTGCTGAACTTTATGGATTTGGAGAAATTGTGGATTTGTTTTTCGATAAGGTTCTGGTTATGGACAAAGACAAAAAAGTAAGATCCAATAGGATTAATTTAATTAAAAAAGCAGTAGACTCTTACTTATTGATGGCAGATTTTTCAAGATTGACCATAGAGGGTAATAGCAGAATATAGAAACCTTTTTAAAACATTTTTCTCTTATTTTTTTTTAATTATTTTGGTATCATAATTCGATTTAATTTTTTACAAGTGCAAAATGGAATTAGTAATTTAATGGAAGGAAGGGATTGATAGGAAATGGATTTAAAAAAATATGTATATTTTTTCGGTGAAGGTAAAAGAGAGATGAAAAAACTTCTTGGAGGAAAGGGTGCGAATCTCTCGGAGATGACCAATATAGGTTTACCTGTACCCTATGGTTTTACCATAACCACAGAAGTTTGTAATCTATTTTATGACCTTGGTAAAAGGTACCCCGAAGGTCTGGAAGATCAAATTGAGGAAAATCTAAAAAAATTAGAAGAAAAAATGGGGATGGGTTTCGGAGATGAGAAAAATCCACTCCTGGTTTCTGTTAGATCCGGGGCAGTTTTTTCCATGCCCGGTATGATGGACACGGTACTAAATCTGGGTTTGAATGATAAGACCGTAGTAGCCTTAATTGAAAAGACAAAAAATGAAAGATTTGGCTGGGATTCTTACAGGAGGTTTGTCCAGATGTTTGGCGATGTGGTAATGAATGTAGAACATAATAAGTTTGAGAAAGCGCTTCAATCAAAAAAAGATAAAAAAAATGTAAAGTTTGATACCGAGCTGACCGCAGAGGATCTGAGAGAACTTGTAGAAGATTATAAAAAAATAATTAAAGAGGCTAAAGGGAGAAGCTTCCCCCAGGACCCCAGAGAGCAGCTTAAGATGTCAATTGGTGCAGTATTTGGTTCATGGAATAATAAAAGAGCCATATCTTACAGAAATCTTAATGATCTTCCACACAATCTCGGTACCGCAGTAAATGTGCAGGCAATGGTTTTTGGGAATATGGGCCAGGATTCAGGAACCGGCGTGGCTTTCACCAGAGATCCGGCAACAGGTGAGGATAAGTTCTACGGTGAGTATCTGATAAACGCTCAGGGTGAAGATGTGGTTGCGGGTACAAGGACCCCACAGCATATTTCTAAGTTGGAAGAAGAAATGCCTGAAAACTACAAACAGCTAATGGATATAAGAAAGAAATTAGAGGAACATTACAGGGATATGCAAGACGTTGAATTCACCATTCAGGAAGGAAAATTGTATATGCTCCAGACCAGGACCGGTAAAAGAACAGCAGCCGCAGCACTTCAGGTTGCAGTTGATATGTTTGATCAGGGATATATAGATAAAAAGACTGCTGTGACCAGGGTAGAGCCTCAAATGCTTGATCAGTTACTGCATAAACAGCTGGATAAAAAAGCTAAAAAGAATGCGGAATTACTTACCAAAGGGTTGCCGGCGTCACCCGGAGCGGCGTTGGGAAAGGTGGTTTTTGATGCAGATACAGCTGTCAAAGAGGCCAAGAGTGAAAATGTAATTCTTGTGAGAACAGAGACATCTCCTGAAGATATTCAGGGCATGGCAGTAGCTCAGGGAATTTTAACTGCAAGAGGAGGAATGACTTCGCATGCTGCTGTTGTTGCAAGAGGTATGGGTAAGTGCTGTGTTGCTGGTGCGGAAGACATTAAAGTATTTGAGGATAAACAATATTTTGAAGTAAATGGCAGCAGGGTAAATAAAGGCGACTGGATTACACTCGATGGTTCGACCGGGGAAGTATTTAAAGGTAAAATTTCGGTAGTAGATCCTGAAATAGGGAAAAATTTTAAAAAATTCATGAGCTGGGTTGATGATTACAAGAAAATTGGAGTAAGAGCAAATGCCGATACTCCTAATGATGCTAAAGTCGCTTTGAATTTTGGAGCAGAAGGCATCGGTCTTTGCAGGACAGAGCATATGTTCTTTGAAGCAGATAGAATAAAAGCTGTGAGAAAGATGATAGTAGCCAACAGCAAGGAAGAAAGAGAGAAAGCTCTTGCAAAGCTTCTACCAATACAGAAAAAAGATTTTATGGAAATCTTTAAGGTAATGAATGACATGCCTGTGACTATAAGGCTCTTAGATCCACCCCTTCATGAGTTCTTACCTCATGAAGATGATGATGTCAGGGAAATAGCCGGAGAGCTGGGTTTAAAATTTGATGAACTAAAAGCAACTGTCAATTCACTTCATGAAATGAATCCAATGCTGGGACACAGAGGATGCAGGCTTTCTATTACATATCCTGAGATTCTCGAAATGCAGGTCAGGGCTATATTTGAGGCAACTGTTGAGCTTACCAGAGAGGGCTATAAAGTAAAACCTGAAGTAATGATTCCATTGGTTGGAGATGTAAGGGAGGTAAAGATTTTAAAAGACCAGATTATCAAGATTGCTGACGGAATAATGAAGAAAGAAAATCTGAAATTTGACTATAAAGTCGGTACGATGATTGAGGTTCCAAGAGCCTGTGTTACTGCTGATGAAATTGCAACAGAAGCTGAATTTTTTAGCTTTGGAACAAATGACTTGACCCAGATGGCTTATGGATTTTCAAGAGATGATTCCGGCAAGTTTCTTCCGGACTATATAGAAAAAGGGATTTTGGAAAAAGATCCATTTGCTACTCTTGACAGGAACGGTGTCGGCCAGTTAATTAAAATGGGTGTGGATAAGGGAAGGAAAGCAAGAGAAAATTTAAAGATTGGTATCTGTGGTGAACATGGAGGTGACCCGAGTTCAGTGGAATTCTGTCATATGGTAGGGATGGATTATGTAAGCTGTTCACCATATAGGGTTTCGGTTGCCAGGCTGGCTGCTGCACATGCGGCAATAAAGGGCGAAGAATAAAAAATATATTAAAATTTCCTAAATATTTAGGAATAACCCATCTAATAAATGATATATTAGTGGTAAAATAAACATAAGTTTATTTAATTTATGCAGTTAGAATAATTTGTTTTTTTATTTCCCGGAAGTTTTGCTACATATATTAATTATTATATTTTAGTGTTCAGAAGAGAAATGAGCAGAAGTTTAAAAGAGGGCGGAGTAGAGGAATTAAAATCCAAATCGGATATTTATAGTGTTGTCTCAAATTATGTGAAACTTAAAAAAACTGGCAGGAATTATACCGGACTCTGTCCTTTCCATAAGGAAAAAACTCCATCATTTACTGTTGATACTTCAAAGCAGCTTTATCATTGTTTTGGGTGTGGAGAAGGTGGTGATTTAATAAGCTTTATAGAGAAGATTGAAAATATGGAGTTTATGGAGACTGTTGAATTTCTGGCAAAAAAGATTGGCTACAATTTAAAGTATAATTACAGTGGTTCTAAAGAGTCATCGAAATTAAAAAACAGGCTGGTAGAATTAAATGAGCTTGCTAAAAAGTATTTTAATTTCATACTTTTTAACAGCAAAAAGGGTTTGTCTTCTTTAAATTATTTAAAGAATAGAGGTTTTGACGAAAAGACGTTGAAGGAATTTGAAGTTGGATTCAGTCTGGACAGCTGGGATAATTTTGCAAATTTTGCTAAAAAAAGAGAGTACAAGCCTGAAGAAGTGATAGAGTGCGGACTTGCTATTAAAAGCAATAGAGGTCCAGGTGAGATATACGACCGGTTCAGAGGCAGGATAATGTTTCCCATTGAAGATATAGTCGGGAAAACAATAGGTTTTGGAGGAAGAGTTATCTCAGCTGCGAGTAAAACCGGCGGGCAGAAAGCAAAGTATATAAACACTCCGGAGACAAGGCTTTATTCTAAAGGTAAAAATATATATAGAATTTTTCAGGCCAAAAATCATATTGTCAAAGAAGATGAAGTGCTTATAGTCGAAGGGTATACTGATGTAATGGCCATGTATCAGTACGGGATAAAAAATGTGGTTGCCAGTCTGGGCACTGCCCTTACTTCAGATCAGATAAAGCTTTTAGGGCGGTTTACAAAAAATATTGTGCTGGTTTTTGACAGTGATACAGCCGGTATGAATGCTTCCCTTAAGGGAATTGAAAGATTAAGAGAGTATAATGAGCGGCTTGATCTGTATTATGAAAATAATTTAAATATCAGCGTGGCGGTACTTGAAGAAGGATATGATCCTGCTGATTTTATATTTAAAAAGGGTAAAGAAATCTTTGCTGCAAAGATTGAAAATGCTGTAAGCATTATTGATTTTACAATTGATGCAATTATAAAAAAATATAATATTAGCAGCCTGGCCGGTAAACTGAAAGCAAGTGATCATCTCGTAAGGTTTATTTCCACTCTTTCTTCAAGCATTATTCAAGGGGAGTGTATAAAGAGTGTGGCTGAAAAGTTGAATCTTGAGGAAAACCTGCTTCTGGAAGAGATGTTAAAGAAAGAGCATGATTATAAAAATAGGGCCGTAAACTGGAATAAAGGTTACAATATCGGGGGAAAAGAGACTGGAAGCGAAAATATCATTCCCTTAAAAAGAATAGAGGTAGAGGCATTAAAACTGATAATAAATGGGCTGGGAGACAAGATTGACGAACTTTTAAGTCTTGGTCCCGATTATTTTAGATTTGAGGATACAAGACAACTTTATCTGATTATAAGAGATGAGATTTCAAGAGCAAGAGAGGATAATAAAAAGGTAAACTTTCCTTTCAAAATTACGTCAGGGGCAATAGAAAATGAAGATGTGAAAAAATTATATAATTATATTTTATTTAGCGAGTCACATTTTAAGAACCAGAATATTATTTTGGTAAGTAACGAAATCATCAATAATTTAAAAGGAATCCGTATTTCTGAAGAAATTGAGAATATCAGGAAAAAGATGATAGAATATGAGAAAAATAAAAATACGGGCAGTGCTATAAAAAATGAAGAGGCGGCCAGTAAGTATGATGAACTATACCGGAGATTAATAGAACTGGAAAAAGATAAAATGAATTTGAGAATACTTTAAGTTTAGAGGTGAATTTAACATGAAGGAAGGATCAGAGTTTAAGTTAGAAGAAGTGAAAATGCTGATCAGCAAAGGTAAAGCTGATGGGCTTCTGACTACTGAAGAAATTGCTGAAACCCTTTCAGATATAGAACTGTCCAAAGAGCAAATTGAAAATATTTATGAAGTCATTCAGAATCTGGGAATAGAGATTGTAAGTGAAGAAGATGATGACATTGACAGTAAAAGCCCGGGTAAAAAAAGTGAAGAGGAAATTTTTACTAAAAAACTGGATTTAACCATAAAATCTTCTACAAATGACCCGGTCAGGATGTACCTTAAAGAAATTGGAAAGGTAAGACTTCTGACCGCTTTTGAAGAAGGTCATCTTGCCAGGAAGATTGAAGCAGGCGATATGAAAGCTAAAAGAATGCTGGTCGAAGCTAATTTAAGGCTTGTGGTAAGCATTGCCAAAAAATATGTGGGCAGGGGAATGCTCTTTTTAGATTTGATACAGGAAGGCAATCTGGGACTTATAAGAGCGGTAGAGAAATTTGATTATAAAAAGGGTTATAAATTTTCTACCTATGCCACCTGGTGGATCAGGCAGGCTATAACAAGAGCCATAGCCGATCAGGCAAGGACCATAAGAATCCCGGTGCATATGGTAGAAACAATAAACAAATTAATAAGAACGCAGAGACAGCTTCTGCAGAAATTTGGAAGAGAGCCTACCCCGGAAGAGATTGCAAGGAAAATGAAATTTTCTGTGGAGAAGGTAAGAGAGGTCATGAAAATATCCCAGGATCCGGTATCTCTTGAGACTCCTATAGGAGAAGAAGAGGATAGCCATCTGGGGGATTTCATAGAGGATTCGGAAATTGAAGCGCCTTCTGATGCAGCCTCTTTCACCATGCTCCAGGAACAGCTTCAAGAGGTTTTAAATACATTAAATGATAGGGAAAAAAAAGTTATCCAGCTGAGATTTGGACTGCAGGATGGTTATCCCCGAACTCTGGAAGAAGTGGGCAGGGAATTTGGCGTTACAAGGGAAAGAATCAGACAGATAGAATCCAAGACTCTGGGGAAGCTGAGACATCCAAACAGGAGCGGAGTTTTGAGAGATTTTCTCGAGCATTAATAAAAGTTATAATTTATCCTGTAGATATTTTAAAGCAGAGTTGTTTGATTTTGTATCAATTTAGACCTTGAAATAAACTTCTTATATACTATAATACCATATCGTGTCATCGCTATTCCCCGATAGCTCAATGGTAGAGCATTCGGCTGTTAACCGAAGGGTTGTAGGTTCAAGTCCTACTCGGGGAGCCAGCATACCTCAATGTTGATAACACTTGACTCTTTAATTTTAAATATTTTGGAGACCTATTATGGAAGAACCTATAATAAAATTAGCGGACAAAATAACTGATGAAATAGAAAATTTTCTATTAGCTTGTAAGAAAGAAGGCGATATCACTATAGATGATGTACTTAAACGTCTTGAATCTTTAAGAAAGCAGACCTAGATCCTGGGGTATAATAAACAATCTCAATTTTTTCATCATTGATTATAATCTTTTCAATAAACTTCTTTAAGAAATTTCGTTTATACTTTTCTGGAGGCATACCGGTTTCGGGATATATTGCGGAAAGAGAATCTATCCCAAAGATGTAAGATCTACAGATAACCTGGCAAGGTATATTATAAGGGCGTCTTTTTCCCAGGAACGTATGGAATATTATCCAGATAAGGCGAAGGTAACATATGAGTCCAAATACGGAAAAGAGGTAAAGGAGTTCAGTCCCCTTGAATGGATGGCAGCACTTGTATCACATATACCGGATAGAGGAGGCCAGACTGTCCGCTATTATGGATATTACAGTAATGTCACCCGGGGTAGGCTTAAAAAAGAAGATGGTGAGCCAGAATTTCATATTATAGAAGATGATAGCCCAAGAGGTCTTAACAGGTCCTGGGCCAGGTTAATACAGAAAATATACGAGGTGGATCCCCTTATCTGTCCAAAGTGCGGGGGAGAGATGAGGATAATTGCCTTTATAGAGGATTATAAGATTGTTAAGAAGATTCTTGATTATCTGGGCATATATGAATTTGAGAGGAAAAGACCTCCTCCTAAGATAGACATTGCCCCTGATAGTTTTGATGAATATATAAGAGACGATTATATAGACTGCGATCATGTGTGTTAGGATAGTGATAAGGTTGCAGGATATTGTCCTGTTATAAAGCCGGCCTAGATGGGGTATTTTTCATATTTATTCTTCTATTCCGCTTGTTTTTTACTTCAGTATCATTATCCAAGACGTTAATTGAATCCGATAACCTAAATTACGTCTACTATTGGGTGATTATAGAGTGGTGATCCAGAAGCAAGTTCTTATAAATATAAATAAAAATTCAGGTGGCAATAGTGCACAGCAGTTACCTTAGATACCGTTACAGCAGGATAAAGGCAAAAAAGGGGACCAACTCTGCCATAGTTGCTGTAGCAAGAAGGATTGCTGAAGTTTCCTATTTTATATTAAAAGAAAAAAGACCGTACATTGAAAAACCAGCAGTTTATTCATAAATGGCTGCCCTTATTAAATTTTAACCATAAAGGGTTGTTCTTATGATTAGGGAGCCGCAACCGGATAGCTATAGTGTACTGTTAGGTACGAATAGATGAATGATTAATAGGATCAATCTATAGTCTGGATATATTAATTTTATTTGACCTTTAAGATTATGAGCATATAAAGTTTTTAAAAGAAAATATCACTTGACAGGAATTTCCATAGATAAATTTCTTATAAATAATTCCTGGTTATGAAAATAAATCAGAATGTGTTCCTGTTCTAACAAATATAATATCATTATCAAATAATTGATAAATCAGTAACCAATCGGATTGAATATGACATTCTCTGCAGTTAACATAATTACCAGTTAGATTATGGTCCTTATTCTTCTCAGATAACTGCTTGCCGCTTTCAAGCAATTTCATAATAGACTTTATTTGCTGCATATTGTATTCACGTTTTATGCATAGCTTAAAATCTTTTTTAAACTGCGTTGTATAACGTACGTTTTTGCTCATACGTCCATTTCCTCAAAAAATTCATCTACACTTTTAGCCTTTGATGGTATTATGCCTTTTTTGATTTCCTCTGCTTCTTTCATTGCGGCTAAGGTTATTTCATTAGATCGCGGTACTTTTACAGGGAATGGCAGACCACCAGTTAAAACTATCTGATTTAAAAAGATGTTTATCGCATCTGTTGTAGATAAACCTAATCTATCAAGCAATTTTTCCACATCTGCTTTTATAGCAGGTTCAACGCGCAAATGAATTGTAGATGTCTTTTTAGTCATATATATCCACTCCTTTGCTGATATTATATACTGAATGTAGCACTTATTTGAGCATAATGCAACACATAATTTATAGAAAAGTCAATGGAATACGGTTTTTAATGTTATCAACATAATCCAGTCCGGGGAGCCAAATGAATTTACAAATTGGAGCTTTTCTGTTTCAAAGAGGAGAATTTTAATTTTCCTATTTTAAATTGTCTTTTTTATATTCACCAAGGATTATTCTTCTAGAAGTTTCTATGACAATTTAGCTTATTAATTTTAAGAATGAAATCTCGCTACAGTTGATTCTTTATAATTTATGAGAAAAGAAAATGAACCAATTTGAAATTTTAAGTTATGGATTTATATTTCCTATTGACATAATGATACTGTTATGGTATCTTTACAAATGGTCCAATATAGAAAGTAGAGGAAATAATAAGTGAACTTAATTACAAGAAATACCGACTATGCCATAAGGGCGCTTTGTTATATGGTAAAGAGTAATAAGGATGTAGTTTCTGTTAGAGAGTTGGTTGAAGGTTTAAAAATGCCAGGACCATTTTTAAGAAAGGTGCTTCAAGAGCTGAATAAAAAAGGAATCCTTAAATCATATAAAGGTAAAAATGGTGGTTTTGTATTGGCAGACAGACCTGAGAAGATATATATGGGCAAATTGATAGAAATATTTCAAGGCCCAATAAAGTTGCAGGAACATACCTTTAAGAAGGAAATATGCCCGGAGATAAAAAGTTGTGTTTTAAAGAAAAAAATAGATGAGATGGAAAAGTATACTATTTCCAGGTTAAATTCTTTATCAATAGCATCTCTATTAAAAACAGGGAAGTAGAATAAATGATTTTAAAATGTCCTGGAGCTCAAAATTTCAAACAGCCAAAGCCGGAATATATGGGATGTCCTTTCTGTTCTTATGAGATTGAGATATGGTCAGATGAGATTAAGGCAACGTGCCAGAAGTGTAAAAAGGCAGTTATGCGAAATAGCGACAAACAAAGTTGTCTTGATTGGTGTAAGTATGCTAAGGAATGTATAGGAATTGTGCAATACAATAAATACAAACAGAATAAAAACAAATATAAACCGGAGAAGAAAATATGTACGTATCAAAGATTTCTTTAACGTATTGATGTAGATAGAGTCTAACCATATAATATTAACAAATTAAAAACAATTTAATATGTAATAAGGAGGTGCGGGATGACTAAGTTAAGAGAACTTTATCGCTGTGAAGTATGTGGTAATATAGTTGAAGTTGTGAATGAAGGAGCAACTGCCCTGGTGTGCTGTGGCGAACCCATGATAAAATTAAAGGCAAAGACCGAAGACCAGGGACAGGAAAAACATGTTCCGGTAGTGGAGAAAACTGATAGTGGTATTAAAGTGAAGGTTGGAAGTATCGAACATCCAATGGAGGATAAACATTATATAAAATTCATTGAGATATTGCTAAAGGATAGGATAATACGCAAGGAGTTGAAGCCTGGACAGGCTCCTGAGGTAAAATATTGTGCCACAAAATCAGATGTAATAGAAGTGCGGGAGTTTTGCTCTATACATGGGTTATGGAAAAATAAATAAGGAGGAAAGTACAGTAATGGCAAACTTAAAAGGAACAAAAACAGAAAAAAATCTTCTTGAATCTTTCGCAGGAGAATCTCAGGCGAGAAACCGCTATACATATTTTGCAGGCGTAGCAAAAAAGGCAGGTTTTGAGCAAATAGCAGCGATATTCCTGGAAACTGCTTATAATGAGAAAGAACATGCAAAGAGATTTTTCAAGTTCTTAAAAGGTGGAGATGTGGAAATTACAGCCAGTTATCCAGCAGGTGTAATAGAAGATACAGTGGCTAATCTAGAAGCCTCTGCGGCCGGTGAAAACTTGGAGTGGACAAAAATCTACAAAGAAGCAGAAGAAATAGCACGCAAGGAAGGTTTTGGAGAAATTGCTTCTGTAATTAAAGAGATAGCAGAAGTAGAGGAACAACACGAAATACGATATAGAAAATTACTCAAGAACTTGAAAGAATATAAAGTATTCAAAAGGGATACAGAGGTTAGATGGAAATGCCGTAATTGTGGGTATATTCATGAAGGAAAAGAGGCGCCAAAGGAGTGTCCGGCTTGTGCACATCCTCAAAGTTATTATGAGCTGTTTTGCGAAAATTATTGATAAGTGATTAAAGATAATGCAATGCGATGATGAATTAAATGAGTTATTATCAAATTACAGGAAAAAAAAATATCAGATTAAAAAAAAGCTCAAAGAATTTGAGGATTTATATAAAAGTAATGATGAGTGCATATTCAAGGAGTTATGCTTCTGTATATTAACACCTCAATCAAAGGCAATTTATTGTGACGAAGCTGTAAAAGAATTGGTAAGATCAGGGTTGCTTTTAAAAGGAGAAAAAAGTGATATAAAAGCTAATTTGAGACGTGTTAGATTTCCTAACAATAAAGCCTCTTATTTAATAGCGGCAAGAAAGGCCTTTAAAAAAAGGGGAAGATTTGATTTAAAAAGCAAAATAGATGAAGGTAATATATTCAAAACGAGAGAATGGTTCGTAAAGAACATAAAAGGTTTAGGATATAAGGAAGCGAGTCATTTTTTAAGGAATATTGGTTTTGGTAATGATATAGCAATACTCGATATACATATTTTAAGGAGTTTAAAGAGGTACGGAATTATAAAGAAAATCCCATCCTTGATTAACAGAAAGATTTACTTAAATGTAGAAAATAAAATGAGAGGATTTTCTTTAAAGATAGGTATTCCCTTCCAGGAATTGGATCTTTTATTCTGGTCCGAACAGACTGGTTTTATATTTAAATAGCATTAGGGGATAACAAATAAAGAACATCTAAACCACTGTTTTTATTGATTACTTGAAGTTTTACCACCTATTGTTAAAAGGACATGCTGTCTCCAATAATTTAAAAGTATGTCCTAATTGCGGAGAAAAATTGGGAGAGGATGAGTAACTATGGAAGAAGAACAAGATGTTTTAAAGCCTGATGGACATTTAGACTGTACCGGGCTATATTGCCCGGTACCTGTATTTGAAACAAGGAAAAAGATCAATAGCATGAAAGAAGGACAAATACTGGAACTAGTAGCTGATGATCCTGCGTCCGAAGAAGATATTAAGAGTTGGGCAAAAACTACTGGTAACAAACTTATAAAGATGACTAAGAATAATGATAATTTTATTTTCTACATTAAAAAGATGTATAAGTAAATTAGGAGGAGTAAATGGCTAAAAAGAAGTTATTATATGTACAAACAAGTGGTGTAAATACACCACAAAGACTTTATTCACCTTTTATATTGGCACAAACAGCATTAGCAATGGATGTGGAACCAACTATTTATTTCTTGGGAGAAGGAGTAACTGTCGTAAAAAAAGGAGAAGCTGAGAAAATAAAGATAGGTAATTTTCCATCTTTAAAGGATGTAATTGATGAAACTTTAAGGCAGGGAATAAAACTGCTTATATGTCAACAAAGCGCGCAATTATTCGGGGAAAAATTAACGCCTGATGATTTTGTGGATGGTTCCAGGGTAGTTGGCGCTGCAACTTTAAATAATTTAGTACTTGAAGCTGATGGAACTATGTGGTTTTAATTATGATTTTTAAAATAATAAAAACAAAAAGAAATTAAAAAGAAATATAATCTATTAAAGTCAGAAAGGTAGGAATTTGATTTTTATGAGTAGAAAAGAGGAAATTAAATTTAATACTGGAGTTTTATCAGAAGAAGAACTAAAACTTGTTTTGGATACCTTACCTGTTGATATTACTTTTATTGATAGAGATGATAAGGTCAGGTTTTTTAATAGATTTGAGGATAGAATTTTTAAAAGACCTATATCCGTTATTGGTCGAAGGGTTCAAGATTGTCATCCAAAAAAGAGCTTGGATAAAGTAGAGCAAATTTTAAAAGGTTTTAAAGATAAAAAAAGGAAAGTTGCAGAATTCTGGATAAATCTAGAGGAAAAGCTTATTTATATTCGTTATTTTCCTGTTTACACTAATGGAGGAAAATATCTTGGATGCTTGGAAGTAAGCCAGGATATAACTAATATTAAGAAAATAAAAGGTGAGAAAAGGTTATTATAACCTTTTCTCAATCTTATGATTTATTTTAACGCAGGTTTCGAAGAGAAATAAAGGTACTTGCAATTATTAAGGTTTAACAAATAATTATTTGTTATCAATATTGTCCAGTCCGGGGAGCCATTCTGAACACTTATTGGAATTATATAATTCTTCTAAAGAATAATTTTTTTAAATATTTATTTAGTACTGCTTCTCTATCTAACTATAAAAGGAATAGCGATAGCAATTGTACCAATAAAAACAACTACTAAGATGAAAAGATTGTATCTTGTATTATAATTTAACAGAAGCGATGAGTCATAGTACTTATCTACATTGTTATCCTTATACATTTTTATAAGTCCATTAGTTAATTTACCTCGGGTCTGTTTTCCTTTGATAAGCCCTGTTATCACTACGACATTTACTACTATGACAAGGGCTACCATTATAAACATAACTAAAAATAGGCTTGTGTCTTCCCGTGATTCACCTGCCATCGCAGAGTTTATTCCCAAAGACAGCAGGTTAAGTAAAATTGCAGTTATAATAAAAATGGTATCAGTACGGGTATTTTGTTGAAGTTCTGAAACGAGGTGTTTATGGATTTGTTCGATCATGAGAAATTCCCTTCCCTTATAGAATTATTATTATAACATTATCTTACATTTTAATTTAGGTATAATAGACGCATCAAATAAAATCGGAATTTGTTTTTGCAAGACAATAATTTACACCGCCTTAATTAAAGGTTTTAATCTATGAAGTTATTTAATTTTCATTAAAATGTTTAATAGGCGTTGATGGCTTTGAATACTGTCATTATTGGTTTCTCTATGTTAAGTGCTATTATGATGAGTAAAGTATCTATATTTTGAGAAACTCTAGCAAATTGTAGATTAGAAAATATGGCCATATACAAGCTTTCAAGAAACCAAGAACTCCCATCCCGAAAGAGGTTGCCTGTTGAATGAAGTAGACTGCTGCACCAATAAAAGCCACAAAATAGCCAAAACCTAACATTCCAGCGGTGCTATTATCTTTCTTCCCATCAGTCATTTTATTCTCCTTTCTCCTCTTACTGTAAGTTAATATTTTATTATAAATGTATTTAAAAAACAAATCTTTTTCTTATATCTGGAATAATGGGATATTTTATTTTATTAATATAAAAAATTTTAAAGATTTAGCTGATGACTGGATTTGCCCAGAATGTAGTGCCACAAAAGAAGCATTTGCTGAAGAAGAAGCAGGTGAAGAAGAGGAAGAAGAAGCAAATGAAGAAGGTCCCTATTTAGCACATTTACGGCATGCAATAGCTATGAGAATGAAACATTTAGCAGTTCTTCAAAGAGTGTTGGAAGCAAAAGATCCTGGCCAGCATTCAGTATATGCAATTAACCACGCAATTATACAAAGTTCAAAATCAATATTGAAAATGCAAGAGGTTATAGGTGCTTCTTTAAATGATTGTACTGGAGATAGTAATAATACCGATACAACAGAGGAAGAAGTTGAAAATAAGGATAAAGAAAATAAGAAAGATAAAGGTGAGAAATCTAATAATGGTAAAGCCAAAGGTAAGATTAAATAAGCTCGGAGATCCTGGGATTTATTGAAAAAATCATATAGATATATTTAAGACTCTAGCTTTTTATTTCAGGGTAAAAATCACCGTAACCGGTATCATTACTTCTTTTTCGATAGTTGATGTATCATAGGTTCCCCAATTTGAGACTTCTGTAGAATATACGGGCAGAACCTGGACCACTCCAAGATTTGCGGATTTTATTACTCCTATTTTTTTGCCGCTGCCTTCAGCAATCTTCTGAGCTCTTAGCCTGGCGGCATGATTCATCCCTTTTTATGGATTACAATACGGGATACAATCTTTTTATTCCGGCAGTTGTATTTGACAGATTTATAGCAATTGCGATCCCGTTTTTAATCAAATAAAAATTTTGCAGTTAAAATAAAAAAACTTGTTTATTTTTATGATAAATGTGTTATACTTGTCTAAGTATGTTATAATAATTTTATAAAAGTTTATTTTAAGCTTAAGAGATATGAATAGAAATGATAAATTTTATAATATAGAAGAAGCTACCGAAGTGCTGGGACCAGCGAGCAGGAAGTAATAAACATGATTACATTAAAAAAGCTTTCTGCCATAAAAATAGAGAAAGCCATAAAGATAAGAGAAGAAGATTTGGGAAAATTCCTTGGCAGTTTAGGGAGAAAAGACACATCAGATAAAAATGAGATATGGGAAACTATGGAGTACCGGCAGAAGATAAAGATGAAATTAAAGAAAAACTTGAGAATAAAAAAATGCATTTAGAAAAATATTATAAGGACTTATTAATGGAAAAGCATGAATTTGAGGAAGATGTAAATTATCTGCAGTACGAGTATGATAAGTTTAAAAAAAGGATTAAGAAAATAACTACCGGGGAGTTCAAGAAATCCTTAAAAAAGATTGATGAAGAGAATTTAAAAGAAGTCATAAAAGAAGCAGGGAATAATATGTATAAGAATAAGCTGCTTAAAAGAAAAAGTATTTATAATTTTATTATTTTCTCTTTGGAAAGAATATTGTGGGAGAAAAATAAGCAAATAAAAGGACATACAGAACGTCTTAAAAGATTTGCAGTACAGCTTGGAAGAGCTATTAATCTGCCACAAAATAAGTTGGATGAACTGGTACTTCTTCCTAACCTCCATGACATAGGTAAGATTGCAATACCTGATAAAATTTTAATGAAAAAAGGTAAATTAACTGCAAAAGAGTGGAAGATTATAAAAAAGCATCCCGAAATAGGGTATAAAATTGCTGAATCAACTCCACAAATTGCGTCGATAGCTGAAGATATCCTATCACATCATGAGTGGTGGAATGGAACCGGCTATCCACAGGGATTAATGGGAGAGGATATTCCTATTAACGTCTGTATTACATCTATTGTAGATGCTTATGATGTTATGACATTTGGCAGGCCTTACAGAGAAGCAATTTCTGAAGAAGAGGCAATAGAAGAACTTGGGAGATGTTCAGGAACTCAATTCAATCCAATGTTAGTGCAGAAGTTTGTTATATTACTGAAAAAATTGAATTGATATTTAAGAAGTTCAAATGATTTTAAGCCATAAAAAACCAACTGATATCTAATAATTCTTTCCGATTTATAAAAATTTCCGGATTTCCATTTAATCTTATGAAGTGTTTGGCAGTATCGATATAAGAAATGTTATAATAGGTATCTGGTCCGGATGGTTCATAAAAATTAATATATAATATATAGGCATATAGGGATTGAGAACATAATTTTTACAGGTTAGTTTTTGCATATTCGTACGCTTTATACTTTACATATCGTAAACTGTTTATTATGCTACGCATAATACATATAATATGCAGCATTAACAGATTTAGGCAAAAATTCGATTAAAAATAAAAAGTAAGCGAAATGAATGCGAATAATTTGGTGAGAGCAATTGACAAAGTATTAAATAAAGGAGTTATAGAAAGGAATATAAAATATGGCTGAAGGAACGGAGAAACAACTAAAAGAAAGATGGCTTACTCCTGAGGGAAAGAAAGTAAAGGAGCAGGTAGTCGAGCACATAAAAGAAAGTAAATGGGAGAGGTTTTTAGCGGGGTTTCCTTTTGCAGAAGAAGCTGAAAATAAGAAAGATTTGAGATTTATTGATCTTAATGGCGCTGATCTCACAGGAGCTAATCTTTCGGAAGCTGATCTCAGAG
>JABMRD010000121.1 GCA_013202875.1 Actinomycetota bacterium | reverse complement strand
TGTAAAATCTTAAACCCCCGTAAATTCTATAGGGTATATTTTGTCTTACCAGGTATTCTTCCACAGCCCTGGACTGTGCATTAGTCCGGTAAAAAATAGCAAAATCCTTATATTTCTTATTTTTTTCTCTCATATATCTTTCTATATTTTGAACCACAGAACTTACTTCCATTTTTTCATCCGGAGCTATATATTTTGAAACCATTTCTCCTTCAGGATTCTCGGTCCATAAATTTTTATGTTTCCTGTTTTCATTATTTCTTATGATAAAATTTGCGGCATCCAGTATATTCTGAGTGGATCTGTAATTTTGTTCCAGTTTTATGACCACAGCATCATCAAACTGCTTATCAAAATTAATAATATTTTTAATATCCGCACCACGCCAGCTATAAATGTTCTGGTCATCATCTCCAACCACACAGATTCTTTTATGCTTTTCCGATAAAAGTAAGACAATTTCATTTTGAGCAATATTTGTATCCTGAAACTCATCTACCAGAATATATTTAAATTTTTCCTGGTATTTCTTTCTTACTTCCGGAAATAAATTTAAAATGTCAACCGCAAACATCAAAAGGTCATCAAAATCAAGTGCGTTGGCTTTAAACAGCTTTTCCTGATATAACCCGTAAATTTTAGCCGCTGTTTTCTCGAAATAATCGATCGCCTTTTTCGAGAAGGCTTCATAGTCAATAAGCTTATTTTTGGCATCGCTAATAACTGACATTACTGCTTTGGGAGGAAATCTTTTGATATCTATATCCAGTTCCTTTTCAACCTTGGATACCAGACTTAATGCGTCGTCAGCATCATAAATCACATAATTTCTGGACATGCCCAGGTGATTAATCTCATACCTGAGGATTCTTGCGCAGAATGAATGAAAGGTACTGACCCACATATATTCCCCAATTCTTCCAACCAGTTCCATGACTCTTCTTTTCATTTCTCTGGCTGCTTTATTGGTAAAAGTAATAGCAAGAATATTAAAGGGGTCTACTCCCTTATTCTTAATCAGGTATGCAATCCTGTAAGTCAGCACCCTTGTTTTTCCACTTCCTGCGCCGGCAATGACCAGGAGTGGCTTTTCAGTGCTTTTTACCGCTTTAATTTGCTGGGGGTTTAAATATTTTTCTAATTCCAAGTTTCACTAAACTATCTAATTTTCTTTCCAATAACACTTGCAATATTTTTTAACTGTCGCATCAACTCTACCAGTTCTTTTACATTTAAGGACTGTTGTCCATCACAAAGTGCCTGGGAAGGATTGCAATGAGCTTCAATCATAAGACCATCTGCACCTACTGCAGCTGCTGCTCTGCTCATAGGAGTAACCAGATCACTCTGTCCAACAGCATGAGAAGGATCAATAATTATTGGAAGTTTACTCAATTTTTTAATAACCGGAACTGCTGACAGATCCAGTGTAAATCTTGTATTAGTGTCAAATGTTCTTATCCCTCTTTCACACAGTACCACTTCTGTGTTTCCTTTTGAAGTTATATATTCAGCTGCAAGCAACCATTCCTTTATTGATGATGCCCATCCTCTTTTAATGATCACCTTTTTATTTCTTTCATTTGCCACCCTGCCAACTTTCTCAAGCAGAGCAAAATTAGACATATTTCTGGTGCCGATCTGCAGTACATCCACGTTATCGGCTATTATATCAACATTCTCCGTATCGGTAACTTCAGTTACCGTCTTAAGACCATATTTGGCATTAATTTCCTTTAGATACTTTAAGCCTTCTTCCTTAAGTCCATGAAAACTGTATGGAGACGTTCTGGGCTTATAAGCCCCGCCCCGCATAAACGAAAGCCCCAGATCTTTTACCACCTTTGCAATAGTGTCTAATTGCTCCCAGCTTTCAATTGCGCAAGGCCCTGCAATTACAGTAAAATAGCCCTCTTCAATCAGTTTTACAGTGTTTTTATCTTTAATTCCTTCAAGTTTTTCTTTTTTATTTTCCATTTAAAGATATTTCTTTCTAATATATAAAATAATTATTATTGGTGGATACTTTTAAAATACAGCAACCGGATATCCGGATATCAATATTTAGAGACTCTCATCTTTTTTCAAAACCTGAACATTCCTCAGGATGCTTTCAAAAATCTGTATAATATTATCATTATATAGCGGACCCTTATTATATTTAATAATATTATTAATTAATTCTTCCTCTCTTTTTGCATCATATAAGGGCGCATTTCTATCTTCTTTTAACCTTTTTATTTTCATTACCACCACTGCCCTTTTATTTAGAAAATCTACAATATTTTTATCAATTTCGTTGATTTCTTTCCTATATTTATTTAACTTTTCCTTAAAATCGTTTTCCATTAATACTCCTTTGATTCTTTTTTTATTTTCATTTACTCCCATTCTATAGTGCTTGGCGGCTTCGAGCTTATATCATATACTACTCTGTTTACTCCATCAACCTCATTTATAATTCTCGTGCTCATTCTTTCAAGTACCTTATGCGGAAGTTTTACCCAATCCGCAGTCATTGCATCAGCGCTGCTTACTGCTCTTATTATTATTGGATATGCATATGTTCTTTCATCACCCATCACCCCTACACTTTTAATGCTGGCAAGCACAGCAAAAGACTGCCAGATACTTTTATATAACCCTGCTCTCTTTATTTCCTCAATTACTATTTCATCTGCATTCTGAAGTATTTTTATCTTTTCTTCCGTAACCTCGCCAATTATTCTGATTGCCAGGCCAGGACCGGGAAATGGCTGTCTCCAGACTATCTCATCCGGAAGACCTAATTCTATTCCTATCTTTCTTATTTCATCTTTAAATAATAACCTTAAAGGCTCAATTAATCCAAGCTTCATATCAACTGGAAGACCACCTACATTATGATGCGTCTTTATTTTAGCGGCATCTCTGGTACCGCTTTCTATCACATCGGGGTATAGTGTCCCCTGCACCAGGTAATTTGCATTTTTTATCTTTGATGCCTCTTCTTCAAATATTCTTATAAATTCATTTCCAATTATCTTTCTTTTCTTCTCAGGGTCCGTAACTCCCACCAGTTTGCTTAAGAACCTATCTCTGGCATTTACATGGATCAGATTAATTTTAAAATTTTTCCTGAACGTTTCCGCAACCTTATTTGCCTCCTCTTTCCGGAGAAGTCCATGATCAACAAGGATGCAGGTAAGTTTATTACCAACAGCTTTGTTTACTAAAACTGCCGCTACAGAAGAATCTACTCCTCCGCTCAGACCACATATAACTCTTCCATCTTCTACTTTATCTTTTATTTTTTTTATCTGTTTTTCAATAATGGAAACCATGGTCCAGGTAGGTGAACATCCACAGATATCAAACAGGAAATTTTTAAGTATATCCATCCCGGATGGAGTATGCATTACCTCAGGATGAAACTGTATCCCATATATTTTATTTTTATGTTCTTCTATACCCGCAATAGGAAGATTGGGAGTGGAAGCTATTACATTAAAGGCTGGAGGAATCTTAACCACACTATTCTTATGGCTCATCCAGCAAGTTTCTACGGGCTTTAAGTCTTTAAAAAGTGGTGACTTTAAGTTCAGTTTTATTTTTGTTTTTCCATACTCGTTGTGTCCACTGGCGGTAACCTCACCTTCAAATAACCGGGTTATCAACTGCATTCCATAACAAATTCCAAGTATGGGTATGCCAAGAGAAAAAATCTCTTTATCGACTACAGGAGCTTTTCTGTCCTTTGACAGAATACTATAGGGCGAACCAGAGAGTATCAGGCCGCTGGGTTTCTTTCCCTTTATTTTTTCAATATCAGTATCATAGGAAATAAGTTCAGAATAAACCCTGAGTTCCCTGACTCTTCTTGTAATTAATTGGCTGTATTGCCCACCAAAATCAATTACCAGTACACTTTCCATATTACGCCCCCATACCTACTCTCTGTTGCTGCTGGTGGAGTTTACCTTCTGTTTTAATTGATGGAGCCACCATTACTTCAGCTTTCTGGAAATCCTTGATATTTTCATAACCGCATGTAGCCATTGAAGTTCTCAGCGCTCCAAATAGATTTAAAGTTCCATCATTTTCAAATGCAGGTCCCACCAGTATTTCTCTCAAGCTGGCAGCTTCATCTGTCTTAATTCTGGTACCCCTTGGAAGATCGGGGTGGAAGGTTGCCATACCCCAGTGATAACCCCTGCCTGGAGCTTCTTTGGCCCTTGAAAGCGGGGAACCTATCATAACCAGATCTGCGCCGCAGGCAATAGCTTTCGCAATGTCTCCGCCTGTACGCATACCGCCATCAGCAATCACTAATGAGTACTGTCCTGTTTCCTCCAGATATCTAACCCTTGCAGCTGAAGCATCCGCAATCGCAGTAGCCTGAGGCACGCCAATCCCAAGTACCTGCCTTGTGGTACATGCTGCTCCGGGACCGACTCCTACTAGAACGCCAACCGCTCCTGTTCGCATCAGGTGCAGGGAAGTGGAATATGATGCACAGCCGCCAACTATTACTGGGATCGGACATTCTGGAATAAATTTTTTCAAATCTAACGGCATCTTTGTCTTACTCACATGCTCAGCGCTAACTACCGTACCCTGTATTACAAGAATATCAAGACCGGCATCCATAGCTATATTATAATACTTTTCAACATTTTTAGGAGTTAAGGAAGCGCAAGCTATACCACTTTCTTTCTTTATCTGTTTTACTCTTTTAGCAATTAATTCCTCTTTAATGGGCTCACTATAAATTTTCTGCATTTTACTGGTAGCTTCTCCTGCAGAAAATTTTGAAATTCTTTCCAGAGTTTCATCCGCATTATCATATCTGCACTGCAGGCCCTCTAAATTCAGCACAGCAAGCCCTCCCATTTTTCTCATTTCTATAGCAAATCTTACGTCTACAACACCATCCATTGCTGAAGCCAGTACCGGCAGTTCAAGCTTATATTCTCCAATATTTACTGAAATATCAATATCCTCCGGATCCCTGGTTCTTCTACTTGGGACTATTGATACTTCATCAAAACCATAAGATCTCCTGCCGGTTTTCCCCTTGCCAATTTCTATTTCCATTTATTCCCCTTATCTTTTAAGTTTTTTCTCTTCTTTATTTATTAATCTTTTAATATTTTCTCTATGAGTAATAAAAGTAAGCATACACAAGCATAACACAGCAATTACTATCGGCCACGTATATCCGGTAAAATAAAATACAATGGGAGCAGTAATAGCCGCACTTAAAGATGCCAGAGATACAATTCTAAAAACCAGCAAAATAACAGCCCAGGTGCCAAAAGTAATAAGAAATGGAAGTATCTTCAACCATATGGGGTTATCCATGAATGGCAGCATTGATACTCCGATTACCACCCCTAAAGAAACTGCGATTCCCTTTCCACCTTTAAATTTAATGTAGACAGGAAAATCATGACCCGATATAACAGCAATGGATACGATGGAAAGAAGTATTAGATTCTTATCCTGAGGATAAATCTGAGAATAAATGAAGTACAGTACCAGTATCGGTGTGAACCCTTTTATGACATCAACAACTATTGTTAAAATACCATAACCTGCGCCAAG
>JABMRD010000120.1 GCA_013202875.1 Actinomycetota bacterium | reverse complement strand
TTTTAACTTGGGTATAACATAGAAAAATACAATACTGTTACAGCGAGCATATATACGGCAGGATATAGGTTACATCGATGATTTATTAGATTTTTAATAAAAAGCTTGTTTGGAAAAAAAAGTGTTTATTTATTCTTAAAATCTTCAGGTTCCACATGATCCAGGAAGCTTTTAAATTTTTTTACTTCTTCTTCAATTGTTTGTATCCTCAACCCACCTGATTCTAAAACATGTTCCGCTACATAAATGTCACATTTACTTCTAACAGCAGTAGCTATAGCATCAGAAGGTCTTGAATCAACTCTAACAACTTTTCTATCTATATTTTTAATATTTATTATTGCATAAAATGTATTATCCCTGATGTCTGTTATCTCAATGTTATCAATACTTATTTTTAAATTATTAATAATATTAATAATCAAGTCATGAGTCATAGGTCTTGGTGTTTTTATATTAGACATTTCAAGCGCTATAGCGGAAGCCTCAAAAGGTCCTATCCAGATAGGTAAATACCTGTTTCCATTTTCTTCTTTTAAAAGAAGGATTGGCTTTTGAGAAGGCAATTCTATCCTTACACCTTCTAACGTCATTTTTATTAAATTAGAATTTATTTTATTTTTCACTTTTAGAAAATTTTAATATTTTTACCGGTAATTATATAACACTTAATAAGATAAATCGATGAACCGTATTTTATTTATCACAGGATAATAGATACTTCCTGTTTTATTTATTTATTAAAATTTAAATATAGTTTGCAGTGTGATTCCGTGTTCATGGGAGTTGTAGGATCGGGCTATACACTAGAGCTGCTCTTTAAGAATTCGATATCTTTTTTTACAGTATCTAATTTTAACTCGTATATTGACTGCAGATTTCTAAATTTCTGTTTATAATCCATACCATAGCCAACTATATATTTCTCTCCAATTTTAAAGCCTACATATTTAATATTGATATCTGCAATTCTTCTTATATCTCTATCCAGCAGAGTGCCTATTTCAAGGCTGTTTGGAAATCTTGATTTTAAGTTTCTGAGTAGATAACTTATGGTAAGTCCGGTATCAATGATATCTTCTACGATCAATACGTCCTTCCCTTCTATTGATTCATCAAGGTCTTTGGTGATCCTGACCACACCTGTAGATGCACCATTAATACCATATGCAGAAATACTCATGAAATCGATACTTAAGGGAAGGTCAATTTTCTTTATCAGGTCGGATAGGAATATCACTCCTCCTCTTAAAACACTAACCAGGAGTAGATTTTTACTTTTATAATCCTTGGTGATCTCTCTGCCCAGCTCGGAAATTCTATTTTTAATATCTGAATTAGAAAATAATACTTCTCCCAAAATATTGCTTTTTGTTAGTGTTTTTTCAGTTTGTTCACTCAAAATATAGATAAAATAATTAATATAAATCTTTAATATGTAAGCCTATTGGTATCCTGTATTAATGCCACCCATGTAGAACCGCGATTGAATAATACTATATTTCCATTATCATCTTTATATTTAAATGGATCAAAAGCAGATGTTCTTTCCCATGTTCCTTCTATCATATTTCCATCCATAAAGAAAAAGGCCTTACCAATATCACTGGTCCCGGTTGTTCTTACTGCCATGTGACCCCATTGATCAATAGGCCCTTTGATGCTTGTAATCATAACAATAACGTTATTTACTGCAATTTGCTTACCGGTTTCATAATCAGTATGAGGAGCACCTCCCGTAAACTTTAAATAATTATTATTTTCTCTATTATATTCAAAATCAACCCTATAAGTGTCATAAGAAAAATTAATATTTATATTTGAAATATCTCCTCTCTCAGAATCAACTGCATCTACTTTAAATCTTAGAGGAGATTGTCCTCCTTCAAGAGAATATCCATAATCTGCTGCTTCTTCTTTTAATTTTATAGTAGACATAAAAGCAGTATGCTCGGTAATATTACTTCTACTGTAGTCTCTCCAGCCTGAAGAAGTATTAGCCACAATATTACTATTTCCAGATTGGTCTCCTAATGGAGTCAATACATCCAGTCCAAGATCTTCAATTACTTTATATGCCTCTGTATAAGTCCCCCAGAAAGCATATATGGAATCAAAACTTCTTGCTATTTCGGCATAGTATATCCTTGCACTTCTTACAGGACCAACAATTACTGCGTCATAAGACGAAAATACTGCAACATATCTGGTTACTCCTCCCTCATCTACTGCTTCAAAAACCATATCAGCATAGATAAGACCTGATTGAGGCCTTGAATCAGGACTGTTTTCAATCATTACTGCTATTGGCCTGCTACCTCCTACCTCATCAGAAATATCAAGTCCACTAAAAATATTTATATCTCCGGTTATCTCAATTCCTGCAATTTTATCTTCCTCTTCTCCTACCGGTACTTCCTCTTCACTTTCCGATTCCAAAATAACAGGCTCTTCTTCAGTTACCTTGCTTGCCCGGCAACCGGTAAAGATTAAAATAGAAATTAAGGTCACAACCGAAAGTACAACTAAGAACATTAGTAAAAAATTATTATGTGTTTTACTTCTTTTAAAAACCAATTTAAAATACCTCCACTTAGAATTATACAATTTTTTTTGTTAATAAATTTCTAACTATTATAAATATAAATATTAAAAAGTAAAATACTAATAAAAAAATTAGTACGATTCTGGACTGTTTTTCCCCGGCATCAGATAATTCCTGATAAATGAACTCACTCCCGATATCTTCTCTGGAAATTAAATTAATTTCTGTTATCTTTTTGTCATTTATAAAAACATCCATCGAGCCCAGAGCCTTATTTTTTTTAACTGGTAAAGTAATATTATTATTTACCTCATTTTTTATATCTACCGCATCACTCTTTATATTTATAAGTTCTGTGTAATCTGTGTCAGCATATAAATCCGCACTCAACATAGTTTGCTCTCCAATATCTACAGTTACAGCTACTTGCTCTGAATCTATAATTTTTACATATTTTAAATTATCATAAGCCCAGTTTAGCAGCTTTAAAGTATCTTTTTCCCTCTCTTCTTCATCGGAACTATTTAAGATTACGGTTAAAAGTTTCAGATTATCCTTTTCCGAGTAGATTACTACACAAGAACCGGCATTAATTGTATTACCTGTTTTTATACCTTTTATGTAATCATAATCCAGGAGCTTGTTTGTATTTGTAATCTCAATTTCTTTGCCACTTATTTTAATTATGTCTTCCCTAGTACCGACAATTTCCCTGAATAATTTATTTTTCATGCAGTAACTGGCGATAATGGCTAGATCTGCTGCAGTAGATTTA
>JABMRD010000119.1 GCA_013202875.1 Actinomycetota bacterium | reverse complement strand
GAACAACAGCATAAAGACTACAGTGGAAGCTTTCGAGAAATTGACTTCAAAGTAGTTTTTATTGATTAAATTTTTATTAAGTCTTTATAATTAAGGTAGATTGTATGAAAATATTTTTATTGATATTATACTTCAAAATTAGGTTTAAAATTTATTGACATTTTCTAAAGGTATAAGAATGAAAGTTTGTGTTATAGGAACAGGATATGTCGGCTTGGTCAGCGGCGTGTGTTTTGCAGAAATTGGCAATACGGTATTCTGTGTTGATAAAGATAAAGATAAGATTGAGCTGCTCAAAGCGGGAAAAGTACCGATATATGAAGAAGGTCTTGCAGAACTCATAAAAAAGAATATAAAAAATGGTAATCTGGTGTTTCACACAGACACAAGTTCTGGTATTAAAGAAAGCGATATTATATTTATATGCGTAGGCACTCCGCCACTGCCTTCAGGCAAGCCCAATCTTTCAGCAATTGACGAGGTGGCAAAGTTGATCGGGCAGTCTATTAATGGTTATAAAATTATTCTAAATAAAAGTACTGTGCCTATAGGCACGGCAAAAAGAATTAAAAAAATAATTAAAGAAAATCAGAATGATGGCAATAAGAATTATGATTTCGATATAGTGTCCAATCCTGAATTCTTAAAGGAAGGCGAGGCCGTAAAGGATGCTTTCTTTCCCGAAAGGATTGTAATAGGGTCTGAAAGTAAAAAAGCAATAGAGATAATGAAGAAACTCTACGAGCCCATAATAAACCAGGACTTTGGTTATGCCGTAAATAATACTAATAAAAGAGATAAAGTGCCAATCCTATTAACTGATTCAACCAGCGCAGAGCTTATAAAATATGCCTCTAACGCATTTCTTGCAACCAAGATTTCTTTTGTTAATGAGATTGCCAATATATGTGAGAGAGTTGGTGCCAACATTCTGGATGTCACTTATGGAATGGGACTGGATAGCAGGATTGGCTCCAGATTTATGAAAGCGGGAATTGGTTGGGGAGGATCATGTTTTCCCAAGGATGTCAGGGCATTAAGCTATACTACCGAGGAATACGGTTCACCAGCCAGCATTTTAAATGCAGTAATCCAGGTTAATAATTATCAGATATTTAAAGTAGTACAGAAAGCTATGGATATGCTGGGGATAATCGATGATAAGATTATTGGTGTTTTGGGCCTATCTTTTAAGCCAAACACAAATGATACAAGGGAAGCACCTTCTGTTATCATAATTAATAAATTTTTGGAACTTGGAGCAGAAGTAAGGGTTTATGACCCCATCGTAAAGGAATATCCGGAAAATATGGACAAGGGAGCTATTATGTCAGCCAGTCCTTACAGAGCAGTGAAAGGAGCAAATTTAATGGTTCTGGTTACGGAATGGAGTGAATTTTATGATTTAGATTTTAAAAAGGTTAAAAGTTTAATGGCAAATTGTAATATTCTGGATGGAAGAAATATACTGGACAGGCAAAAACTTCAAAAGATGGGTTTTAAGTATGCAGGTATCGGATATTAATTAGCACTGGCTTTAGGAGGTTTATTTTGATAGACGGAGTTAAAATAAAAAAGCTCAAGGTTATTCCTGACGAGAGAGGCAGGCTTATGGAGATGCTTCGCTCTGACGATGACCTCTTTATAAAATTCGGGCAGGTCTATATGACCACTGCCTATCCCGGAGTAGTTAAAGGATGGCATTATCATAAGAAACAAATAGATAATATGGTAGTGGTAAAAGGAATGATGAAAGTGGTCCTATATGACAGCAGGAAGGGTTCACCTACATATAAAGAGGTAAATGAATTCTTTATTGGGGTACATAACCCAATACTTCTTCAAATTCCCATCTATGTTTATCATGGTTTTAAATGCATTACAGAATATGAGGCAATATGTATAAATATTCCTTCCGAACCCTATAATTATAAAGAACCTGATGAGTACAGGGAGGATCCGCATAGTCCTGAGATACCTTACTGCTGGGAACGAAAGGATGGATAGGAGAGCTTATTGGAAGAGAGAAGTTTTAAGACTCTGCTTATAACCGGCGGGGCAGGATTTATCGGCAGCAATTTCATACATTATATTGCAAGAAAGTATCCGGAATACAGGATAATAAATCTTGATAAACTGACTTATGCAGGGAATCTGGAAAAT
>JABMRD010000118.1 GCA_013202875.1 Actinomycetota bacterium | reverse complement strand
TGCTGTATCTATAATATGATATTTAACTCCTGACAGATGTTCACCGATATAATTGGTCAATATATTTTTTCTGACTGAACAGCAGACAATAATTAATGGGGCAGTTTTTGCCCATTTATTTATAGTTCCAAGAGTTTTACTTGAGATTTTTACCAGTAAATTCCTATCCTTTACAATTATAAATCTCCATGGCTGTCTATTTGCTGAAGAAGGTGCAAGTCTGGCAGCGTCTATAATCTGTAAGATTTTTTCATCCTCAACGTGGATATTTTTAAAATGTCTTATGCTTCTTCGCTTTTTAATTATCTCAAATACGTCATTCATATTTTTAAGCCCCTACTTAATTTTAAGCTCTTAATTTATGCCTTAATTATGGTACGGAATTAAGTTAAAATCACATCGATGGTGAGTTAAAGTTAAAATCTTTTAAAAGTATGTTTCTATTCTACCAAAATTTGTTCATTTCATCTATTTCTATGATAAAATAATACTATGAAATCTACTAATAATGGCCACAGAGAATATATTAAAATAATTAGAAGGTTAACTCCTGAAGAAAGGCTAAAAAAATGCTTTGAATTGAATGAGTTGACTAAACAGCTTTTTTTAACAGGGCTTAAAAATA
This sequence comes from Actinomycetota bacterium, assembly GCA_013202875.1. GTDB lineage: Bacteria > Actinomycetota > Humimicrobiia > Humimicrobiales > Humimicrobiaceae > Hydromicrobium. The sequence goes on along the minus strand of JABMRD010000118.1, from coordinate 15,835 downwards.
GATTCCCTAATCTTTCCCAGGAAGAAATTAAAAAATTATATTTAAAAAGAATAAACAAGTGTCACAATTTAGATTATTAGAAGAAGTTGTTAAAATATTATCTGAAAGAAATATTCCGTATATGCTAACCGGTTCTATTGTTTCAAGCCTTCAAGGAATTCCGCGTTCCACTCATGATATTGATATAATAATATCAATTGATAAAACTGATATTCATAAAATTACAGATGCTTTTTCAAAAGATGATTATTATATTAATGAAAAATCTATTGAAGCAGCAATTATTAATAAAGATCAATTTAATATAATAGATATAAACCAGGGAGATAAAATTGATTTTTGGATTTTAACTGATAATGAATACGATAAAAGCAGGTTTTCAAGAAAACAAAAAGTAAAATTTCTTGATTTTGAAATTTATGTTTCTGCACCAGAAGATACTATAATTCAAAAATTATACTGGTCAAAACAATCAGGGGGAAGCAAAAAACAGTTTGATGACGCTTTAAATGTATTTGAAATCCAGTATAGCAATCTTGATATTAGTTATATAGTTTTCTGGTCCAAAAAACTTGATATAGAGCCTTTGTTTGAAGAACTTAAGCTAAAAGCAGATATTATAGAATGAATTTTAGTTTGATTTAAATTTATTTCTTTTTTCTGCTAATTTCAAATCTATTTCATCTTCTTTCTGATGAATTTTCTACCAACTATAAAAATACTGTTTTGGCTACATACAGTATGGAGCAGATACTAAATATTACTATTTACGGGTTTTTAGGAATTCTTTTTTCTTTTCCCTTCAGGTAAAGATCTGTATATTTCTAATCTTACCGGGAGTTCAAATAAGGAGCTTTGCAAGGGGCTTGTTTATTACAGAATAAAGAACAGAGTGAGGAGCGCATTGCTTTTTTATTATGCGAAGCTGATTATATTATAAATAAAGCCCCCGGCCCTGATATTTTACCGGGAATTATAGATGAGGATATAATAGGGATTTCCTACAGGAAACTTGATATTATATTGTATGGTTTAGAGAAAAAATACTCTATTAGTAAAATAGCCAGAATTTCCGGGTTAACTTATAATGAAATAAAAAGAGTTATAGAAATTATAGATAAATCCGAGTATTTAAGAAAATGGCCGGTTATGTTTTAAATCAGCGATAAAAAATTTACCATTTATAGTAATCTGCCAGATTAAAAATAATATAAAATATGATTGCTTATTACTCATATTTTTAATAAAATATTGCAGAATGTTTTCAGGTATTTAATCTTATTAAATATTTAGTAATTTTTTAAATGGAGGTATTTTGTGTCTGGCCAAATGTTATTAAGAATTATTCCTTTTATCGGCTCCGGTATATCCCTCATACTGGCTATAATTTTCTCTGTGCTTGTTAGCAAAAAAAGCAGGGGTTCTAAAAGAATGAAGGAGATTTCTAATGCCATATTTGTGGGGAGCAGGGCATACTTAAATCAGCAGTCTAAAATGATGCTGATATTTTTTGCTGTTCTGGTTTCGCTTCTTGGTATTATGGTTAAATTTAAATTTCTTTCCATTGCGTCAATTCCTGCTTTTGCAACTGGTATGGGATTTAGCATCTTAATTGGTTATGTGGGGATGTGGATATCCACTACTTCAAATGCCAGGGTGACTAATGCTGCAAAGGAAAAGGGTCTGGGGGAAGCTATGAATATAGCGATTACCGCAGCTTCTGCCTCTGGGCTCATTCTGGCAGCAGTGGTACTTTTTTATACTGCCTTCTGGTTTAATATCCTTTTCTGGTGGTACGGAAGAGGTGGAGTGAGTCAGATAGAAACTTTACAAAGTGTAGTAAATATATCAATTACCTTTGTCATCGGTGCCAGTTTTGCAGCGTTTTTTATGAGAACAGGTGGGGGAATATTCACCAAAGCTGCAGATATGGGAGCAGATTATGTGGGTAAGGTAGAATCAGGCTTAAAAGAGGATGATTACAGAAATCCTGCCACTATTGCGGATAATGTTGGTGACAATGTGGGAGATGTTGGGGGAATGAAAGCAGATAGTTTTGAATCATGCCTTGGCGCAATAGTTGCTGCGCAGTTTTTGGGATTTCTTGCATTTAAAAATACTCCTCGAATAATGAATGGCGTGCTTTTACCCATGCTTCTTACTACAGTAGGGGTAATTGCTTCAATTATTGCCATATTTGTGATTAAACTTATTATAAGGAGGTATAAGGAAGAAGCAACAGTCAGTCTCCTTACCTCAACTACCCTATCCGGGCTTCTTATTACTGTAGGGCTAATTATAATCCTATCCTATTTTGTAATAAGATATACAATGGGTGCAGAGTACAATTACCTGTTTTTATCTTCAACAGGCGGAATAGTTGCCGGATTTTTAATTGGAATGTTTACACTTCTTTATACTGATTCAAGATACAGGCCTACAAGAAATATAAGGGAAAGTGCAAAAAGTGGTCCGGCAACTTATGTGGTAAACGGTCTTGCCTATGGCATGGAATCAAGCATACTTCCTGCTTTAACAATAATAGGAGCTATGGTTTTTAGTTTTTATATTTCAAGAGGCCTGGTAGACTTTAAAATGGGGCTGTATGGTGTTGCAATGGCGGCTGTCGGTATGCTTGCCACTGCTCCATTTGTTGTCACAATTGATGTATACGGGCCAATATCCGATAATGCAGGAGGAATAGCAGAGATGGCAGAACTCCCTCCGGAGGTTAGAAAAACGACTGATAAACTTGATGCTGTTGGAAATACAACTGCTGCAATCGGAAAAGGAATTTTAATTGGAAGTGCTGCAGTAACTGCCCTTGCACTGGGACAGGCTTATTTTTCCCAGGTAGAAGGACTTTTAAAAGACAAAATAACTTTAGATTTTATGACGGACCCGAAAGTGCTGGCAGGGTTATTTATAGGGGTTATTATGCCCTTCTTTTTTACCTCTCTTTTACTCGGGGCAGTAGGTAAAGCAGCTAATAAAGTGGTGCAGGAGGCAAGAAAACAGATAAAAGGAATACTGGCCGGTAAAGAAAAGGGAGACCCAAAAGAATTTATTACCATAGTTACGAAATCTGCCCAGAGGGGAATTTTAATACCGGGAATATCAATTTTTATAATACCGACTCTTGTGGGCATATTTTTGGGTCCAGGTGGAGTAATAGCATTGATTATTGGAGCGCTTCTTTCAGGTTTTGCCCTGGCAATATTTATGGCAAATGCAGGCGGAGCAATGGATAATGCAAAGAAAAAAATTGAAGAAGAGGGAAAAAGCGGAACTCCTGAACATGCAGCTTCTGTTGTTGGAGATACAGTAGGAGATCCGTTAAAGGATACTGCAGGACCGTCAATGAATATACTTATAAAGCTTATCAGTGTAGTGGCTATCCAGACTGCAGGATTGATTGTCGCCATCTCAGAAAAACTATTTTAACTTTTAATGTAAATTCCTTTTTTGGGACTGGATTTTTAAAAAAATGCATGTATGGAGGAAATGCATGTGTTTATCTTTAATTAATCGGTTTTAGCATAAAGCAGGTGAAATTTTAAGTTAATTTAAAATTATTTGTATTTATGGTATTTTTATTATATGGGAAAAAATATAAATAAAATAATAGAGAGATTACTTGATAGTTTTAAAGAAGAAAGAATAAATAAAGAAGATGTCATCTCAAAATTTAAAGAAATATATTTTGAAGATATCGGTTTTGCAAAAATAGATCACCACCGCCTGCTGAGAAGGGATTTTCCAGAGGTAATATACGGGGCTAATAAGACCCCGGAGCAAATCCTGGAGATAGCAAAAAAGATATTAAACTATTCATCTGTACTCCTTGTTACCAGAACCACAATCGAAACTTTAAAATTATTAAAAAAGGAAATTAAAAATATTAAATTTAATTCCAGGGCAAATATTATTTATACACCGCTTGATATTCCGGATGATGACCTGAGTGAAGGAATTACTGTAATATGTGCAGGAACCTCGGATATAGGTGTGGCGGAAGAAGCGGCAGTTACCGGTTATCTTATGAAGAATAAAGTTAGAAAGATTTATGATGTCGGAGTTGCAGGTATTCACAGACTGGTAAGTTTCAAGGATGAACTAAACCGGTCAAATGTGATTATAGCAGTTGCCGGTATGGAAGGGGCATTGCCAGGGGTGGTAAGTTCAATGGTAGATTGTCCGGTAATTGGAGTTCCCACAAGTGTGGGGTATGGGACAAGTTTTAAAGGGATATCGCCGCTTCTTACCATGTTAAATTCCTGCAGCCCCGGAGTGGTCGTGGTAAACATTGATAATGGATTCGGAGCAGGTTATGCAGCCGGAATAATTAACAGGGTGATTAAAAGGGGTAAATCTACTTAAAGTAAAAGTTTTTTATATTTATCGTAAAAAATTAGTTTTTAATGGTATATGTGTAATATTGATTAAGATATATTATAATTATAACAGTTAATAAAAAATTTTTAGGACGATTATGGTTGATATAGATTATAAAAAAGAAAAAATAGGGCAAATACTTCTAAGCAGAGATATTATAACTAAAGAACAACTGGAAGAAGCATTAGATGCCCAAAGAAATACTGGTGAAAAATTAGGGGAAATATTAATAAAAAAAGGATTTATCTCTGATGAAACTTTAGTAGAACTTATTTCCTTTCAGAGAGGTTTTGAGTCTGTAGATTTAAATAAAATACAGGATAAAATAGATCCTTCTGTTGCCAATATCATATCCAAAGATTTCGAATATAAAAGGAAGATTTTCCCATTTAAATTGACTGACAACACCTTGTATGTAGCAATGGTTGATCCGAGGGATATAAATGTTATTGATGAAATAAGACTGCTTACCGGCTATAATGTGAAGCCATATATAAGCACCGCAAAGACTATAGATAATATTATAAGGCTATATACCTCAGATGATTACAGCCTTAGAGAAGTTCAGGAAATAATAAAAGATGAGGATTTTACTGTTGGTAAAGATGTAGGAGAAATAACCGAAAAGAATTCACTGATAAGACTTTCAAATCAGATTATACTAAAAGCAGTATCATTAAGGGCCAGCGATATACACATAGAGCCTCAGGAAAAGAACTGTACCGTAAGGTTTAGAATAGATGGTGTACTACAAAAAATAAAGGATGTTCCCAAAACAGTACAAAGATTACTTATCTCTAGATATAAAATAATGGGTGGAATGGATATAACTGAAAGTAGACTACCGCAGGATGGTAGAAGTTCCATCAATTTCAGGAGTAGAGTAATTGATTTAAGATTAGCTTCTATACCCACAGTTTATGGTGAGAATATTACCATTAGAATATTAGATAAAGATGAATCTGTTTTTGATCTTAAAAAAGCGGGAATGGATGATGATGACATTCCAAAATATTTAAAAATGATAGGTTTACCCCATGGATCTATTATTATTACCGGTCCTACTGGATCAGGGAAAACTACTACTCTTTATGCCAGTCTGAATAAGATTGCAAATATTAAGAAAAAGATTTTTACCATAGAAGATCCTGTAGAATATAGATTCCCTACAGTAATGCAGGTTCAGGTAAATCTCAAAATAGATATGAGTTTTTCCAAAGCCTTAAGAGCATTTCTGAGAAGTGACCCGGATATCATTTTAGTAGGAGAAATAAGGGATTTGGAAACTGCAAAAATAGCAATGGAGGCATCTATTACCGGGCATTTAGTATTAACCACTCTACATACCAACGATGCTCCATCAAGCCTTACAAGACTTATGGAGATGGGAATTGACGCATATGTTATTTCAGCTGCAGTATCGTGTATAGTTGCCCAGAGACTTGTGAGAGCATTATGCACTAATTGTAAGAAAGAAGTAGACGTGCCAGTTTTATCGTTAAATAAGGATATAAGATCCATATTAAAAGGGGAAAAGATTTATAAAAGTGATGGGTGCAAAAGATGCAATTTTACCGGTTATATGGGAAGAACCGGAATATATTCAGTGCTGATTGTATCAAATAAAATCAGGGAAATGATTCTGGAAGGAAAGAGTGTTGACGTAATTAATGATGTTGCCAGAGAAGAAGGAATGAGAACGCTGCTTGAGGCCGGAGCCTATAAAGTTGCAGAAGGAATAACTTCTCTTGAAGAGCTATATAGAGTGGTTTTTTAAGGTTTATGAAATATTTAGACTGAAAATCTTAGTCAAAAAGAATAACTAGATTATGTTAGAATGAAAAGAGACAATTTCGTCCATTTGCATGTCCATAGCGAATACTCCTTATTAGATGGTGCTTCAAGAATAAAAAAATTAATTGAAAAAGCCTGCGAGTTCAATATGCCTGCTATAGCGTTAACTGATCATGGAGTTATGTATGGCGCTATTGAATTTTACAACCAGGCAAAAAAATCAGGAATAAAACCCATAATTGGCTGTGAAGTATATCTGGCCCCGAAAAGTAGATGGGATAAGCAATCTGAAAGAAAAAAAAAGGAAGAAACTTCTTACCATCTGGTTCTACTGGCTGAAAATAACCAGGGTTATCAGAATCTGATGAGATTGGTCAGCCTTGGATTTTTAGAGGGATTTTATTATAAACCAAGAGTGGATAAAGAGCTGCTCAGGGAGTTTAGCGAGGGTATAATTGCATTGAGTGGCTGTATTGCCGGTGAGATTCCAAAATGTATTATTCTGGATAAAACCCAAAGCGCAAAAAAAATTTTAGAGGAATATATAGATATTTTCGGGAAGAATAATTTTTTTTTAGAGCTGCAGGATTCCGGTATACCAGATCAAAAGAAAGTAAACAAGGCTTTATCGGAGTTATCTTCAGAATATAATATTCCATTAGTGGCTACAAATGATGTGCATTATTTAAACAAGGAAGATAGTAAAGCTCATGATGTTCTGCTCTGTATCCAGACTGGTTCCACTATAAATGAAACCGGCCGTCTGAGGTTCCCCACAGATGAATATTATTTTAAAAGTTATGATCAAATGAACGAGCTTTTTAAAGAATTCCCGGGTGCTCTTGAAAACACGCTAAAGATTGCCGATAGATGTAATATAAATATAAAGTTTGATATGAACCTGATACCATCTTTCCAGGTTCCTGACAACTATAGTGCAGATGAATATTTGAAAAAGTTATGTTATGAAGGTACTAAAAAAAGATATGAGAGTATTACTAATGAGATTGATAGAAGAATACAAAAAGAGCTGGAAGTTATAGAGAAAATGGGTTTTTCGGAATATTTTCTAATAGTTTGGGACCTTGTTAAATTTGCCAGGAATAATAGCATAAGAATAGGACCGGGAAGAGGTTCGGCAGCTGGCAGCATAGTTTCTTACCTGTTGGGGATAACGGATATCGAACCTTTAAAGTACGGACTTTTATTTGAAAGATTTCTAAATGAAGAACGTAAAGGTATGCCTGATATTGATATAGATTTTTGTTATGAGAAGAGGAATGAAGTTATCAGGTATGTTACTCAAAAATATGGTGACAGAAGGGTTGCTCAGCTAATTACTTTTGGAACAATGGCTGCCAGGCAGGCCATAAGGGATGCAGGAAGGGTAATGGAAGTGCCTTATGCTGAAGTAGACAGGATAGCAAAGATGATCCCAATGGAATTAAATGTGACAATCGGAAACTCATTAGATTTGGTCCCGGATTTAAAAGAAGTTTATGAAAATGATAAAAAAATAAGAGAAGTAATTGATACCGCAATTTCACTTGAGGGGATATCCAGGCATGATTCAATCCATGCTGCAGGAGTTGTAATCTCATCAGAGGATCTTTACAACTATACACCCATACAAAAAGAGAATGAAGGTGATATTGTAACCCAATATAAAATGGAGGATATTCAAAAAATTGGACTACTTAAAATAGATTTTCTGGGATTGAAAACACTATCACTGATAGACAAAGCCTTATTTTTAATTAATAAAACCAAAAATATAGATATTGATATTAATAAAATTAATCCGGATGATAAAAAAACTTTTAATATGTTGTGTGAAGGTGAATGCCTTGGAGTATTCCAGCTTGAAAGCTCGGGAATGCGGGAACTGGTAATAAATTTAAAACCAAACAAATTTGAAGACTTGATAGCGCTTCTGGCATTATATAGGCCCGGTCCTCTTCAAAGTGGGATGGTGAGTGATTTCGTAGAAAGTAAAAATGAGAGAAAGAAAATAAACTATCTGCACCCATCTCTTGAAAAAATTCTTGAAAGTACTTACGGAATTATTCTATATCAGGAGCAGGTTATGGGAATAGCATCAGAACTGGCTGGTTTCAGTATGTCAGAAGCAGACATCCTGCGAGGAGCCATTAGTAAGAAAAAGAGGAATTTACTTTCCAAACAAAAAAGTAAATTTATAGAAGGTGCTAAAAACAAAGGGATAGATGAAAAAATTTCAGTAAAAATATTTGAACTTGTAAATCATTTTGCTGAATATGGATTTAACAAGTCTCACAGTGCCGCGTACGCGATGATTTCATACCAGACTGCTTATCTTAAGGCTAACTATCCTGTAGAATTTATGGCAGCACTGCTTAGTATAAGAATGGGCAGCCAGGAAAAAGTAGCCCAATACGTTAATGAAACAAGAAGAATGGGTATTACAGTCCTCCCACCGGATATCAATGGAAGTTTTACTGATTTTACTGTAGTGGAAAATTCTATCAGATTTGGCCTGTCAGCTATTAAAAATGTTGGGACCAATGTTATTGGATGTATAGAAAAAGAGAGAAAGAAAAGTGGTAAATTTGAAAATTTCATAGATTTTTGTCAAAGAGTTGACAGTAGCGTATTAAACAAGAAGACCCTTGAGAGCTTAATAAAAAGCGGAACATTTGATTCTCTTGGCCAGAGCCGGAAATATCTTTTAGAGAATTATGAAAAAATTATTGAAGAGACTTTAAAGATTAAAAAAGATAGAGACATTGGCCAGTTTTCATTATTTGATTTTGATAGTGATAAGGGAGAGAAAATATTACTGGATGGAGTCTACAAAGCAGAGAAACAATTTGAGGAATTTTTAAAAAAAGAGTTATTAAATTTTGAGAAAGAAATGCTGGGCCTTTATATCTCAGGGCACCCTTTGTTTGAATATGAAGATTCCCTTTTCAAACTGACTCCAATAGAAGCCTTGAGCAGTATAGAAGATAAAACTAATATTGCTATTGGGGGAATTATAAATAGAGTAAAAATTATATTTACAAAAAAAAACCAGCAGATGTGTTTTGTAAACATAGAGGATATCAGTGACAGCGTAGAAATAATTGTATTCCCGTCAGTTCTTGGTAAGTACAGGGAAGTTATCGTAGAAGATAAAATTGTAAAAATTAAAGGTAAATTAGATAAAAAAGAAGATCAGATAAAGATTATCGCTAATGAAATAGAAGAATTGGAAAAAAATAAAAGAATAGATAAAAATCAAGAAGAGCTTATAGGTGATAAAAATAATAAAGTTATTTTTGCTGCAAGAAAGAGAGATATGGATAAGAATTTTATCAACAGGTTTTATGATATATTAAAAAAATATCCTGGATTTGATGAAGTAGAGTTTAAAGTAACAGGTGAAAATGGAAAGGATATAGAAAGAATTTATAAACTTCCATCCAGCTACCGGATAAATTTAAATCAATCTCTGAAAGAGAGTCTCAGGGAAGTATTTTCAGATAAAATTAACTGGGATATGGTATAAGTATATAAAAATACCGAAAGGAGTCGCCATGCATGATTTAAAATTTGCAGTTGTGGGAGCTGGTCATGGTGGGAAAGCCATAGCAGCACATCTGGCAATAAAAGGGTTTAAAGTTAATTTATATAATAGAACATTTTCAAGAATCCAGCCAATAAAGAAAATGCGGGGGATTGAGCTGGAAGGTGAGGTAAAAGGTTTTGGCAAACTTAACATAGTAACAAGTGACATAGAAAAAGCAATAAGAGGCGTAGATGTAATTATGGTGGTTGTGCCGGCAAATGGTCATAATTATATTGCCAGGATATGTGCGCCTTTTTTAAATGAGAACCAGGTTGTAGTTTTAAATCCGGGGAGGACCTGTGGGGCTTTAGAATTTTTAAATGTTTTACGGGAAGAAGGTAATCAGAAGGATACTACCGTAGCTGAAGCACAGACTTTTATATATGCAAGTAGAGGTATGGGCCCGGCTGCAGTAAAAATATTTAGAATAAAACAGGCAATACCGGTGGCTGCAATACCTTCTAGAAAAACTAAAATGGTAGTTGAAAAATTAAATGTGGCGTTTCACGAATTTATCCCTGCTGCCAGTGTTATTGAAACAAGCTTTAATAATATGGGTGCAGTATTTCATCCATCAATTACTATACTTAATCTGAGCAGGATCGAGTCTACCCTGGGAAATTTTCAATTTTATATAGAAGGAGTTACCCAATCTGTGGTAAAAATCTTAGAGGCAGTAGATAAGGAAAGGGTAATGGTGGCAAGAAAGTTAAAGTGCGCCAATGTATATTCTGCCATTGAATGGTTGTCAATGGCTTACAATGTGGTAGAAGACAACCTGCTTGATGCAATACATAGTAATCCCGGATATGTGGGAATAATGGCTCCGAGAACTATAAATGTCAGATATATAACGGAAGATGTTCCCATGAGTCTGGTGCCTATTTCTGAATTCGGGAAAATATTTGGGTTGAAGACAAGGGTAATTGATTCACTTATTGATATAGCCAATTCAATATTTAAAAAAGATTTCAGAGAGAGTGGAAGGAATCTTTCAAGGCTTGGACTGGAAGGATTAGATTTGAGCCAGATAAGAGATATACTGATTAAAGGAAAAAGATAGTTGTAGAGTTATGAAGAAGATATTAGGCGCTTGTGTGGGAAGCTGTGTACATGTTGCAGGAATATTAAATTTTTTAAACTTAGCCGGTAAGTATGATTACAGCGTTAAATTCTTAGGTTCCGCCTGTACAATTGATAGATTAAAAAAAGAAATAGAAAAATATAACCCTGATGTAGTAGCTATAAGTTACCGTCTTTCGCCGGAGAGCGCTCTTCCGATATTCAAGGAATTTAAAGAAAAAATAGTAGAAAAATTAGGGGGAGTAAAAATAGAATTTATACTTGGAGGGACAAAGCCGGTAGCCGAAGTTGCAAAGAAGCTTGATATTTTTGATGTTATTTTTACAGGCGAAGAAAGAATAGAAGAAATTGAAAGTTATTTAAGTAAAAAGAAAGTAAAAATTTGCAGTGAAATCCCTCCTCAGAATCTTTTAGAAAGAATTAAGTACAGAAAACCTTTACCCGTAATGAGACATCATTTCGGAAGGCCGACATTAAATGAAACACTGGAAGGAATAAAGAGGATTTCACTCAGTGGACTGTTGGATGTAATATCAATCGGTCCGGATCAAAATACGCAGGAATTCTTTTTTCATCCTGAAAAAATGGATATAAAACAAAATGGCGCCGGAGGAGTCCCCCTCAGGAGTGAAAAGGATTTTAAAAATCTTTATCTTGCATCAAGGACGGGCAATTATCCGCTACTACGATGCTATAGTGGTACAAATGAGATTATAAAAATGGCAAAGGTTCTTCTGGATAATATTAATAATGCGTGGTGTGCGGTTCCTCTATGCTGGTATAATGAGCTTGATAATAGAAGCGAAAGAAAAGTGGAAGAGTCTATTGCTGAAAATCAATTAGTAATGAAATGGCATGGCCAGAGAGATGTACCGGTAGAAGTCAATGAATCTCACCATTGGAGCTTGCGTTACTCTCCTGATTCCATCGCAGTAGCAGCTGCTTACATTGCTGCTTATAATGCTAAAATGATGGGAGTGAAAGTTTATATTTCCCAGTATATGTTTAACACTCCTCCGGAAACTTCATTTACAATGGATTTGGCAAAAATGTTAGCCAAAGTGGAACTGGTAGAATCTCTTCATGATAAAAATTTTACAACAATCAGGCAAACCAGGTCAGGATTGTACAGTTATCCAACTGATTTTGATAAGAGTAAAGGTCAGCTTGCTTCTTCAACTCTGCTACAGATGCAGCTGAATCCTGACATTGTGCATGTTGTTGCATATTGTGAAGCAGATCACGCTGCAAAGCCTGAAGATATTATAAAAAGTGTAAAGATAACAAAAAAAGTCATAGAGAATTATCTGTATGGTTGCCCTGATATGAAATTGGACGGCCGGGTTGGGCAAAGAAAGGAGGAATTAATTGCAGATGCCAAATTGATTATTGATAAAATAAAGAAATTGGATAAAGATAATAAATACAAGGATCCGTTAATATCTCCTGCTATAATTTCTAAGGCAATAAAGATAGGCGTACTGGACGCTCCGCACTTACGTGGGGTAAAGGCGGCAAAGGGTGCAATCAGAACTATGTTTATTGATGGTAAAAATTTAACAGTTGATGAAGATTATAAACCTGTTAGTGAAAAGGACAGACTTGGCAGAATATCAGAAGAATTTTAAAAATTTAACCTTTTTTTAAAATATTGTATTGTGATAAAATACATTTTTTATATATAGTAATTTGAGGAAAATATGTTTGAGAATAAAAAAGATAATCGGGTTTTTAAATTACCGTTCGGATTACGGGATATATTTCCGTTTGAATCGAGAGAGAGAAATAACATAAAAAGAATAATGGAAAGAGAGTTTAAATTATGGGGTTATGGTGAGGTTAAAACTCCGGCAATCGAATATACAAAAAATATTTCAATCGGAGTCGGTAAAAATTGGGAAAATAAGCTAATTAACTTTTTTGATGTTGACGGGAGTCCGGTATCTCTTAGAACTGATATGACCATACCTATAGCGAGACTTACAGGGATGAGAATAAAAAAAAGCCAGCTGCCTGTAAGGTTTTGTTATTTTGCAGATTCTTTCAGGCAATCAGATATTCAAAAGGGTGTAAGGAGAGTCTACAATCAGGCAGGTCTGGAGTTTATTGGCTCATCAAATGCTGTGATGTCAGACATAGAGATTCTGGTTATATTAATAAATATTTTGAATGGGTTGAATATACGTGATTATAAGATAGGATTAGGACATGTTGAGTTTATTGAAGGATTATGTGACTGGTTTAAACTCAATCCGGGAGATAGGGAATATGTTAGAAGGACAGTTGTTGAGAAAAACTTTGTTGCACTGGAGAATTTTCTAAATAAAAAAAATAAAGACAAAGCAGAGATTTTTGTAAAATTAATACAGCCAGAGAGCGATATTAAGAAAATATCCAGTTTAATTTCAAAAATAAAAGAGCAAAAAGTAATTAAAAGTTTTAATTACCTCAAGGAAATATATAATATATTAGAAAAACTGGACTGTGGAGGTTATCTTATAACTGATTTCAGCATTATAAGGGATTTTGATTATTACACCGGGCTTTTATTCGAGGTTTACTGTCCAAATGTAACCGATATCCTGGGTAGTGGCGGAAGGTATGATGGGCTAATAAAAAAATTTGGGTTGGATATTCCTGCAACTGGATTTGCTCTGGATATTGATTTAGCTCACAAAGCTATAGAGAAGGTGGGCTTAAGAGAAAGATTAAAGATATTGCTTAAATGCCGGGATAATAAGAATAACGTAGAATTAACCAGTATGGCCCGCAAGTTGCGCGACAGTGATATTATTGTAGAATTATCTTTTGACAATATATCCCGCCCGGAAGATTTTGCCAGGGGAAAAGATTGCGATTTACTTGTTGAAGTTGAACCGGACTTAGAAAATGTTAAAATAACTGATCTTAATAAGAATACAAAGAAAGTAAAAAAGACAAGCGAATTTATAAAAGAGTTTGAAAATGAAAAAAGGAATTAGAGTTGCCGTTCCAAAAGGATATTTATTTGAACAGTGCCTGGATATATTAAAAAAAGCAGGATATGATATAGAGCCCTTGACGGAAAAAAACAGGAAGCTTTTTATATGTTCCGGAAAGGATTCAATACAATATGTCCTCTCGCGCCCAATGGATGTTCCGGTATATGTTGAATATGGGGCTTGTGATATCGGCTTTTCAGGAAAAGATGTCCTGATGGAAAAGGAAAGTAATGTATATGAACTGTTGGATTTAGAAAATGGAAAATGCAGGATAATTTTAGCTACCCTAAAAGATTGTGTTGAAAAAGTAAAAGAGCATTACGGGCATTTTGGTTCTATAAAAGTTGCTACCAGTTATCCAAACATTGCAAAAAAATATTTTGATCGGAAAGGTATACAGGTAGAAATAATAAAATTGCATGGTTCAGTAGAGCTGGCTCCTATTTTAGGAATTGCTGACGAGATACTGGATATAACTTCCACCGGTAAGACACTGGACGAGAATAATTTAGTGGAAATGGAAGAGATTGTTGTTTCAACCACAAGGTTAATTGCCAATATTGTAAGTTATAGGGTTAAATATGATTTAATAAGTAATTTTATAAATAACATTAAAAATGTAATAAAATAAAAAAAGAAAAATGAAAAGAAAAACAAAAATAATTAGAAAGACTAAAGAAACTAACATAACACTTGAATTTGATCTGGACGGTAGTGGAATTGCGGATATAGAGACTTCAGTACCTTTTTTCAACCATATCCTTGAAAGCTTTACCAGACATGGCAATTTTAATATGAAACTCCAGGCTTCTGGTGATCTAAAGACTGGCTGTCACCATTTAGTGGAAGATGTAGGCATTTGTCTGGGTAAGGCTATTTTTGAGTGCCTGAAAAATAAAAAAGGAATTAAAAGATTCGGATATATCTTATTACCAATGGATGAGACAGAGGTAACTGTATCCATTGATATAGGAGGAAGAGCTTATCTGAGGTATAATGTTGATATAGAATATGAGAAACTTAATGGAATAGAAACCATCGTAATTGAAGAATTTTTCAAGGCTCTGGTTAATAATAGTTTTATAAATCTTCATATAAATAAAAATACTGGCTTAAACTCTCACCATATTATAGAAGCAATTTTTAAAGCTTTTGGTATTGTTCTCCACGATGCAAGCAGGGAGTCAGGAACCGGTACCGTACCTTCAACTAAAGGTTTAATATAGGTTGTAAAAGACCGGTTTAGGCTAAGCAACATTAATGATAAATCAAAAATAAAATACCGGATCAGGATATAACAGGATTAAAATGTATATCGCAGTAATAAATTATAATATGGGTAATATCAGCAGTGTGAAAAATGCTTTTAGGAGGATTGGCGCTAATGTCAGAGTAACCAGCAATGCAAGAGTCATAAGTAATGCTAAAGCGCTGGTACTGCCAGGTGTCGGTGCATATAAGGACGCATATAAAAATCTTATAAAATTGAATCTGATTAAAGTCTTAAAAGAAAATGTAAGAAAGAAAGTTTTTTTAGGGATATGTCTGGGAATGCAGCTACTTTTTGAGTATAGCCTGGAAAATGGTAAAAATAAGGGGCTCGGTATATTGAAAGGTTATGTTGAGAAAATACCACAGGTTGTTAAAGTACCGCATATAGGGTGGAACCAATTAAAGATATTAAAAAGGAACAGCAAAATATTTTCTGGAATAAAAGAGGGGGATAATTTCTATTTTGATCATTCCTATTATGTTATACCGGGAAACAAATATGTTGTAAGCAGTATCACAGATTATGGTATTGAAATAGCGGCAAGTATTGAGCATGACAATATTTACGGGTTTCAATTTCATCCGGAAAAAAGCAGTGCTGGCGGTTTAAGACTGCTGGAAAATTTTTGGAATATAGTAAAGGAAAAGAATTAATGATAATAATACCGGCAATAGATTTGATTGACGGTGCCTGTGTCAGACTGACCAGAGGTAAATTTGA
>JABMRD010000117.1 GCA_013202875.1 Actinomycetota bacterium | reverse complement strand
TCACTATCTAAGTAACCAGCTGTATTTTCATCTGGTTTGGTGAATGGATGATGCACCGGTGTGATTCTTTTCTCTTTTTCATCCCATTCAAATAATGGAAAATCATATATCCATACGAAACTGAATTCATTTTCCCTTATTAGTTTTAATTTGTCAGCCAGATGCTTCCTTATCATACCAAGCGTCTGGCATGCAGTTATAAATTTATCAGCAACAATGAGCAGCAGATTTTTTTCTTTTAAGCTTAAAGCTTTAATTAAACCTTCCTTTTCTGTATTGGATAAAAACTTAGATATTGGAGATTGCAAATTCATATTTTCATCAATTTTAATCCATACAAGTCCACCGGCACCATACTTCCTTGCCATCTCAACAAGATCGTCAAGCTCTTTTCTGGTAAAATCCGAAGAGTCACCGACTACAATACTTTTTATGCAGCCATTATTTTTTAATACGTCCTTGAAAATCTTAATTTCACTATTTATAAATAAGCCCGAAATATCTTTTATAGGAAGGTCAAATCTCAAATCAGGTTTATCTGTACCGTAGGTCTCCATACTATCTTTCCATCTAATCCGCTTAAAAGGCAGCTTTATCTTTTCATTAAATACCTCTTTAAAGATATGAGAAAACAGACCCTCCATTATTTCCATTACATCATCTACCTCTACAAAAGTCATTTCCATATCTATCTGCGTAAACTCCGGCTGTCTGTCTGCTCTTAAATCTTCATCTCTAAAACATCTTGCAATCTGATAGCACCTATCAAATCCAGAAAACATTAAGATCTGCTTAAAAAGCTGTGGTGATTGTGGAAGAGCATAAAATTTACCCGGATTCATTCTTGAAGGCACCAGAAAATCTCTGGCACCCTCCGGAGTACTTTTTGCCATTATTGGAGTCTCTATTTCCAAAAAACCTTTCGAGTTAAAATATTTTCTGGTTACATTTGCTACATTATGCCTTAACCTGATATTTTCCTGCATTTGTTTGGTTCTTAAATCAATATATCTGTACTTTAACCTTGTATTCTCTTCTACTTTATTTCTATCCTCAAGCATAAAAGGAGGAGTCTTTGATCTGCTAAAAATTTTAATATCTTTTACCACTATTTCCACTTCACCGGTCGGAATTGAGAGATTAATTGTATCTTTTGATCTCTTGGTGACTTTTCCGCTTATTTTAATAACATATTCGCTACGGATATCTTTGGCTATAGTATAAGGATTTTTATTTATATTTGGATTAAAAACTAATTGGACAATACCAGAAAAATCCCGCAGGTCTAAAAAAATTAACTTACCATGATCCCTTCTCCTGCCGACCCATCCGCTTAAAGTAACTTCTTTACCTGCGAATTCTTTATTTATCTCTCCGCATAAATTAGTCCTCATTCCGGTTTTAAAAACAGAATTAATCATAATCATTTGCTCCTATAATTTCTATGATCTTATCCTTTCGATTTTTCCAGTCAACTTTGTATTGCTTGAACTTTTTAATATCTTTTATAGTCAGACTCCCGCTATTTATTTCATCTTCACCAATTATAATAATAAAATCATAATTATTATCTCTGGCCCATTTTATCTCTTTTTTCAAGTTCTTATTATTAAAATTAATATCGCAGATCACTTCCATTTCTCTAAGATACTTTAGAATATCCAGAGAATAAATCTGACAATTTTTATTCATTGCTATCAAATAAACCCTGGATTTTCTATCCAGCTTTTTAATCTTTAAATTTAATTGTTTCATAAGCATCATTGTCCTATCTATTCCTACTGCAAAGCCCGTAGCAGGAAGTTCCGGACCACCCATTTGATTTATTAAATTATCATACCTTCCTCCACCGCCCAGGGCATTCTGTGCACTATGCAGGTCCTCGGATATTATTTCAAATATGGTTTTATTATAATAATCAAAACCTCTTACCAGGTTTTTATCGGTCCTGTACTTTATTTTAAGGATTTTCAGGCACTTCAAAACTTCTTTAAAATTTTCCTTACACCCGGAACATAAATAAGAAGATACTTCTGGCGAACTGTCTAAAATGCTCCTGCAGCTATTTTTTTTACAGTCAAAAACCCTCAGGGGATTCTTTTCAAACCTATTCTGGCAATCACTGCATAATTTCCCCAGTTCAGGCTTTACATATTTTTTAAATTCCGCAAGAAATTTTTCCCTGCACCTGCTGCACCCCATACTATTTACCAGAAGTATTAATTTTTTAAATCCCAATTTTTTAAAAAATGAATTTAAAATCCAGATAACCTCAGCATCTATGACTGGATTATCTGTACCAATAGACTCTATTCCAAGCTGCCAGAATTCCCTCATTCTTCCCTTTTGCGGTCTTTCGTATCTGAACATATTACAAATATAAAACAATTTAATTGGCATATTTTCAGAGTATATTTTATTCTCAATAACAGCTCTTACAATTGATGCAGTGCCCTCGGGCCTTAGTGTCAATGATCTTCCTTTCCTATCCATGAAAGTATACATTTCCTTTTGTACGATATCGGTACCTTCACCAATACTTCTGCTGAAAACCTGAGTATATTCAAATGCAGGGGTTATTATTTCGCTGTAATTAAATATTTCAAATATTTTTCGGGCAGTATTTATAATGAAATTTCTATAATCTATATCTTCACCATAAATATCGGCTGTACCCCGTGGGGAACTTAATTTCAAAGTAAATCACCTTTTTCCTTCCTGGTACCTTCTCTTAAAAAACACTCATCCAGATAATAGTTTGATTCCAGTTCATATTCAAGACTGCTGCTCTGCCCATGACCGGGATATATTATTAACTGCCTGTCCATTTTCTTTATTTTAGTCAGTGATTTTTTAATTTGCACCGTATTTCCTCCCGGCAAATCAGTACGGCCTATTGCGCCTTTAAAAAGCAGGTCACCTGTAAAAAGATAATTTCCTGTTTTAAGTATTATACTCCCGGGAGTATGTCCGGGAGCATTAATAATTTCAATACCATATTCAGCAAAATAGCTATAGTCAGCATCTTTTATTAAATTGTAAGTTTTTAATGATAATTCATTTTCACCAAAAAATGAAGAATAATTCTTTTCAGGGTCCGTAATAATTGATTCTTCAAATTCATGAATATAAAACGGAATTTTGTAATTTAAAATTATATCACTAACTGCCCCAATGTGGTCGTGATGTCCATGAGTATTTAATATAAAATCTGGTTTTATATTACATCCTTCAAGATATTTTTGAATGATATCAAAATCTGCACCCGGGTCCATAATTACATTTACCCCGTTCAACGATAATATATAACAATTGACTTTAAAAAATCCTAATTCTAATCTTTTTAACTTCAATACCGGTCTTTACTTTCTAGGTAATATTCTAAAAGCATCGTAAACTGAATCTATCTCTTTTATATTGTTAATAACATCTTTTATAATATATTTATTGCTAATTTCTATTAAAAATCTAAATTTAATATGACCGCTTTTATCAATTCTTAAAGAATTAGCTCTAAGTATATTCAAGTCATACTCACTTATAACATTAGAAATATCTCTCAGCAGTTTAGTTCTGTCCAGAGCTTCAATCTGTATTTCAGCACTAAATTTATAAGGAGCCTTTTTATCCCAGACGACTTCAATAAATCTTTGCTTTTCAGAACTCATTAAAGTGTTAACATTATTACAGTCACTCCTATGAACTGAAATCCCTTTCCCTCTTGTAATATAGCCCACGATATTATCTCCTGGAACAGGATTACAGCACTTTGCAATAGTTACCAGCACTTCTTCCATACCACTGACTTTAATGCCGCTGCTTTCTTTTTTCTCAGCTTCCTTTTTGTGTATATCTTCAATAGTTAACTCTTTTTTAGGCTCTGCCTGGCTCAATTTTTTTACTATTTTGGTAAAAACGTGGTGCGCCGATATCTTATGTGAACCAATACCCCTGAACAGTGCGTCCACTTTCTCAAAATTCATCTCTTTTGCCACTTCTTCAAAAATTTCTGCTGGCACACTTTTAAAAGAAAGACTGTTTTTCCTTAAAATTTTTAACATTATATCTCTACCTGCATTATATGTTTCCTGTCTCTGCTCTTTACTGAACCATTGTTTTATCTTATTGCGCGCTCTTGAGGTTTTAACAACATTGAGCCAGTCTCTACTGGGTCCCTTTTTAGTTTTTGAAACTATAATTTCTACAATATCACCATTTCCCAGGACGGTCTCAATAGGAACCATATTTCCATTTATTTTTGAACCTATTGTGTTATGCCCAATATCAGTGTGTATCTGATATGCAAAATCAATAGTAGTGGCACCCCTTGGCAAATTTACTACTTTTCCTTTTGGAGTAAATACAAATACTTCTTTTTCAAATAAATCCAGTTTCAGTGATTCCATATAATCGCGGGGATCCTTAAGTTCCTTTTGCCAGTCCAGTATTTGTCTTATCCATTCCACCCTTTTATCGAATTCGCTGGGCTTTTTAAACCCGCCTTCCTTATATTTATAGTGTGCAGCAATACCATATTCTGCAAATTTATGCATATCAAATGTTCTTATCTGTATTTCCAGAGGCTTACCCTTTGTTCCAATAACTGTGGTATGGAGAGATTGATACATATTAAATTTGGGATTGGCTATTAAGTCTTTAAACCTTCCTGGTACAGGTTTCCACAATGAATGTATTACTCCGAGGACAGCATAGCAGCTTTTAATATCGCTTACTATAATTCTAATTGCAACTATGTCATAAATGTCTTCAAATTTTCTATTTTGTTTTGTAATTTTATTATAAACACTATAATAAGTTTTAATTCTCCCGCTTATATCAACAGGAATCTTTACTTCCTTTATTTTTTTACTCACTATTTTTATGGCCCCGTCAATCAATGACTTTCTTTCTTCCAACTTCTCATCGAACATATTCTTTATTTTCACGTACTCTTTCGGATACAGGTATTTAAAACTTAAATCTTCCAATTCTGATTTTATTTGATATATTCCCAATCTGTGGGCAATTGGCGCATAAACTTCAAGAGTTTCTATTGAATTTATACGTCTTTTTTCCTCATCCAGCGAGAATAGGGTACGCATATTATGGAGTCTGTCAGCAAGCTTTACCAGTATTATCCTCACATCTTCAGACATTGCGATTATCATTTTTCTTATATTGCTTACCTGCTGCTCTTCTTTGCTGGTAAAAACTATTTTATCTAATTTTGTAACCCCATTTATAATATTTGCAATCTTTTGCCCAAATTCTTTTTTAGCCATTTCCAGACTATAATCCGTATCTTCTATCACATCATGTAAAATCGCTGACACGATAGATATCTGATCCAGCTCAATATCCGCCAGTATTCCAGCTACTCCAAGAGGATGAACCACAAAAGGCTCACCAGATTTTCTATACTGGTTTTGATGATATTTTTTTGAAATCAGATAAGCCTTATGCAGCAATTCTTCATCTACGTCAGGATTGTAGGCTTTAATTTTTTTTACTAACTTATTATATATAAGATCGGTATTTATATTCTTAATTTTACTATTCAGTTCTAAACTCATCTTTCTTCATTTTTAATTAAAAAATTATTATTATTATAAAACATTTTCGGCTTCTGTGACATCCTCACAGCAATAAATTACCGTGTATCCCAATATTAGGAAGCGGTTCCCATTTTTGTTACTAAAATAGGTCCAATATCACAAGTTGTATGGTCTTAAAATCACCCCAAATATTTTCTTCAATTTTGTATAATATATTAATCTTATTACCGGTTATTACCTTCTCCTTGACTCTTCTATCTATTTTAAACATTATAGCATCAAATACCCTGCCGGACTGCTTGAGTTTTAACTTTACATGTCTCTCTTCCATTAAATAATGAAAATCTATGATAGTACAGTTTCCTGTTGTAAAACTGGGTTCAGGATTACCTGCTCCAAAAGGCTTGAGTAAATTAATTTCGTTTAAAATTTTCTTATTTATATCTCTAAAATTTAATTCCAGATCATAGGCAAATTTTTTTTGAGTATCCCCATCCTTAATATTTTTATCAGCAATTCCTAACATCTTCTTATAAAAAGTTTTAAAATTTAAAACATTCATACTTATCCCGCAAGCCAGTCTGTGTCCCCCAAAATTCTCAAATAAATCACCAAGAGAAACAAGATTTCCGTATAAATCAAATTTATCAGTGCTTCTTCCGGAACCCTTTAGTTTCCCTTTTATTTCTTTAAATAAAATGGCAGGAATATTAAATCTTTTTACAATATCAGAAGCCACTATTCCCAGCACTCCCTCGTTCCAGTTTTTTGATTTATCTATAAATATTTTCTTTTCCTTAACAATTTTATCAAAATCATTATTTTCAATTATTTCATTTAATATGTTTTTCTGGATATTCTTTCTCTCTTCATTAAAAGAATTAAGGTCATTTATTATTTTATCTAAAATATCTCCTTCTTTACTTAAAAGATTAAAACTGCTTTCTGCATTTTTTATTCTGCCAGCAGCATTCAGTCTGGGAGCTATTATAAATCCTATATCGTATTCACTTATATTTTTCTTATCCTTTATTACTGCGTTTATCATTTTTTTAAGGCCGGGGTTGACAGTTCTATTAAGTATTTTAAGACCTTTTTTAACCATTACTCTATTTTCATCAACCAGGGGCATTATGTCTGCAATAGTTGATATGGCAACAAGATCCAGAAGATTGGTCAGATAGTCTTTTTTAAATTTTTTCTTATAGTCCTCATCCAGTTCGCTCAAAATGCTTATAATAAATTTAAAAGTAACACCGGCACCACTTAAATGTTCGAATGGATATACAGAACCTTTAAGCCTGGGATTAATTATTATATAATTCTCCTGCTTTAAATCAAAATCAACTGATTGGTTATGATGATCACAAACTATTACATCGGGACCCGGGCTATCTTGAATAAATTTTTGTACTTCTGCGCTATTTGTACCGCAATCAACACATATCATCAAACTATACTTGCCACTTGCAGAAATCTTTTTATAAAAATCAAGTCTCAAATCATAGCCTTCATTAAACCTGTCAGGAATATAGACCTCCGCATTTAAGTCTAACTTCTTCAGGAAGTTATATATAAGTGAAGCGCTGATAATTCCATCTGCGTCGTAATCTCCGAATATTAATATATCTTCTTTTCTGTAGATTGCTTTTAGTATTCTCCCGGTACCTATACTGATACCTGGAAGCATTCTAAAGTCGCGCAATTGCTTAAAGGTTGGATTCAGGAAAGATATTATTTCTTCTTCGGTATTTATGTTTCTACCAGCAAGTATATTTATTAAAGCCGGACTATAACCAATTCTTGTTGAGAGTTTTTCATTAACTTTTTTACTTACTCTGCATTGCCAATTAGCAGGAAAATTTGTCATTTTTATTTTTTATACCTTGGAAACTTATTGTTCCACGCCACCAGAACAGGGCTGGCAAAAAATATAGATGAATATGTTCCGGTTATTATTCCAATAGTAAGCGCTAATGCAAAATCCTTTAATACTGTAGTTCCTAATATGAGAAGTAAAATTACCGGAATCATAGTAGTAAGAGAAGTATTTATCGATCTGGTTAAGGTTATATTTATTGAATCATTTACTACTTTAGAGTAACCCAATTTTCCGGCCCTGGGAGTATTTTCTCTTATCCTGTCAAAAACAACAATGGTATCATTTAATGAATAACCAATTATAGTAAGTATTGCCGCTATGGTTGCGGTATTGATTTCACGCTGCAAAATAGCATATACCCCAAGGGTCACCAGCACATCATGTACCAGAGCCAAAATTGCTGCAGCGCCAAATCTGAGCTCAAACCTAATCCAAATATATATTAAAATTCCAATAATACTGATACCAATTGCTATTAAGGCATTTTTGGTTATTTGTTTACTAAAACCAGCGTCTACAATTCTATCCTGAAGTGGAACTTTAGTTAATAATCCTATTTTCTCATCTAAAGAATTTAAAATTTCTTTTTTCCCCCCGGTACTGATAGGTGTTCCTAACTCCCTGGCTCTAGTTCTAATAATGAATCTATTTGATTCGGTTTTTTGAAGTATGGCATTTCCCAAACCTATATCATTCATAACACTGCGTACCTCAGCAACATCTACATCCCTTTCAAATTCTACCTCTATTAAAGAGCCGCCAAGAAAATCAATGCCTAAGTTAAAGCCACCCTGAATTATAAAACCAACAATACCGACTGCTATTATCGCTGAAGAGATAATAAACCATATTTTCCTTTTTCCGATAAAGTTAAAATTATAATTTTTGAACTTCAAATACTACTCACTACTCCTTCTTCTAACACCTAAAAATCCGGGCGTGGCCATTCTGGGGATACCGGCCGTCATAAATATAATGGATCTGGTAAATAGAAGACTGATTACCATACTTATTACAACACCAAGACTTAAAGTAACTGCAAAACCTTTTATTGGCCCGGTACCGAACCGGTATAATGCAGCTGCAGTAATTAAAGTAGTTACATTAGAATCAATAATAGTTCTTAGCGCATTCTTGAAACCGTCGCCAATAGCGATTCTTGGAGATTTAGTTTTTAATATCTCTTCTTTTATTCTTTCAAAAATAATAACATTTGCATCCACAGCCAAACCTATAGTCAATATAATTCCGGCAATTCCCGGCAGTGTCAGAACTGCGCCAATTCCAGCAAGAATACCCCAGAATATTATAATATAGATTATCATGCCCAAAGCCGAATAAATCCCCAAACCCTTATAATAAAATAACATAAATACTATAATTAGAATAAAGCCAATTATTCCGGCATAAAGACCCTTGTATAAAGAATCCATTCCAAGAGTGGGCCCTACAGTACTGCTATCTTCTATCTGTAAACTTATGGGCAATGCTCCTGTCTGGAGAACAAGTTCAATATTTTTTGCTTCATCTATACTGTCTATACCGGTAATTTCTGCAGATCCATCAGTGATAGGAACTTTTATATAGGGAGCAGATTCAATATACTCGTCCAGAACTATGGCC
>JABMRD010000116.1 GCA_013202875.1 Actinomycetota bacterium | reverse complement strand
GAATGAGAGAGAAACAAGCGATAACAAAACACCGCATAAATCATCAGAATATGACTGTAAAGTCAGGAAGACTATACCGTTTTATGAGTTTTTCCATGAGGAAACAATTAATCTTATTAAAACTATTAAGCCCAATGTAAAAAAATGGATGGATACAGGCTGCGGGACAGGTTTTTTAATAGAAAAAGCAGCTGCTATATTTAAAGACTGTAAATTTATACTTTCGGACCCCTCAAGCGAAATGTTAATGATAGTAAAGAAAAGACTTAAGGATTATAAAAATATAGAATATCTGGATCCTGTCGGGACCGAAAATATGAAATTGGTAAGGCAAAAAGAATATGATGTAATAACCGCTATACAAACACATCATTATTTAAATAGGGAAGATAGAATAAAGGCCACCGATAATTGCTATAGACTTTTAAAAGATAATGGAATATATGTTACATTTGAAAATATAAGACCTGAAAATGATGAGGTATTGGATTTTCAGCTGGACAGGTGGACGAACTTTCAATTATTGAAAGGCAGAAGCAAAAGAGCTGTGGCCGAACATAGAAAAAGGTTTGGTGTGAAATATTTTCCGATAAGGGTAAGCGAGCATCTTGAGTTGCTTAATTCTGTCGGGTTCAGGATAGTTGAAATATTCTGGATGTCATACCTCCAGGCTGGATTTTTCTGTATAAAATAGAGATTTAAAGCATTAAAAAATTGTAATGGAAATGTAAAGTTTACGCTTTATCCTGAATTGGAACATGATTGTTGGACTGAAACCTATAATAATCCTGAGCTATATCAATGGTTTTTAGAACAATCTAAAGTAAATCATTAAAGATAAAGAGCATTCTAATTGTAAATAGGACTAACAAGTGTTATTAAAATTGATATAATATACCTATTTAAGACAGGGGTTTAAAAAACGAGGAGAAGGTTATGAAAAGGTTTTTGTTAATATTAATTGTAATTATCATTACATTATCAATGGTTTTAGTTGGGGTGGGCTGTACAATGACAGCAGCAGCACAACCTACCAAAGCAGAGTTTGTTGGAAGCGATTTTGAATTATCTTTACCGGAAAAATGGGAAGGTGGCAGAAAAGATGAACTCGATCCTATAATTAAAAACCTCAAAGAGATGGATCAGGAGCAATTGGCCGAACAAGTGGAAGCAAGTCTATCTACTTTTTTATTCTGGGGATATGATACAGAAACGGCTGATTCAGGTGGTAGTGTAAGTACTTTTAATATTGCGGGTGATTCTTCTGCAGCTTTTTTATCACTTGATGAATATACGGATCTATCATATAAAAATGTTGCAGAAGCGTATGAGAAAGCAGGATATACGTTTAACATTATTGAAGAAGATATTGTCCCGATTGGCAATTATGAAGAAGTGGGCAGGACAATATTTGAACAAACAGTTGAGAGTGTCGAAACGAAAATGGCTCAGTATATAATAAAGAACGGTTCGGATTTTTGGGTTCTGACTTTTACTGCGGTGGTAGAACAATTTGACCAGGATATGCAGGCTTTTGATAAGACTATTGAGACTTTTAAAATTATAGAGTAACGGAAGGGTAAACAAGCACTGCAGTTTAAGGATTATGCAAATTCAATGAGAGCAGTTAAAGATAGTTCCAGCAGGGTGGAAGAACTAATTGCATCCAGAGTGATAAAAGCAAATAATTTTTTTAGTAAATTGTTTGGTCTGATAATAAGAAAAAAGTTAAAGGATAAAGAGGGATTTCTTATAGAAAACTGCAGCAGCATTCACACTTTCTGGATGAGATATAGCATAGATGTGATATTTCTGGATAAAAAGAATTTAGTTTTAGCCATTTACCATAATATTAAACCTTTTAGAGCAACTCCATTTATAAGGAATGCCTGCTACGCATTAGAGCTAAAATCAGGAACCATAGAAAAGGCTTCTTTAGAAGTTGGAGATTTAGTGCAATTTGAAACCTGATGGAAAGCATCAAATTATACAATTTATGTAAATTTACTTAATATCTCCTTATATTTTTCAGAAGTGGGCTTCATAAAAAATGCAATTTTAAAGTGTCCCACTGCTTTGGTTAATTTTTTTTCTTTAATCAAACACAAACCCAATCCATAATGCGCAAAATCATTGGCTGCATCTATTTCCAGAGCCATTATGAAGTTCTTTTTGGCAGAGCTGTAAAAACCACAATTATAATATGCGCTGGCAAGAACTTCTCTTATAGAACCTTTTTCGGGTTCATAATTTTTAGCTTTCTCCAGGAGCATTATTGCTTCTAAAAATTTACCGCTTTCTGATAATTTTTTACCTTCTTTAAATAAATGATAGGTGTTGCTCATAATTTAAACCTTTATAACAATATAAAATGAATTATTGCTATACCCGATAATTATAGCACTGTTGGGCAGTATTACTAAGGAGCCAGGGCGCTCAGGTTTTTTATTATTACATATTTACACAATTGATTAAAAGTGTTATTATGTTTATATTCAAAATCTATTATAGCGTTATATTTAAATACGATTATTAAAAAAGTAATAAAAGGCCTGGGTAGAATGAATAGGATATCCTTAATTATTAAACAAAGAATGCTAAGCATTATTTTTATAATCATTGCTGTTATAGGCGGGATTTTTGTTTTCTGGTATGTAAGTAATTTAAAGACGAAGATTTCAGAGGATACCAGTTATAATCAGATATTCATAGCCAAAACTGATATTAAGAAAGATGAGGAAATTACTGGAGAATTAATAGAAGCGCAAAAAATACCCGGGGATGTATTCAGTGAAAAATTTATTATAGATGAGGATAAAATTATAGGTAAGAAGGCTGCAAGTGACATTTTAGAAGGTGAAATCATTAGAAAAGATAAGCTTGGAGGTGTAAATTCCAATAACTATTTTGATCTCAGCTTCTCATCGTATATTCCTTATGATTTAAGAGCAATCAGCATTCCAGTAAACTTTTTTGGCGATAAGTCATTGCTGGAAGAAGGAGATAAAGTTGATTTGATATCAACTTATTATGAACAAGAAAATAGCATTCTTTATTCAGAAACAGTCCTGTCTGAAAAGGAAATAATATTAATTGGCAGCAGTCCGGAAGAAAGTTATTCCAGTGGTGAAAATGATAGTGGAGATTTCCTGTTAGGTTCGATGTTTACCGGCAGTTCAGTTAACTCCAATTACGGAAAGCTCGTTATTATAACTTTTTATCTAAGTAAATCTGAAGTGGAAGAAGTCTTTTTGGTATTGGAGAGAGGAGTTTTAAATTTATCAATTTGTCCCAAAAAATAACTTATAAACCGTCAGTTAAAATTTATTTACCTAAAGTTTTTTATATTTTAATTTATTAATTTAAATGAAAGGCGCCAGGGAGGTAAAATGAATGAATAAAATAAATGGAGATGAATCGAAAATTGTATTATTTTCAGGAAGTAAAGGGGGTTGCGGCTGCAGCTTTATAACTTATTGTGTTTCAACTTATCTCGCCAGGGAAACTACAAAGAATATACTTCTACTGGATTTAAATATCGGAAAAAAGGACAGCAGGCTGGTTTTTAACCTGACGGATGATAGCTATAGAGATCTGGGGGATATTGAAGAAGTTATAAATGAACTGGATATTTCAATTTTAAGAAGACTTGTAGTCAACTTTGAAAACAGTTTAAATTTAATATTGCCTCCAATAAAAATCGAAAAAAATAAAATTGTTTGCAAAGATTATTTAGAGAAACTTTTAGACGTGCTCAAAGAGCATTTTGATATTATCTGCATAGACTTTCCGAATTATCTACTTACACAGAGTAAAATTTGTTTAAAGGATTTTGTTGATAAATTTGTTTTTATTTCTTTACCTGATCTGATTTCGGTAAATAATTTAAGTGTGCTTATAAATAATATAATTTATGATGGATCTTCTTATGATTTCGATATATTGATAAATAAATTTAACACCAGGCCCGCCATTTCACCAGCAGGTCTAAATAGTATCTTAAACTATCCCATAAATGCTTTTATTCCTTATGATAGGGATATTGAGTTTTTAATATTGAACAGGGGGCCCGATTCCATTTTTAATTACAATCTTAGAATCGTAAATAATATCTCTGCTTTTTCTAAAAAGATATATGAGGATCTAATTTTATGAACTCGATCGATGGCGATATTGACATATCAAATTATTTAAGCAAGAAAATATTAAAAAAGATTAAAGCAGTTGATCTTGGCAAGCTTTTACCCGAGGCAGGGTTAAAAAGAATTGATAAGTATTTGATGGAAATAGTAGAGGAAGAAAAAATTATAATCAGTCAAAAAGAAATTTGCAGAATGGTAAGAGAGATTTATGAAGATAGTTTTAGTTTCGGACCGGTCAGCTTCCTTATAAATGATGACAGAATAACTGAGATCATGATTAACAATTTTAACGAAGTTTATATTGAAGAAGATGATGCTATCAGGAAAACGGAAATTATTTTTAGAGATAATAATCATATCAGAAACATGGTTGATAAAATATTGAGTCCTCTGGGCTTAAGGGTGGATGAGAGTTCTCCAATGGTGGACGCAAGACTTAAGAATGGGTCAAGAATTAATGTAGTTTTAAACCCGATAACCATAAATGATGTAGTAGTTACTATAAGAAAATTTAAAAAAAACATTATGGATATAGAAAGTTTAAAAAAGGAAGGCATGATAAATAAAAAAGTTGCTGATTTTATTAAAGTCTGTGTGGAAAGTAAATTGAATATAATAGTCAGTGGAGCCACATCCACCGGTAAGACAACTTTTTTGAATATTATTTCTAATTTTATCCAGCCGGATGAGAGAATTGTAACTATTGAAGAAACACTGGAATTAAATTTAAATTTACCCCATATAGTTAAACTTGAAAGCAGGCCCCCAAATCTTGAGGGGAAGGGAAAGATAACCATCAGGGATCTGGTCAGAAATTCCCTGAGGATGAGGCCGGATAGAATTATAGTAGGCGAGATCAGGGGAGCAGAAGCTGTGGATGTTCTCCAGGCTATGAATACAGGCCATAGTGGTTCTATGACTACTGTTCATTCTAATTCACCAAAAGATCTTGTCACAAGATTGGAGACAATGATACTGATGTCAGGTCTGAACTCAAATCCTTCCACTGCAAGGAGGATGATTGCATCTTCGATAGATATGATTATTCATTTAGGAAAACTAAAAAATGGCAGAAGGATTTTACTAGAAGTAAGTGAGTTGATAAACAAAAATGAATTTATTGGAAACAATACGGTTTTAGAAGTAAAAGATATTTTTAAATACAGGACAGAAGATACCGGGATAAATGATAATGAGAATAATGAGCATAATGGGTCCTGCAGCGGTGATATTGTTTATACCGGCTATACACCAACATTTATGGATAAAATAAAAAGTAAGGGACTTAATTTTAAAGATGATCTGGGATGAAATATTAATTTCTACTGTTTCAGTTCTGACAATAATATCCTTGCTTTACGGGTTGAAAAAAGCAGTTCCTGTATTTAGCCTAAAAAGAAAAATCTCATATGGAAATAGAAATTACAGAGAGTCTAAAGTAATAAAATTTCTTATTAATATATATGGGACCGGTAGAAGGATACTGTCATTGTTTATATTTATTGTCCTAACCCTGGTTTTTTATTTATTATCTAGAAATATTATTTTTAGTTTGTTTGTTGGTTTATGTCTGGAAATTTATATTCTGGATCTGCTAAACGGGTTTGAAGAGAAAAGGAAGGAACTTCTTCACAATCAACTGATTGAATTTATAAGTAATATGACAGTTCTATTAAAAGCAGGGAAAACAGTGAGAAGTATATTTAAAGATTCTGCTAATTGGTTTAAAGATCCTCTCAGAATCCATTTGCTGGAAGTGGCAAATGAACTGGAGCTTAATTCTACTCTTGATGAAGCCCTGGATAGATTTTCAGAAAAATGCAGAAGCAGGGAAGCTAATCTCCTTGTCAGTTCCTTAAAGATTAATAATAAAATAGGAGGGGATTTGATATCCATACTTGATAATATAGCTGACAGTATGCGCCATAACCTGAAATTAAAGTCACAAGTAAAGACAATGAGCCTGCAAAGCAGATATTCCGGGAATATTATCTCCATATTTCCTATTATAGTTCTGATTTTATTATATATTTTTATGAATAAAACTGTAGTGGATTTTTTTTCTACCGGTCCTGGAGTTATTTTACTTTTTATAGGAGGAGTTCTGGAAATTGCAGGAGTGATAGTAATGAAGAAAATCATCAATATTGGAAAGTGATCAGGTTTAAAGTATGTTTATATATTTAATCGTATTCTCATATTACTTATTTCTATGTTCAGGCATATTTTATCTTATTAAAATTAAAGGTTATTACCAGGCCGGAAAAATTAGAAATCATCCCAAAAGGAAAAAGATTGTTGATGGATTTGTAAATAAAATGAATTCTATTTCTCATAAAATTGGAAGGCTCCTAATTGGGAAGTACTGGTTTAAAATCAAAAAAGAAAATACGGAACTTTTAAAATTATTGGAATTTGAAAACAAAATATCTCTTACTCTGGAATCTCTTATAGGATACAAGGCAATTTTATTTGTTTTATTTATGATTGCAGGCGGTCTTGTTGGTAATAACCCCGTAAACTCGGTTGTTTTAAGTATCACAGGAGGAGCGGCAGGCTATTTTATTCCGAATCTACTGCTGCGAAGTTTCAGGCATGGAAGGCAAAAAGAAATAGATAAAGATTTACCATATGTTATTGATCTGTTGTCGGTAGCTACATTATCAGGGCAAAATATTTATAATGCCATAAAAATTGTAATTGAAAAATACAGGGGGAGCATTTGTGCAGAGTTTTCAAATTTTATAAAAGATGTAGATATTGGTATAGGGAAGTTTGAAGCTTACAGAAATTTAATAGATAAAAGCAGTTCAGAGGATTTTAAAAATTTTATTTTTCTTTTAATTCAGGCAGAAAAATATGGTTCTTCAATAAATGAAATATTAAAACAGAAATCAAAACATATGAAGTTTGAGGCGTATCAAGATATTGAAAGAAAAACCAGGAGGATAACCATACTAACTTTATTTCCGCTGGTCTTTCTAATTCTGCCTTCTTTTATAATACTGGTGGGAGGACCGCTTATATTTTCAATAGGAGGAAATATCCTGAAGTTCTGATTTTTTTAGCCTTAAATTAATAAAATGTCTTAAAGCACGGAATTTTTAAATAAACTCAATTAAAAATAAATTTATGTATTTACACATTTGGTTAAATATGTTAAATTAGTAATATAGTTAAATAAGCATAAGCACAAAGGTGTATGTAATTTTAGAAAGGAGGTGGGCAGTCTTATATTTAATTCTAATTTTTACAGGAGGAGGTGAATAAAATAAAAATAAAAAAGAAAGGTGGTAGAGTAAAATTCTGGTGCCAGAAAGGCCAGTCTACTCTTGAGTATGCATTGGTTACAATAGTTGCAGTGGTAATAAGCACAATTTTAATTGCAGTTGGAAGGCCCTATATAGTAGATATTGTTGCAAAGGTATTCGATAAGATAGCTTCTATGGTTTAGAAAATCCTTGAAACGCGAGTTATTCATTGCAAATGGAAAAAATGGGAAACAGTTTTGTTTTAAAAATTATGTCAGGAATAAATAAAGATAAAAAAACTTTAAGAATATTAACCGGTAGGTCAAAAGGCCAGGCCTCGCTGGAATTCACTCTTATTATTCCTTTTATGGTTTTAATAATTTTAACTGTTTCCCATTTTGGTTTACTCGTTTACCAGAAAAATATATTGGAACAGGCATCCCGTGAGGGAGCAAGAGTAGTTACCACTACAAATTCCAGCCAGGAAGCTTACAGATGTATAAGGGAAGTCTGTTCAAGCCTTGACCAGGATATGCTTAATATACAAATTACTCCGGGCAATAGTTCTTCCAGAAGAGTTGGAGATATGGTTGAAGTGGCTCTTTCTTATAAATGTACAGGTATTGCCCGCTTGCTGGAAATATTTATGGGCAGGGATATTTTAATAAAAGCCAAAAGTAATATGAGGATGGAATGTTACTAGAGAATTTAAAGGCGAGAAATAAAGGGAATATTTCTTTTTTAACGTTAACTGTGGTAGTAATATTTATGGTTTTATTCTTGCTTATTTTTGATCTCTGCCGGATTTTTATAGCAAGAGAGGAAACAAAGAATGCTTCAGATGCTGCTTCGCTGGCTGTTGCGCAAAATTTGTTATTTTTTGAGAATCTGAATTGCAATAAATTTGCCGAAGAGGTGGTCCGTAAAAATAACTGTATTCTTGTTGAATGCAGGTATGACTATGATGAGGTGCTGGTTACTGCGGAAAGAAAACTTGATTTTATTCTGGCGGATAAATTTATTCCAAAATACAGCAGCGTCAGGTCAACCTCTAAAGCTAAAGTCGTATATCCATGGGACGGGCAATTTAACTACTGCAATAGGTATAATTTCAGTTACTAAAATTCTTGAAGAAATTTATTTACCAATAGTTTATAAAGATAGGAGGATTTATGAATTATGTAAACAACATGTACTTACTTGGAAATCTAACCCGTGATCCTGAAATAAAATACACCAATGAGGGAATAGCCATTACCGAGATGGGGATTGCCGTGAATAAGAAGTGGACCGATAAAAATGGTAAAGAGTCCGAGATGGTGGATTTTTTTAATGTCACCACCTGGAACAATCTTGCTGAAAATTGTGCTGCTGCGTTGAAAAAAGGGGACAGGGTCCTGCTGAGCGGTCACCTTAACTTAAGGAGCTGGGAAAGCAAAGAAGGAAAGAAATATAATATTACCAATATCACCGCCGATACGGTAGCAGCAAGCCTAGAATTTAACCAGATAAAAATTCTGGAGAAAGATGTCATAGAAACAGAAGAAGGCAGTAGTTTAAAGAAGGATAAGGTTAAGTCAAAGACTGCATAGGGTTTTAAGGCAGTGATAACTGAATTAGAATTAGCTTAAGTGATTTAAAGCTTAGAAAGCCTCTAACATATTAGAGGCTTTCTATTATGGCTATAATTATTTCGTATTAATTATAGTATAATTAGTCAGATCATGTCTGGAAAAATAGAAGGGTATCGAAGAGTGGGATTTAGAAAATCAGATTACGAAAGTTATGATTACAGCCAGTTCTGGGAAGATAATAAAAGACTATACGAAGATAGAGCTGAAAGACTGGCTTTAAGAAGACTGCTTGCCGGAGTTGATGGGGATAATAAGTTATTTTTTGATATCGGCTGCGGTTATGGCAGGCTGTTTAATGAATATAAAGATTTCGGGACTATAGTGCTGATTGACTATTCGATTAAAAATTTAAGGGATGCTAAAAACAAGATAGAAACCTTTTTAAAAAATGACCCGGAAAAGCTTTCATTAATACATTTTATTGCTGCTGATGCGGCTTCTCTTCCGGTAAAATCTAGTTGTGCGGATGTAATACTTACCGTCAGGATGGTGCATCATCTTGATAATCCTGAAAAGTATTTTAATGAAGTTACAAGAATACTACGAGATAGGGGGCTTTATTTTCTAGAGTTTGCCAATAAAAGAAATCTTAAAAATATATTAAGGTTTACTACCGGCAGGATGGATACATCTCCGTTTAATTTAATACCTTCACAGATAGGAGAGACCATACTGAATTTTCACCCGAAGTATATAGTAGACTTACTAAAAAGAAGGAACTTTACAGTAAAAAAATTAATAAGTGTATCTAACTTCAGGCTTAGTCTTTTAAAGAAATTTCCGGGTACAAAAACCCTTATATTCTTTGAAAAAATTTATCAGAAATTCTTTTCCTTTGCCCTTTTTGGACCAAGTGTTTTTTTAAAAAGTGTTTTAAGTGGACAGGAGCCTGAAGGTACTGCCGGTAACAAGAAAGTGGTTTTGGAAGATATTTTAATCTGCACCTCCTGCGGAAAGGATTCCCTTTTTTTTGATAAAAATAAAATTAAATGTAAGAATTGCGGCAGTATCTTCATAAAGGAAAATGGAATCTATAATTTCAAAATAAGTGTTTAGCTATCCTATCTATACTAATTATGCAGGTTATTGTAAAAGGTTGAGCATACTGTTACAATTATGATACAAAGTTTTATTTCAATCTTTAATAATATTTTTATAAAAAATTTATCGGGAATAGATTTTACAGATGGCAGAGAAAATATATTCTGAAGGTGTTATTTCAAGATTATCTCAATATCTAAAATATATAGTGCAGTTAAAGGAGCTGGGTAAAAGAACTGCAACCTCCGGGGATATAAGTAGTAATACAGGGGTTAATAGTGCGGAGGTGAGAAGAGACTTAATATATTTTAAGATAAAAGGTAAAAGAGGTGTTGGGTTTAATATAGATGGCCTCATTAGTTCATTTAATAAGATTTTAGGTTATGATAGATCTGCCCGCATTGCTTTAATTGGTGCAGGTAATTTAGGTAAGGCGATTTTAAAATATAAGATGCTGGATAGATTTGGCTTCAAGATAGAAAATGTATTTGATAATAAACCCGAAGTAATAGGTAAGCTTATATCAGGGTATGAAGTGCTGGATATAGGACAGGTCAAGGATATATTTAAAAAAAAGAATATAAAAATATCAATACTGGCTGTTCCTCCCGGTTCTGCGCAAAAAGTTACTGATATTTTAGTTGAAGCTGGTGTTAAAGTAATAATAAATTACACTTCAGTTCCCATAAAGACTCCTCCAAATGTAAGAATTGAGGCAACTGATCCTATTGAAAAATTACTACACACTCTGTATTATTTATCCCATACCGGATATGCAGAATATAAATAATTACCTTGATATGGAGAATAAGTAAGATATGAATAAAGCCAGAGGTTGTTTTATTACCATACTGATTATT
>JABMRD010000009.1 GCA_013202875.1 Actinomycetota bacterium | reverse complement strand
TAGACGCTGTTTTTTATAATAGGTTATAAAAAAATTAAATTTTCCAGCTTTTTAGTAATTAATTGTTTAAAATTTTTTAAAATGATAGGATTTTTATAAAATATTATCTGAAATAAAATTATTTTACATATTTTTTGAAAATTTTTTAAATTTTATAAATATTTATTTAAATAACTATATTTTTATAAAATTATTTAGTATAATCATAAAAATATTTAATTTATTAAAATAAGAGTGTATTTTTATTGGATATTTAAAAAGATGGAAGTTTTAGAGAGAAAAAAATAATATTATTTATAAAAATTATACCGGAGGAAAATAATGAGTAAAGATTTGGAAATAATAAAGGAAAAATGTGACAGGGAAAATTTCGAAAAAATAGTTAAAATAGAAAATAATTATCTTTTTAAGTTCATTGTAAAATTTATTAAGCTTTTAAATCCTAAAACAATCTTTATTTGTGAAGATTCTGAAAATGATTTTAATTATATAAGGAATAAAACTATAAGTGACGGTGAAGAAAAGAAACTTTCAATGGAAGGACATAAGGTTCATTTTGATGGTTATTATGATCAGGGTAGAGATAAAGAACATACCAGGTTGATGGTTCCAAAAGGAGTTTGTTTAGGGTCTGGCCTGAATACAATAGACAAAGAAAGGGGACTTGAAGAAATTTTAAGTATTATGGAAGACATAATGCATGACAGAGAATTATATATACTTTTTTTCTGTTTAGGACCGGCTAATTCTAAATTCGCAATTCCTGCTATTCAGTTAACGGATTCAAGTTATGTAGCACATTCTGAAATTATACTTTACAGACCCGGATATGAAGAATTTAGAAGGCTTGGAAATTATAAAGATTTTTTCCAATTTGTACATTCGGCTGGAGAAATTAAAGATGGAGTAAGTGTAAATATTGATAAAAGAAGAATATACATGGATACCGAAGAAGATATTGTATATTCTGTAAATACTCAGTACGGTGGGAATACCATTGGGCATAAGAAACTTGCTATGCGTCTTGGAATAAACAGAGCTTCAAAAGAAAATTGGTTAACTGAACATATGTTTATTTCCGGAATACATGGTCCTGGGGGCAGAGTAACATATTTTGCCGGAGCTTTTCCATCAATGTGTGGGAAGACTTCTACAGCAATGATTCCTGGGGAGACAATAGTCGGTGATGATATTGTCTATATTAAGAAAATTGAAAATAAGGTATATGCTGTTAATGTGGAAATAGGAATTTTTGGAATAATAGAAGATATTAACCCGGATGATGATCCATCCATATGGAAAGTTCTAAATGAACCAAATGAAATTATATTCTCCAATGTACTGGTAGCAGAAGATGGAGATGTCTGCTGGGTAGGAAAACCTGGAGATGTACCTGAAAAAGGAATAAATCATTCAGGTGAGTGGTATCCGGGAAAGAAAGACTCTGAAGGAAAAGAGATAGCTCCTTCTCATAAGAATGCAAGATTTACAGTTAATCTTAAAAATTTATATAATCTTGATATAAATTATGATAATCCCGACGGTGTTGAAATCAAGGGCATAATATACGGAGGAAGGGATTCGGATACGCTGGTACCGGTGCAGGAGGCATATAATTGGGTTCATGGGATTATAAGCATGGGCGCGTCCATAGAGTCAGAAACAACTGCAGCTACTCTTGGTAAAACAGGTATAAGAAAATTTAATCCTATGTCAAATCTGGATTTTCTATCAATCCCTGTTAGTAAATATATAGATATTAATCTTGAATTTGGAGAGTCGCTGGAAAATCCACCTAAAATATTTAGTGTTAATTATTTTTTGAAGGACAGTAATGGTAATTATTTAAATGAAAAGACTGATAAAAGGATATGGCTTAAGTGGATGGAGCTCCGTGTTCATGAAGAGGTAAAGGCAATTAATGTTGGTACAGGTTTTATTCCAGAATATGAAGATCTTAAAATACTGTTTAAAGCTGTTCTTGGGAAGGATTATGTAAAGAAAGATTATATTAGGCAATTTACTTTAAGAGTTCCTGAAAATCTTTCAAAAATAGATAGAATTATAAAAATTTATAATGATTTGGGTTCCGGTGTTCCTGATATATTATTCGAAATCCTCAAAGAGCAGAAAACAAGGCTTGAGAATCTAAAAAATAAAGAGGGAGAATATATTTCACCGTTTTCATTTTAGATTTGTTTGGCAATTTCCTATGATCTAAATAAGTAGT
Organism: Actinomycetota bacterium; assembly: GCA_013202875.1. Classification (GTDB taxonomy): domain Bacteria; phylum Actinomycetota; class Humimicrobiia; order Humimicrobiales; family Humimicrobiaceae; genus Hydromicrobium. The sequence continues at coordinate 48,747 of JABMRD010000009.1, read as the reverse complement.
TATGATTAAGTAGCGATGATTACCTGTCAAACTTGTACATGACCAGACCGGTACAGGGTTTGGGATAAAAGTAAGTAGATTTATGCGGCATCAGATGTCCGGACATACAGATTCTTTCCAGCTCTTTTACCGTAGGTGTATTTAACAATACTCCAATATCAAATTTCTTGCGGTCGATATTATCTATAACATTATCTATGGAATGAGTATAATCAATTTTTGCAATTTTATACAAGGCAGAAATTTTTTCCATTAAAAATTTATGGAATATGTTTATGTCCGTGTTTAAATATTCTCTATCCACGGATTTGGCATAGGTAGTAAAACCTATGAAAGATGGTTTCATAGTTATGAAATATAGTTTTTTATTCTCACCGTACAGAAAGAAACTTTTAAGACTTCTGGATTTTGATTTTAAAAGTCTTTTATTGAGATAGAGGGCAGGCTTTATTGTATCTGCTTCAATATTAAAAATATCAGTGAGTTTATCCAGAATTTTTTCTAGGCCTGGATAGTTCTTAAATTTTATCGTTCTGTGATTGGGGAGTATAAGGAGGTCATTTTGACCGCTGTCAACATATAATGTGAGAATAAAATCTTCAGGGCCTGGCAGATTCTGTCCTTTTTTACGGTTAAGTTTTTTATATTCGTCCCTGTAAGCCAGAGAGGTTTCATAGCGGTGGTGCCCGTCTGCTATTATTAATTTCTTATCTTTCATAATATTTATGATCTTTTTTACATCTTCCACATCTGTGATTTTCCATAATTTGAACCCCAGTGTAGAATCATATCCTGCCGGCGTATCTTTAAAGAGTTTTTTCTGCATCGTATTTTTTAAGATATCTGTTATTTTAGTCAAATTGTCATTATAAAGTGTAAACACCAGTCCGAAGTTTGCCCTGCATTTTGAAAGCAGTTTTAATCTATCCTCTTTGATTTTGAATGAAGTCTGTTCATGAGGAATAATCCGAAGTTTAGAATATGGCTCTAATTCAGTAAGACCGATAAAGCCCAGAATTTTTTTTCTTTTACTGCCTGGATAGTAACTTTCTTCTATAATATAAAAACATCTGTCCTTATCAAATTTCAGGATATCTTTTTTTATCCAGTCAGTCAGTAGTTCATTCGCTTTTATGTATTTCTCCCCGGTGCTGCCTTTTGGCAGTATTAAATTGATAATGTTGTAAGGATGAGTATTGTAAAGCTTTTTCTTTAAGGTTGGTGAAACTACATCATAGGGGGGAGATATTACCTGGGAAATATTCCCTATTTTGTTTTCATTATAAATAAGCCCATTAAAGGGCAAGATATCAACCATTTAGACAATCCTTTTACAGTTATATTCTGTTTAAAGTTTAACATAAATTAATATAAAATTGATTTGAGATTATAGCAACATCAATTTTTATTTTCAAATAAAATATTTTAGTATTGTTTAAATTGACATTAGATTAGATTGAGTTAATATAATGTAGATTTTATGGAAATTTTTTTAAGGATTTACTTTATTTTACAGCAGACAGTATAAAATGAAGATAGATGTAATTGAAAATGTACTGAAATATAATAAAGACCAGGCAGATAAAAATAGAAATTTGTTTAAAAGCAATAATATTTTAGTTTTAAATCTGCTTTCATCACCCGGGGCAGGGAAGACTTCATTGATTATCGAGACTATAAAAAGGCTAAATGGTAAGAAAGACATCGGGGTAATTGAGGGAGATATTTCCTCAACTTATGATGCTGAAAAAATCAAAAAATTTACAGATAATGTAGTTCAAATAAATACCGGTGGTACCTGTCATTTAAATGCCACTATGGTGGCACAGGCGGCCAGTAAACTGAAAATTGAGAATCTGGATTTAATAATAATCGAAAATGTAGGTAATTTAATATGTCCTGTAGGATTTGATTTGGGGGAAGATTATAAGATTGTTATTTCATCGGTCAATGAAGGGGATGATAAGCCGGTAAAATATCCACCGGTCTTTATTAAAAGTAATTTGATTTTACTGAATAAAATGGATCTAATAAAGATAAGTGATTTTAACCAGAAGTTTTTTATTAAAAAAGTTGGTGAGCTTAATCCCCGCTCTGAGGTGATAAAAATATCCTGTAAAACTGGTATTGGCTTGGAAAAATGGGTAAAATGGGTTTTAGATCATTGCAGGAATAAAAATAATATGTGAATGATCTGCAAGTTCAGTGAAATTGTTAAATTGACAGGAAATCACAAACGAGCTTTTATTGACATTGATAAAGGTAAATAATATTTTAATTTGATGTTACAAACCTATTACAAATAATATTACGGAAAGTGATTTAAAGGTAAGAAAAAGGAAGGAGATTTTATGCTGTATAAAGTCCTGGATAAGGGCGTTTACAGAGATTTTGTAAAAGCTCTGATTTCTGAATATGAATTTATAGGACCGAAAAAGAAAGATAAATCAGAGCATGACTTTGTTCTGATCAAAGATATTTCAGAACTGGACACCAATTATATGAGAACCACTATCCCACCGGCAAAAAAAATATTATTCCCTCCCAATGAACAATTAGTTGCTTATGAATTAGGAGAAAACATTAATGTAAGGTCAGTGGTTGAGAGCAGTAAAAAAATTCTTTTTGGAATTAATGCGTGGGATATAAATGGTATGAATTTTTTAGATGAGTTTTTTACTACAGATTTTATTGATGAAAATTATATTTCAAAAAGGAAAAAACTAATAGTGATTGGAATGGATAGCGAACCCACTGAAACAAATTTTTCTCCCAGTATTGGTGCTGAATATGCAAAAGATGGTTTTGACATCTATCTTACTGAACTTAAAAATAGGTATTTTGTAAGAATTGCCACTCCCAAAGGAAATGAAATTCTTGAGAAATATACAAAAGTCAATGATGCAATAGCTGAGGATTTTAAAGAATATAATAAATATATGGATAATTACCGTATGAAATTTAAAATGAGTGTTGATATTAAGAGCTTTTATGATGATTTTGAATCGATTTATGATAATGGAGATTTTTGGAAAAAAATTGCAAAAGATTGCTACAGCTGCGGCTCATGCAATCTTGTCTGTCCTACATGTTTTTGTTTCAATGTGAAGGATGATATAGAGCTTAATCTAAAAAACGGTAAGAAAATAAGAGAGTGGGATTCCTGCATGATACCTGAGTACGGGTTGGTAGCCGGTGGTCATAATTTCAGACCTGATAAGGAAAATAGGTTGAAGAAGAGGTATAGATGTAAGCTTAAAACATTTATTGATAAATTTGGTAAATATGCCTGTGTTGGCTGCGGAAGGTGTATAGAAGCGTGTCTGGCTAAAATTAACATTGCTGAAGATATTAATTTAGTTAAAAAAGAGGTGAGCATATAAATGGGGTTTGAAGAAAAAGTAAAGAAAAACAAAAATACTATATATGTTCCTGATATTGCCAGGATAACTCGTATAGAGTATTTAAGTCCTACGGAAAAAGTATTTAAAATAGTATTTGATGATGAAGAAATAAAAAATAAATTTGAATTCAAACCAGGACAATTTGTTGAGTTAACAGTATTTGGTCTGGGGGAAGCACCTTTTTCCATTGTGTCCAATCCGACTAATAAAGATTTCTTCAAGCTTTGTATAAGGAATGTTGGTAATATTTCTAGTGCTCTTCATAGAATGGTAGAAGGTACAAAAATTGGAATAAGAGGTCCATTCGGAAATGGATATTTCCCTTGTCAGAAGATGAAAAATCATAATGTCCTTTTAATTGCTGGTGGATTGGGAATTGCACCATTAATGTCACTGATAAGATATATTCTGCATTATAGAGAAGATTATAAAGAGATAATGGTAGTATATGGTGCAGTTAATCCCGGGAGTATATTATTTAAGAATGAAATTCAATATTGGAGCAATCGTGGTGATATTTCATTATGCCTTTCAGTAGATAATCCTGATAATAAATGGACCGGAGAAATTGGCGTTTGCACCAAATTAATACCAAGGGTAGATTTTCCATCGAATGATACATATATTACTGTATGTGGGCCACCTATTATGTACAGATATGTAATTGATGAGTTGGAGAAAAAAAAGTTTAAACCTGAAAATATTTACCTCTCCCTGGAAAGAAGAATGGAATGTGGAGTGGGTAAATGCAACCATTGTCATATAGGTGATAAGCTGGTATGTGTAGACGGACCGGTATTTAATCTGTGGGAAATAAGGAATTTAAAGGAGGCTTTATAATGAACAAGCCAAAAGTTGGAGTATTTGGATTCACCGGCTGCGGTGGGTGTCAATTAGAAATACTGAATCTTGAAGACCAGTTATTGGATTTAGTAAATGCCATTGAAATCGTTCATTTTACAGAGTTAGTGACAGAATATAGCGATACTTATGAAATTGCATTGGTAGAAGGTTCTATAACTACCAAACATGGAGTTGAAAGAATAAAGAAAATTGGCAATATTGCAAAGACAATAGTAGCCATTGGAGCGTGTGCAGTAACAGGTGGATTGAATTGCCTGAAAAATTTATATGGTCCGGAAAAGGCAAAGGAACTGGTATACGGAGATAAAAAAGATTGGATAGATTCTATCGAAGTAAAACCAATTGATGCATATGTAAAAGTTGATTATTATGCCAGGGGCTGTCCTCCCAACAGATTTGAAATAGTGGATATAATAAGATCTCTCATTGTGGGAAGAAAACCGGAGATACCCAATTATCCTGTTTGTATAGAATGTAAAAGAAATGGAAATACCTGTGTATTTGAGCTGGGGATAACCTGTATGGGCCCGGTGTCAAGAGCAGGTTGTAACTCCAGGTGTCCCAACAGTGTTAGCGGTTGTGAAGCTTGCCGGGGGGTAATTGATGATCCTAATGTAAATGCCCATAAAGATTTACTGTCAGAATATGGATTAACTGTAGAGGATATTATGGAAGGATTTAATCTATATAATGCCTGCAAGGGGAAAACTATAGAGAAGAGAGACAAATAGTTTTGGAGGTTTATTATAATGGCAAATAATTTAAATATAGAAGTTTCACCATTGGCAAGAGTGGAGGGTCATGGTGATTTGATCATAAATGTAAAGGACAAAAAGATTGAGAAGTTGATGTTTAGAATACCGGAATCGCCAAGATTTTTTGAAGCAATGCTGGTTGGAAGAAAGCATGATGAACCGTCACATATAACGTCAAGAATTTGCGGGATCTGTTCGGTTGCGCATACATGCGCTTCTATTAAAGCAACCGAGAAGGCAATGGGCATCAAGCCATCCCAGCAGACCATAAAGCTTAGAAAGCTTATATATCATCATGAAAATGTTCAAAGCAATGTGCTTCATGTTTATTTTCTGGCGGCACCTGATTTTTTTGGTGTGGGGAGTGTGATTCCTCTGATTGAAACTCATCCTGAAGTAGTTAATATTGCTTTAAGAGTTAAAAAGATGGCCAATGATATGGTAAGAATTATAGGAGGGAGAGCAGTTCATCCAATAAGAACTGTGGCCGGGGGATTTACAAAACTTCCTACAGAGGAAGAAATGATAAAAATGAAAGAAATGCTCGAGGCTTGCTATCCGGATCTTGAGAAGTCTCTTGAAATTTTAAGAACTTTAAAAATTCCTGAATTTGAAAGAAAAACAGAGTATATTTCTATAAGCGACACGAGTGATTATGCCCTTTATGATGGAAATATCAAATCAACTGATGGTTGGGAGATTGATGATCAGAATTATCTGGATAAGATAAATGAAAAAGTAGTCCAACATTCTACTGCTAAACACTGCTGGGCAAGCAGAGACGCATTTATGGTTGGTGCTCTTGCAAGATTCAATAATAATCACGATAAGCTTACAGATAATGCCAAGAAGTATACTGAGGAGCTGGGACTGGTAGCTCCCTGTTATAACACATTTATGAACAATATTGCCCAATTTGTGGAAATTGTTCACAGTGTTGATGATAGCATAAGATTAATTGATGAAATTCTGGAGGATGGTCTAGATGAGGGTAAAGCAATGGCAGACATTAAACCCGGAGCAGGTAGAGGTGTGGGAGTTGTAGAGGCTCCAAGAGGTTTGCTTATTCATGATTATACCTACAATGATAAAGGCAGGGTAGAGAAGGCTAATATGATAATCCCTACAGGAATGAATTATGCAAATATTGAAAAAGATATGCATGCATTAGTTTCGACTATACTGGATAAGAGCGAGGACGAAATTAGGTTAGCCTGTGAGATGTTAATAAGAGCTTACGATCCCTGTATATCCTGTTCAACTCATTTCCTGAAAGTAAAATTAATAAATAAGTAAAGTATATTATTTTTTTTAAATAATATAATGACTCACACAAATAAAAATGATTCCAGTAGCAGTGGTTATGCCAAAACAGATGTAAAAATAATTGGTTTTGGGAATAAATATAGGTCCGATGATGGAATAGGTATAAGGGTTGTTGAAGAATTGGGAAAACTGGATTCTTTTAGGAATATTGATATTATTGATGGAGGAACTTCTGGTACTGATTTAATATTTTTGGTAAAAGACTGTAGAAAAATAATAATAATAGATGCAATAGATGCAGGGCAGGATGTTGGTGATGTGGTAAATATAAAAGTAGATGATGTTGAAGAATTTATAAAAAGTGACTTTAAAAGTCTATCTCTTCATGATCTAAATCTTGCGGATATATTGAAACTAATTAAGGCTTTAAAAATAGATGCTGATATATCAATAATTGGCGTTAAACCCAAAAAAATGGATTTTGGAGATAGATTATCTCCAGAAATAGAAAAAAAGATCCCTGAAATAATTTCATTGTTAAAAAAGGAAACTGGTATATAATTAATTATCAATTAACGATAGACAATGTCGCAATTTTTGTAACATTTATAGCTATATTGTAACGAACAAAGCATATTGTTATAATCAATTATTGTGAAAAAATATATCAAATATTTTTTCAATATTTTTATAGGGGGGAGTTAAAATGTTTAAAGAAATTAGTGATATAAAGAAAGTTTGTGAAACTATAAATTCAAAATCAGATAAGATTAAGAATTTAGCAAACGAGCTTGACAGACTTATGGAAGAAATTAAATCTAAAGCAAGTCAAGAAGAGTCTGTAAATATAACTCTGGCCATAAGGAAAGAATTAACAAATTTATTCATCTTAAACTCTAACATAGAAGATAATTTCAACACATTGCAAAGAATATTTAATTCTACAAAAGAAGAGTTTCTAAAAATTTTACAAGAGTAATGCTCTATTTATGTCTTTCTCTGGCAGTATTTCCCGGATACCTGTGGAAATAACCTTGTTACTAATTCCTTAATCCTTTAGAAGCGGATTCTCTTATCAACAATTAATATATCCTTTATTTAGAATTTAACTCAACTAAATGAACCGAACAAGAGATACAGGGATCGTAGGCTCTTGCTACCATCTCTAGTTTATCTGATAGGGATTCCTTAGACTCATTGATGAGTCTCTCGACTGAAACCCTGAGGTCTTTCTCCATATTGGCTAAATTTTGTGCCGTAGGTGTAATGACATCGGCGTTAGTAAGATTTCCTTTATTGTCAAAGGCATAGCTGTGAAACAACATGCCGCGTGGTGCCTCACAAGCAGCTGTTCCTTTACCGGCTTTAACCTTTACCTCGGTAGGCCTTTCATCTTTTATTCCATGTTTAAGAAGCTGCTCTATAATCTCAAGTGACCTTTCTATAGCATAGACCAGCTCAACAGCTTGAGCGAGGTTGTTGTAAAGCACATTTTGTGATGACGAATTTAAACCTAATTTTTTCATGGCCTTTTTAGCCTCGCCAGTTAGCCTGTGTCCATTTAACATTATCCTTGCCAGAGAACCTACCATAAATGGTTTGTTTTTAAACTGGCTATGCTTCGCGTGAGAATGCAGGACAACCTTTTCGTTACATACTTCTTTATACTTACTTATATCTATTGAGTCACCGGTTGATAAAATTATCCTGTCTCCAAAAAAGTTGAATTTGACATCGATAGATTCCAGCGCCGCATAAACCGTTGGGGATTCAGGGAAGTTAGGAATTTTCAAAGTAGCCATTAGATCGATAGTGGCTGAGGCTTGTTGTAATCCTTTTTTCAATTGCTCCTTTAAGTCAAAGAGCATTTCTTTATCCGGCAACCTTCCAAAGCCACCGATCACTGCGTTTACAGGATGAACTGCCCTGCCGCCTATCGCCTCTTGGATGGTATTCCCAAGTTTTTTTAAATCCAAACCCATTTTCACCAGTTCAGGCTGATCGGCTGCCAAACTAATAGCTCCTGTATAACCCAGATAGTCTGGTACTGCCAAACAGAACAGATGAAGAGCGTGGCTCTCTATATTTCCTCCCTGGATCAAAAGGTCCCGCAATAGGGTAGTTTGAGGAGTGATCTTGACGCCAAAGGCATCCTCTATTGCCATCAAGGAAGTTATTGTATGAACTGCAGAACAGATAGCGCATATCCGCGATAATATTGGCGGAATCTCATCGTAGTGCCTCCCGATTATGAGGGGTTCAAAAAAACGGCTTCCCTCAAAGATGTCCACGTTTACCTGCTCAACCCTTCCATCTTTAATATTAACGGTAATACCGCCGTGTCCTTCAACTCTGCATAAGTGATCGATGACTACTGAATTGTGCATTTTTTATTCCTTTTTAAATTGTTCCTGCAAAATCTCTGCTTGAGCAGCAAAGCTTCGCAATCTATTTTCTATATCTCTCAGGGTAAATCCCTTTTCTTTCAATATCTTTACCTCAGAAGCAACGTTAGCCTCATCTACAGGACCCCTGCAGCCATGGCAAGGGATATTATAACCCGGGCAACGGGCACCACAACCGGCTATAGTTATAGGCCCAAGGCATAATTTATTTTCCCCAACCAACATGCAGACATATTCGTTCATCTTACATTCTGTACATACTGCATAACTTGGCAGTAAAGGTAGGTCGCCATGTAATAAAGAGGCAACTGCCTTTAAGAACTGCTCTTTCTCTATTGGGCATCCCGAAATAGATAAATCAACCTTAACAAAATTCTTCAAAGGCTGGGCCGGGATGCTTTTAAAAGACTTTCCCTTTGTGCCGTAGACCTTCTCCAAAAATTCTTCCCGCGGAACATCGTTTCTCATGGCTGGAAGCCCACCCCACACGGCACAGGTACCAATGGCAATAAGCAATTTTGACCTTTGCCTGATCTTCTTCAATAACTCCTCATCCTTAGGCTGGACGACTGCTCCTTCGACAAACGCAATATCCAGCTCGCATTCCTCATCATTTTTGGTCATAGCTGTAGGAAAATACCTGATATCGATAGCACCAAGAATATCGATAAGCTGGTCCTCGCAATTCAGAATCATTATCTGCTCACCAGCGCACCCTGTCAATCCAAATATACCAATTTTTGGTTTCACCATAATCTTCCTTTACTCAACCATCTCCGGGAGGTTTATTGCATCCCAATAAGTAAATATGGGCCCATCTATGCAGGTATATTTATAGCCAATGCTACAATGCCCGCACTTACCTACACCACATTTCATCTTTCTTTCAAGAGACATCAATATCCTATCCTTGGAGAAATTTCTTTTTAGCAACTCCTTAAGAACAAATTTATACATAATAGGAGGCCCACATAGAGCAGCATAAGTCGTAGCAGGGTCAAGTTCTACATAATCAAACAACTTTGTTACCACCCCGAAATGGGCTTTCCATATTCCTTCCTCATCTTTATCCACCGTTAACAAACACTTCATATCAGGTCTGTCAATTAGTTTTAAAAGTTCGTACTTGAATAATATCTCACCAGGGGTTTTTGCACCAAGCATGAGTATAATATCTTTGAATTTTGTCCGGTTGTCCAGAGCATACCAGAGAAGAGACCTTAAAGGAGCCATTCCTAAACCACCGGCTATTATCAACAAGTTATTGTCCTCTAACTTATCGATAGGAAAACCATTACCATAAGGGCCTCTTACCCCAACTAATGCATTTAAAGGTAATCTAAATAAAGCATTGGTTACCCTCCCAGTTTTTCTTACACAGAGCTCAACAATTCCCGGCCGGGTAGGCGAGGATGATATCGAAACAGGTGCCTCACCACTACCTATTACACTCAACTCAACGAATTGACCAGGCCTATGGGTAAAATTCGAAGCCATCCTGGGATCTTCAAATTTTAGCTGAAATAAAAGATGATCCTGAATCTGCGGAAGAACCTTGACAATCCTTGCTAGGTACGGTTGATATATATCATTTTTTACTTTTGCCAGAGTTGAGCGAGTACTCATAATTTTGCACCTCGTATTCTATTAATTACCTCTATAATATCTATCTTAGCCGGGCATGCCTCTATACAACGTCCACATCCGACACAACTTGGCCTTCCATATTGGGCAACAAATCCTCTCTGTTTATGGAAAAATCTATTCTTAACCCTCAATGACCGCTCTGCTCTGAAATTATGCCCTCCTGCAACCAGGGCATAATCCTTAAATAAGCAGGAATCCCATTGTCTTTTGCGTACTCCATGGTTGGCATCCAAATTAATTTCATCAAATACATCATAGCAGTAACAAGTTGGACAGACCATTGAACAACTGCCGCAGCTAAGGCACTCCTTGCCAATCTCTTCCCACACCTTGCTTTCATACTCCAGGTCCATTATTTCCGGCAAGTCACTAAGTTCGATATCCACCTTGAAAAGATTCTTCTTCTCATCAGACCTCCTTTTATACTCTGTTATATCCTTTTTATTCACTTCTTTAAAAAGGTCTTGAGTCTTACGCACCATATCATCTCCCCGGCCTGTTCCTACTCTAACCAAATAGGAATTACCAATATCTGATAAGAACAGGTCAAAACCATCTTCTACAAAGTCTGCCCTCATTGAACGGCAGAAACATTTGTCATCCGGGATACAATCCAATCCGATTATGGCAACATTCTTTCTTCGGATGAAATAGCGATCGTCTACAAATTCTCCTGCAAAGATCAAATCGAGTATCTTAATGGCATAAATGTCGCAAGGATGGAGTCCAAAGATCACATATTTTTTTCTCAATTCTTCTGTTAACGATTGGTATCCTTCCTCTTGAGAAAATTTAAATAGAGTATCGGTTGGTGGATGGAAATATTTCTTGGGCGGCAGGATAGTTCTGGTATATTCAAGCTTTATCTTGGAGAAATCGGTAAGTTTTGAGAAAACAAACTGCTTATCGCCTTTTTTAACAGGGGCATGTACTTCACCGAAATCATTCAAACTGAAAATAAATTCATTTAAATTTTTCTTATCTAACTTTAGTATCTGCATGGTCTTAACTAGATCTCTTCTCAAATTTTGGTAAAATAACAAAAAAGGTACTGCCTTTTCCTAATTCACTTTCAACCTTTATGGAACCAGAGTGCGCCTCCGCTATCTTCTTGACAATAGACAGGCCCAGACCTGTGCCGGAAATGTGGCGAGTCTTGTCACTTTTGACTCTGAAAAATTCATCAAATATAAATGGAAGATCCTCTTTAATAATACCTATGCCTGTATCAGAAACCTCTATAATTATATGGTCATCTTGCTCCTTAGCCTTTATTAAAACACTGCCTCCTTCATGGTTGAATTTTATCCCATTAGAAATCAGGTTAGTAAATATCATTTTCAAGCTCTCCTTATCACCTTTGACTTTCTTAAGGCTAGAAGGGGCGTCTATTTCCAAAGTGATTTTCCTCATCTCTGCCTGTGGAAGCGCAAAACTAATTGCGTTCTTCAGGATAAAAGATATATCCAACGGTTCAAACTTTTTTACAACTTCACCTGCTTTAATTCGCGTCATATCTAACCAATCTTTGATAAGCTTTAGCAGAGCATCAATTCTTTCCCTTACACGCTCCAGCATTTCTTTTTGCTTTATTGCTACCTCTCCTACTATCCCGCCCAATATCACCTCAAAATACTGCTGAATATCTACAAGCGGGGTGCGCAACTCGTGGGATACCATTGTGATGAAATTCTCTTCCATCCTCTTTTTCTCTTCTCGAAGAGTAGCTGCTTCAAGAGCCAATTTCCTCTTTTCTAACCCTCTCTTAATAATAAGGCGCAGTTCATCCGGAGTAAAAGGCTTGGGAAGAAAATCATAAGCACCCTCTTTCATTGACTCCACTGCAGAATCTATTGTTGCAAAACCGGTGATAACTACGGCAATAATATCTGGATCAATATCCCTAATTTTTTTAAGAACTTCCATACCACAAACACCGGGCATCTTCAAGTCAACTAGAACCAGATCAGGCTTTACCTCTCTTATCTTCTGTAATCCAGTTTCACCGTCTCCAGCTGTTTCTGTCTGATACCCCTCCTTAATCAGCACCTGAGAACAGGAGTCCCTTACAACCTCTTCATCATCAATAACTAAAATATTATCCATCTTAATTTCTCAAAGTATTTATTTTTTTAAAAGCTTCTCAACCCGCTCCAGCAAATCATCTGCTTTGATGGGTTTCTCCACATAGTCATCTGCCTCAAAATATTCTCCATCGGTCTCTGAAGAGAATTTAAAACCTGTCTCCTCAGTAATGGCTGATATTGCCAATACCGGGATTTTTTTCAATTCAGGATCGTGTTTAAGTTTATAACAGAGAGTAAAGCCATCGTCCATCTTTTTCATCATGATATCAAGAAGGATCAAATCAGGTTTTTCAAAATTGATTTTCCCCATCCCTTCATTTTTATCATAGGCAGCTACTACCTTATAGGATTTGCTTTCTAAAATCGCCTTCGTTGCCTCTACAAAATTGGGGTCATCGTCAATAATTAAAATCTTGGCCATTTTATCCATTGTGCATGCCTTCTTTCTTTTTTGTTAATCACATTTTTTCTACAGGTAATTTTATAATAAAAGTTGTACCTTTTCCAGCCTGACTTTTAACCTCGATATTTCCCCCGTGGTTCTTTATTACCCCGTAACTAATAGCTAACCCAAGTCCTATTCCTTTAGTTTTCTCCTTGGTTGTAAAGAAAGGTTCAAATAACTTTTTCATATTTTCCTGGGGGATTCCACAGCCTGTATCAGTAAATTCGAGTTCTATAAACTGTCCATCCTTTAGAAGCTGGGTTCTAATAGTTAAACTCCCTTTTCCCTCCATCGCTTCTGCTGCATTTAAGATGATATTCATAAAAACCTGTTGAATTTGGGTTATGTCTATCATTGCCATAGGTAGATGGGGGTGAAGTTTTTTGGTTATTTTAATATTTTGAAACAGTGCTTGTTTCTCAACAAGGGATAAGACTCTCTCTAAAATATTATTTATATTTATCAGCTCCTTCTTTGGTTCAGTTTTCCGGGCGAAGTCCAGTAGCCCCTTTACAATCTCTTTGCATCTTATAGTCTCCCTAACAACCTTTTTTAAATTTTCTCTTCCGGGATCGTGTAGTTCTGGCTCCTCCAGCAAGAGATTACTGTAGATCAAGATTGCTCCGAGGGGGTTGTTTATCTCGTGAGCGACGCCAGCTGCTAACCGTCCAAGGGAGGCTAATCTTTCTGATTCCTGTATCTTTTGTTGAGCACGCGCTTTTAATTGGTCATCTCTTTCTTTTATAGAAGAGGCCATGAAATTAAACGCCTCTGCCAATTCACCAATCTCATCCTTCGAGGTGAGCTTAACTCTTTGTGTCAAGTCTCCCTTTGCCAGTTGCTTTGAGGCATAGACTAACCGATTGACAGGTTTCAGTATACCAGAAGCTAAGAAATAAGAAATAATTAATGCCAGGGCCATTCCGGCAAGCGTGATACCCAGGAATATCCACAGAGTCTCCTTTCGCATATCAGTAAATTTTTCTTCGAGAAGACCAACATATAGAATGCCTATGATCTCGCCTTTTATATTCTCTATCGGCTCGTATGCAGTGATATACCAATTATTTACCACAAACGCCCTATCAATCCAGGGCATTCCCTTCACTAATACTTGATCGTATACCTCCTCAGAGACTCGGGTCCCTATAGCCCTGCTTCCATCCAGATTCTGGACATTAGTTGAAATGCGCAGATCTTCCTGGAAGATAGTTACTGTCCCGATATCCTTTCCTTTATACTTTACTCCCTTAAAGACCGTATCCTTCACTTTGTCAACTATCTCATAATTTCTATTGAGTAATCTCCCCGCATATATGATACCTAATAGTTCGTTGTCATAACCCATGACAGGGGCTACCGCTTTCATCACCATTCCTGATGTCTCTTCCTTTTCTGGCCCTGGTTTCTCCATAGGAGTTGGTATAAATTCTATATAAGCTTGTTCAGCTAAATCTTTTCCTTCTTTCTCCAGCTCTTTCCCTGAAATTATCTGAGTTGAAGCAACTACCTCTTTCTCCAACAGTACCCTATTTACTAACTCATCTTCTGCCTGACTATCATCGTAAACGTCAGGATTGCATGCCCTGAAAAGAACCTTTCCATTCTTATCTGTGAGGGTGAGTATATCTAAGTGCTCCTCTTTTCTTATTCGCACAAGCTCTTCTTCTATACCCACCAGATCACTTTTCAAAAGTGCTTCTTTTATGAAAAATCTTACAGCAGTCAGTCTCGATAAGTCTTTGATCTCCTTAAGTTCTCCTTCATATATCTCTCTTGCCGAATTCAGATTGGTTCTGACCCTATCCTGTTCCTCTCTTATAATTCCATCTACTATTAGATTTACCCCCACCAAGGTAGCAACAAAACCAGTAACAATTACCACAGCAAGAAAACTTACAATTAATTTTGTCCTTAAAGAGATATTTATGTTTGACATAGGCCTTTATCGCAATCTAGAGAAAAACTATCAAAGTTTTTAATTTATATTTATTTTTAAATGCTTACATAATCCTTGTCTCACTGAATAAAAGATACTTACCTTATCATCTTTATCAAGAATTCGGATTGCCTCACTAAAAATGTAATCCAAATGGTATCGATGTCTCATATAAAGATGTTAACGAAATCGTTTTAATTATAATAAGTTTTTCTCTATATTTGAAGAAAAAAATAATTCTTTAATAGCTAACTACTTGTCCTCTCCTAGTTTTTAGAATTCCTTTATAAACTTACCTTTAAGAAGCTTTCCTAAATAAAAATTTTCTCTTCTCCTTGACAGGAAATAAAGGTATATTGTAGTATTTTATAAACAATTGTGGGAAATTTCACAAATAGCTGTTAAATTAAGTAAAATAGGCAATTTAACATTCTTATATTATGATAATTTTCAGAGTTAAAGCTATCACGGGGAGGATTAAATAAATGGGAGATGAGAAAGAAGCTATAGTTGTCAATGAATTGGATTTTAATTTCCGTGAGGAGATTACTTCTCAACCAGGTGGAGAGAATATAAAAAGATGCTTTACCTGCGGAACCTGTGTTGCCGGCTGTCCCATTACTGAAGTCGATGAGGACTTTAATTGCCGGAGAATAGTGCGCCAGATACTTCTGGGTATGCGCGAGGAGGTTCTTTCTTCTCCTGCAATATGGCTCTGTCTGGAATGTTATCGCTGTTATGCACGGTGTCCTCAGAAGGTGAATTTTACCGATATTATGAGAGTTTTAAGATATCTGGCTATTAAAGGTAATTATATGCCGGCAAAGACACTGGAACAGGTAGAGGATATTGATCGCTTTATCCAGGAAATCCGCTGCAGCTTTATAAAACATACTTTCAAACCGGAAGAGAAGACAGCTGAGGAAATAAAATCAAAGATCGGCCAGAAGCTTAAAGCCATAAAATCTACCGATTCAGCAAAAAGTAAACCAAAATCCTCTCCCAGTACCGATGAGCAGGAACAGCAGTCAAACGAAAAAAGCAAAGATCCCGATAAATGAAAAATAAAGCAAAGAGGGGAAAGAAATTAATAAAGATATAAGATCAAATGATAAGATTGTGCATAAAAGAGTCCTTGTCGTAGGCGGCGGTATAGCTGGTATTCAGGCTGCCTTGGATCTGGCCGAGATGAAGATCGAAGTATATCTGATAGAAAAAGGTCCCAGTATAGGTGGCAGGATGACACAGCTGGATAAGACTTTCCCTACAAACGATTGTGCTATGTGTATTCTCTCTCCAAAACTGGTGGAAGCAGGATCCCACCCCTATATTAAAATTATTACCAATGCCGAGCTTGAGAGTATAACAGGCCAGGCTCCTAATTTTGAGGCGACGATAATCAAGAAGCCTCGTTATATAAACGAAGAAAAATGTACGGGCTGCGGTATATGTGTTACCAAGTGCCCCGTGAAAATAGCTGATGAATATAATAAAGGTCTAAGCAAGACAAAGTGCATACATATCCCATTTCCTCAGGCTGTCCCTGCAATACCGATAATAGACAAAGAATATTGTGCTTATCTCAAAAGAGGTAAATGCAGGAAATGTGAAGAATCCTGTGAGATGAAGGCAATTGATTTCAGTCAGAAAGAGGAAGTTATCAAAGTCAATGCAGGAAGCGTGATACTGGCTCTGGGTTCGGAAGAGTTCGATGCTACCCTCAAGGATGAATATGGTTACAAGACTTTTCCAAATGTAATGACATCGATTGAGTTTGAAAGGATCCTAAGTGCTTCCGGACCTACTCAGGGACATATTCTAAGACCGTCTGATGGAAAAGAGCCTAAAAGTATTGCCTTCATTCAGTGTGTCGGTTCCAGGGATATGCAGCTGGGCAATGAATACTGTTCTGCCATATGCTGTATGCAGGCGGTAAAGGACGTAATACTTATACAGGAACATCTTCCCGGTGTCGAGACTTCCGTATTTTATATGGATATGAGGGCTTATGGTAAAGATTTTGACAAGTTCGTGGACAGAGCAAAGGATTACTATAAAGCACGTTTTGTCCACAGCCGTATTTCTTCAATAGAAGTAAATATGGATACCGAAGATCTGATTGTTTGTTATGCTACTGATGATGGAACTATAAAGAAAGAAAAATTCGGATTGGTAGTTCTTTCAGTCGGCCTGCTGTCTACTGGAGGGATAAAAGAAACAGCAGGGAAACTGAATATTGAATTAAATGAATGCGGTTTTTCAAAATCATCCACATTTATGCCGATTTCTACTTCAAGAGCAGGCATATTTACAGCAGGGACTTTTTCCGGACCGAAAGATATACCGGAGACAGTTATGGAAGCTTCCGGAAGTGCAGCGTGTGCCTCCTCGCTGCTGACGGAGTTTCCTGTTAAGGAAATAAAGGAAGAACTGCCGGCAGAGATTAATATTGAGGGCCAGCCACCGCGAATAGGTGTTTTTGTCTGCAGGTGCGGGATAAATATAGCCGCTACTGTCGATGTACCCCGCGTTGTCGAATACTCCTCAACCCTGAAAGGAGTGGTTCATTCCCAGGAGTTTATGTTCTCTTGCTCGCAGGATTCGCAGAAAGTAATAACTAAAATGATAAAAGAGAAAAATCTAAACAGAGTAGTTGTTGCTGCCTGTACGCCGAGGACACATGAACCACTTTTTCAAAAAACCCTTCAGGCTTCAGGATTAAATCCTTATCTTTTTGAGTTTGCAAATATCCGGGAACAGTGCTCCTGGGTGCATCAGGAGGCAAAGGATTCGGCGACAAAGAAGGCCTGCGACCTTCTGCGTATGGCAATTTCCAAGGTAAAGCTGTTCAGCCCTCTTTCAAAGTCGACTATTACAATAAATAAAAAAGCTCTGGTCATAGGAGGAGGGATAGCAGGAATGACTGCCAGCCTTGACCTGGCCGCACAGGGATTTGGAGTATACCTGGTGGAAAAAGAAGAAGAACTGGGAGGAAATTTCCGCCATGTCCGGTATGCTCTAGACGGTGGAAAGACCGAAGATTTTCTCAACTCGCTTATAGATAAAATCAGGTCCAATAAGAATATCGATCTCTATACAAATACAGAGATCAAGGAAATAAACGGTTATGTGGGTAACTTTAAGACCAGACTGGCTGCTGGCGGAAAGAAACCGTCGGAGTCAACGGTTGAGCATGGGGTGATAATTGTAGCTACAGGAGCCGAGGAATATGAACCCACAGAGTACCTTTACGGAAAGGATGACAGAGTTGTTACTCAAAGACAGCTGGAAGAATGGTTATGGGAAAAGGAAAGCAAAGGTAAAGGTACAGGTCCGCTGCCGGATGCTGACCCGCGGACGTTAAAAAATATGGTCATGATCCAATGTGTGGGATCGCGTGATGAAGAAAGGCCGTACTGCAGCCGGGTATGCTGCTCAAAGGCCATAAAAAATGCGATAAAACTAAAGGAGTTAAATCCAAGGTTAAATATCTATGTTCTTTACCGGGATATAAGGAGCTACGGAGTAAGAGAGCTTTATTATAAAAAAGCCCGGGAGATGGGAATAATTTTTATACGTTATGAAGAAGAAGCCAAACCGGAGGCTAAAAATAGCAAAGGAAGGTTAAACATAAAAGTAAAAGACCTGATTTTAGACCGCGACCTTTTAATCGATATAGATCTATTGGTGCTCAGTTCGGGTATCATCGCCGATAAGAAAAACAAAAGTCTTTCGCAGATGCTCAAGGTACCATTAAATGATGACGGCTTCTTCCTGGAAGCACATGTTAAACTGCGCCCTGTGGATTTTGCCACTGATGGTATTTTCGTATGCGGGCTGGCCCATTACCCCAAAGACGTCTCGGAAGCGATTACTCAGGCGAAGGCTGCAGCTGCAAGAGCAATGACTATACTTACCAAAGACTCTTTCCAGACAGAGGGTAAGGTCTCCGAAATACGAAAGGAGAGATGTTCGGGCTGCGGACTCTGTGTTGAGATCTGCCCTTATAAAGCTATAGATCTTGACGAGGTGGAAAAGGTTGCTGTAATAAACGAAGCATTGTGCAAAGGCTGCGGTGCCTGTGTCTCTTCCTGCAGGGCAAATGCAATAGACCTGAAGGGTTTTAAAGATGAACAGATCCTGGCAGCACTGGAGGTTGTCTGAAAATGAAAAATGATAATAACTGGGAACCTAAAATAGTTACATTTCTCTGTAATTGGTGTTCATATGCAGGGGCTGATCTTGCTGGGGTCTCACGGCTTCAATACCCGCCTAATATCAGGGTTATTCGTGTACCCTGTTCGGGCAGAGTAAACCCTTTCTATATTATCAAGGTGCTGCAGAACGGTATTGACGGAGTTTTGGTCTCAGGCTGTCATCCCGGAGACTGTCATTATATAAGCGGGAATCTGGTTGCAAGGAGAAAATTTGCACTTCTTAAAAGTTTTTTGGAGTATATAGGGATCGAACCGGGCCGGGTACAGTTTTCATGGGTCTCAGCAGCAGAAGGAGGACGTTTTGTAGATATTATTGAGAAAGTAACCAGTGAGATAAAAAAACTGGGGCCGAGTAAAAAATTGAGTAAATGGCAGAAAGAAGCTGAATATATTAAAGAAATATTAAAATGATTGAAAAAATAAAAGAAACAGTAAAAAAATTGTTTAAAGAAAATAAAATCGATATCTTTATAGGCTATAGCGAGGGTACTTTACCTTTGAGGTCGACACCCTGTTTTATTACCAGATCGGAAGATATAGAAAAATTGGTCTGGAATTCTTATTGTTCCAATAATCTGGCTGTATACCTTCCCAGGTTTTTTGTATCCCAGCGGGGAGCAAAAGACGCAAAACTGCCGCGGATAGGCATCCTGGCCAAGGGATGCGACGGCCGTTCAATAGTGGGCCTGATAAAGGAACACCAGATACCCAGGGAAAACATTTATATAATAGGGATTCACTGCGGGGGCATGATAAATACAAAGAAGATAAAGAAAGTTGATATTGTTGCTGCCGAGGAAAAAAATGACAAAGTGCTGGTAGAAGATGAAGACAAAAAGAAAGTAGAGCTTAAAAAAGAAGAATTATTGGCTGATATGTGTAAAACCTGTCAATATACTGCTCCGGCGGTCTATGATATCCTGCTTGGAAAAGAAAAGCAGAAAACCAAGAAAGAAGACAGAGAAGCATTTATAAAGGAATTTGAGAAGAAGCCCCTTGAGGAAAGATGGGAATATTTCCAGGAACAGATATCGAAATGCATAAGGTGTAATGCCTGCAGGCAGGCGTGCCCAAATTGTTACTGCAAGGAATGCTTTGCAGAGCAGGCCAAACCAAGATGGATAGGGCCGACTAATGATATTTCAGATGTAATGTTTTATCAGATAGGCAGGATATTTCACCAGGCAGGACGCTGTGTTGACTGCGGAGCCTGTGTGCGTGCCTGTCCGATGGGTGTTGACCTTCGGGTTTTCACTTACAAGTTAATAAAAGATGTAAAGGAATTTTTTGAATATGAAGCAGGTGTATCACTGGAAGAAGCTCCGCCGCTTGCGACTTTTAAGCAAGACGACAAGCAGGAATTTATTACCGAGCCGTAGAATGAGTTAAAAATGGAAAATAAAAAATTTAAGATAATTAAGAAAAAAGAAATATTAAAATTGCTTGAAAGTCTTAAAAAAGAGTACAGCATCTTTGTCCCGATTGAGGATAATGGCGATGCCCGGTTTTCAGAGTTCAAATCCGGGCAGGATATTTTCTGGGATTACAGGAATACAAAAATCTCACCCAAAGAAATACTCTTTCCTCAGGCAGAGACATTGTTTTGTTTCGGGCCGGGAGCTGAAGTAAAGGCTGAAGGCTCTACTCCTGGGGGGAAGGACTATTTGATTTTTGGCATCAGGCCCTGTGATGCTCAGGCTATTTCTCTGCTGGACAAGGTCTTCGGAGGAGAAGATTTTGAAGATCCATACTATCTTGAAAGAAGAAAAAAGACAACTGTTATATCTCTGGCCTGCAGCAAACCTCAGATCGATTGTTTTTGTACTTCTCTGAAAGGTAAACCGGAAAATGAAGAAGGAGCGGATATTATTTTATTTGATCTTGGGGAAGATGTTCTTGCCGGAGCGGTAACAAAAAAGGGCGAAAAATTTATTGAAAAACAAAATAAGTGGTTTAAAGATGCCGGCCAATCCGATGTAGATAAAAAAGATAAACTTATGGATTTAAGTTTAAATAAAATCAAATCTCAAATCGACATTCAAAATATAAAGGAAAAACTGGACAATGCTTTTAACGACCTTTTATGGAATGAGATCCACCAGAAATGTCTTGGCTGCGGTATCTGTACTTATTTCTGCCCGACCTGCCATTGTTTTGACATTACTGATGAGATAAATCCCAAAGCAGCAGATTCAAAAACACCTGAAGGCAAAAGGGTACGATGCTGGGATTCCTGCATGTATCCATTGTTTACCCTGCATGCATCGGGACATAACCCAAGGCCGACTTATAAAGAAAGAATGCGGCAGAGGATTATGCACAAATTCAATTATTGTCCGGAAAATTTTAAAGAAATATTCTGTGTAGGTTGCGGCCGTTGTATTAGAAATTGTCCGGTAAATCTTGATTTGAGAGAAGTGTTGGTATCGTTAATGTCGTTAGGATCATTGTGTAAAGATAAGAAGATTTAAGGAGTTACATTGTTGGAAGGAAGATTATGAATAATCCGTATCTACCTATACCAGTAACAATAAAAAAGATTACTATTGAGAATGAAGCCAGGGATATTAAAACATTTGATCTGGTATTTAATGTTAAGAAAGAAACTGAAAAGTTTAAATATACTTGCGGGCAGTTTGCAGAGATATCTATGTTAGGTATCGGTGAAGCACCCATTGGGATTGCTTCATCACCTATGGATGAAGACCTGGTGCAGTTCACTGTTAAGAAATATACCACAGGTGTAGTTACTAGTGCTCTACATAATCTTTGCCCGGGGGATATGATTGGTATAAGAGGTCCTTATGGGAATGGATTTCCTATGAAAGATTTTGAAGGAAGCAATCTTGTAATCGTAGGTGGAGGATTTGCTCTTACCACTTTAAGATCGCTTACCAGATACATACTTCATAAAAAAAACAGAGCATATTTTAAAGATATTACTGTACTTTACGGTGCGCGAAGCCCTGGTGAGCTTATTTATAAATCGGAATTGAAGCAGTGGGACCAGAGAGATGACATCAATGTCCACCTAACGGTGGACAGGGGAGATAAAAATTGGAAGGGCCGTGTTGGATTGGTACCAAATGTGTTGAGTGAGATAGCGCCGAGATCTGAAAACAGCATTGTTCTTGTCTGTGGCCCTCTTATTATGGTTAAATACACCATGCTGCCGCTAATGGACCTGGGCTTCAAACCGGAGAAGATCTTTTTTTCTCTGGAAATGCGTATGAAATGCGGGATCGGTAAGTGTGGAAGATGTAATATTGGACCTAAATATGTGTGTAAAGATGGACCTGTATTTACTTATAAAGAATTGCAGGGATTACCACAGGAATATTGATGCGAAATGCAGGGTATAGTATGGAAAAGATAAAAAAACAACGAGAAAATATTATGAATCATGAATCAGATATCATGAATCAGAAGAAGGTTGGTGCAGCAATGGTAGTCGGTGGAGGAATTGGCGGCATGCAGGCGGCACTTGATCTTGCTGAGTCAGGAATAAAAGTATATTTGGTAGAGACAAAACCCTGTATTGGTGGAGTGATGTCCCAGCTGGATAAGACTTTTCCCACTAATGATTGTGCTATGTGTACAATGGCTCCCCGGCTGGTTGAGATAGGTCGCCACAAGGATATTGAAATAATCACCCTGGCAGATGTAGAAGATATTGAAGGTCAGCCGGGTAATTTTACTGTGACTTTGAAAAAAAGACCGCGTTATGTTGACGAAGAAAAGTGCACCGGGTGCGCATTATGTGTAAATAATTGTCCTGTAAGGAACATAATCTATACTGAACCTGAAAAAGAGGAGTTAAAACTTTCAGATGAAGATCTGCAAAGGGTAAGGGTAATAATAAATAATTATAAAAATAAGAAAGGTACATTGGTACCCGTACTGCAGGATATCAGCAGCCAGTACAGGTATTTGCCTGCTGAAGTACTAAGGTATGTCGCTGATGAACTCGGCTATCCGCTGAGTCAGGTTTACAGGCTGGCAACATTTTATAATGCCTTCAGCCTGGAACCCAGGGGGAAATATTTAATATCTATCTGTTTGGGTACTGCCTGCCATGTCAAAGGCGGTCCGAGTATTGTCGAAGCACTAGGAAGAGAACTGGGTATAAAACCAGGTGAAACTACTGAAGATATGAATTTTACTTTAGAGACGGTACGCTGTATTGGATGTTGCGGCCTGTCACCGGTTATGAAAATTAATGAAGATTTGTATGGAAAAGTGACACAGAAAAAAGTTCCCGGAATAATCAATGAATATAGGACTAAAACATAATAATAAAATTAAAGGAGAGTGTGCCAGAAGTGCCAAGAATAAAAATTGAAGATTTAGATAAAATAAGTAAAAAAGTAAAAAGAACAGTTATTTTACGTGAAGGAGCCGGCAGGGCAAAAATTACTGTCCATATGGGCACCTGCGGCATATCTGCAGGCGCAAGGGAGATAATGAGTACGTTACTGGCCGAGATAGAAAAAAAGAATATCAAAGATATCATATTGACCACATCCGGTTGTGCCGGCTTATGCAGCAAGGAACCTATGGCAACAGTTGAATTGAAAGGAGAAGCTCCGGTTAAATACATTGAACTCACACCTGGGAAGATTAAGGAAATATTTAAAGAGCATGTGCTTGGAGGCAAAATAGTCAAGGATTATGCATTGGCAAAAGGTAGTGAAAGAGTATTTTAATTATTTAAATTATGAATAATCAGAATATACAACCAATAAACGAGCAAACTGGCAAGCATTACAGGATGCACCTTATGCTTTGTGCAGGTACGGGTTGTGTGTCTAATAAATCATTCAAAATAAAAGAAGTCCTTGAAAAGGAACTAAAAAAACAAAATCTACAAGATGAAGTACTCGTAGTTATGACAGGTTGTAATGGTTTTTGTGCATTAGGACCTGTTATGGTAGTCAAGCCGGACGGGTTTTTTTACCAGCAGTTACAGGAAGATGATATTCCTCATTTAGTAGAGGAACATTTCTTAAAAGGAAGGCCTGTAAAAAAATTGATGTATACCCCGCCTGAAGAAAAAGAGCCGATCCCGAAAATGATGGAGATAGGGTTTTTTGCACGCCAGAGGTTGATCGCTCTTAAGAATAGGGGGTTGATTGACCCTGAGAATATTGATGAATATATCGCGCGTGATGGATATAAAGCATTAGCGAAAGTATTGACTAAAATGGCTCCTTTAGAAGTAATCGAAGAGGTGAAAAAATCAGGCCTTAGAGGTAGGGGTGGTGCTGGATTTCCAACCGGTTTAAAATGGGAATTATGCCGTAAAGCAAAACCGAAAAGCAAGAAACAAAATACAAAATATATTATATGTAATGCTGATGAAGGAGATCCCGGAGCGTTTATGGATAGAAGTATAATCGAATCAGATCCCCATGGAGTATTGGAAGGCATGATAATAGGCGCTTATGCCATCGGTGCAAATAATGGTTATATATATATAAGGGCTGAGTACCCCCTTGCTATGGAAAGATTAGAACTGGCAATCAAACAAGCCGAAGATTACGGCCTGCTTGGTGAAAATATATTTGATACAGGCTTTAATTTTGACATAAAGATTCAAAAAGGAGCCGGCGCTTTTGTATGCGGTGAGGAAACATCGTTGATGGCTTCGATTGAAGGCAGACCTCCTGAGCCAAGGCAAAGGCCACCATTCCCGGCACAATCAGGACTTTGGGGAATGCCAACCAATATTAATAATGTAGAAACTTGGGCTACTGTACCCAGTATAATTAATAGGGGTGCTGAATGGTTTGCATCAATTGGTACCGAGAAGAGTAAAGGTACAAAAGTCTTTTCTTTAGTTGGAAAAATAAATAATACTGGTTTGGTTGAAGTCCCTATGGGTACGACTTTAAGGGAGATAATTTATGATATCGGTGGTGGTATCCCTGACGGAAAAGAGTTTAAAGCTGTGCAAACAGGTGGTCCTTCAGGAGGATGCATCCCTAAAGAAATGCTTGATTTACCGATAGATTACGAACGATTAGCAGAAGTGGGTTCTATTATGGGTTCAGGGGGAATGATCGTACTTGATGAAGACAGCTGCATGGTTGATATCGCGAAATATTTCCTGCAGTTTACCAATGACGAGTCCTGTGGAAAATGTAATTCTTGCCGTGAAGGAAGCGAAGCTCTTCTTGAAATTTTAGATAAAATATCAAATGGCAAAGGTGAAGAAGGAGATATAGAATTCCTTGAAGAGTTAGGGCAGGCAATAAAGGATGCTTCCCTATGTGGACTTGGCCAAACGCTTCCCAATCCTGTTCTTTCTACATTAAGACATTTTAGAGATGAATATGAACAGCATATAAAACATAAAAAATGCCCGGCAGGAGTATGTAAAGCTCTGGTCCAGTATTTTGTCGATGAGGAGAAATGTACCGGATGCATGTTATGTGCAAAAAATTGTCCACAGGATGCTATTACCGGTAAAAGAAAAGAACCACATACTATAGATCAGGATAAATGTATCAAATGCAATATGTGTTATGAAGTATGCAAATTTAACGCTATACAGAGAAAATAGAAAATATTAAACATTAGAATGAGTAAAAGTTTAACAAGTCAAAAAAGAAATGACACTTGATAAGATAAAAAAAATACTAAATGCAAAGGTGATTGTAGGTTCTGATGCCTTAAATGCAGATATAAAAATGGCCTGCGGATGTGACCTGATGAGTGATGTACTGGCTTTTGTCAAGTCAGATTCCCTTCTTCTAACAGGACTTACAAATCCACAGGTTATCCGTACAGTAGAGATGTCTGATATAAAAGCAGTATGTTTTGTTAGAGGGAAAAAACCGGATAAGGAGACCGTTGAACTTGCAAAAAGTAAAAATATCCCTTTGCTCTTGACAGATTTTCCCTTGTTTGAAGCATGCGGAAAATTATATAAAGAAGGACTGGCGGGGTGCTCTGAAATAAATGAATAGAGAGATTACCAAAGTTCAGGAACTTGCTTATGAGTTAACGGTTGAGCAGGCAATGACAAGAGATGTAGTTAAAGTTCACTCTAAAAACCGTATGGGTGAATTAAGGGAAATATTGAGGATTAATCGTATTTCAGGAACACCGGTTGTGGATAAAGATAAATTAGTCGGTGTAGTGAGTATCGAGGATTTTATAAAGTGCCTGGCAGATGGAGAAATAGATTCTTTTGTAGGAGATAAGATGACAAGAGAGGTAAAAACTTTATACGAAGATGAACCGCTTATTCATGCTGTTAATAAATTTAACAAGCATGGTTTTGGCCGCTTCCCTGTAGTTGAACGAAGTAGTGGAAAATTAGTAGGCGTTATTGCCAAGGGCGATATTATAAAGACCCTGCTTAAAGAACTTGAGATTAATTATCATGAGGAAGAGATTCATCGTTACCGTGCTTCACATATATTTAGAGATATTATTGCTGATAAAACCACTCTTATTTTTGAATACGATATTGCCGGCCAGGATTTTAAGCATGCGGGAGAATCTGCCAGTGGGCTTAAAAAAAGTTTAGCCAGATTAGGAATACCTCCGCAGATTCTTCGCAGGATAGCTATTGCAACATATGAAGCAGAGATGAATATTGTAATTTTCACTTCTGGAGGTCGCATTACTGCTTACATCAGACCAGATGAGATTAGGGTCAAGGCAGTGGACTCTGGCCCCGGTATCCCTGATGTTAAAAAGGCAATGCAGCCGGGTTTTTCCACTGCTCCACCTTTAGTTCAGGAACTGGGATTTGGAGCTGGAATGGGTCTTCCGAATATCAAAAAGTGTGCGGATAAGATGAATATTAACTCTGTAGCTGGGAAAGGAACAGAGATAGAAGTAATTATCTATACTCAGGGGGAAAAATGAAACTTAAACAGATAGTTGAAGAATTGGGGCTAGAAGTCAAATCCAGGGTTTCTAATTTGAACAAAGAAGTAAGTGGTGGTTATGCCAGTGATCTGTTAAGTGATGTTATAGCAAACGCAAAAAAAGATAACATCTGGATTACTTTGCAAATTCATCAGAATATTGTCGGAGTAGCCACATTAAAAGAACTGACAGGAATTATAATAGTTAATGGAAGAAAACCTGAAGAGGAAACATTAAAAAAAGCAGGGGAAGAAGATATACTAATTATGGTAACAGGACTTACGGCTTTTGAAATAATCGGAAAATTATACAGGATGTTAGGTGGATGTTAAGAAAATTTAAAGCGGATTTACATATTCATACTTCTCTTTCGCCCTGTGCAGACGAGGAGATGTTTCCGCAAAGTATAATCAGGCAGGCAAAAATGAATGATTTAGATATAGTGGGGATTTGTGACCATAACTCAGCAGAAAACGTTGTGGCAACTAAAAAAATAGGACAGAGAGAAGATATAGCTGTTATTGGTGGGATTGAGGCTACATCACAGGAGGAGGTCCATATCCTTGCACTTTTTGAAAACGTTAAAGAGTTGTTTAAATTTCAAGAGATTATTTATGAGAAATTATCAGGTTTTAATGATGAGAAGATTTTTGGAAAACAACTTATAATCAATGAAAATAACGAAGTTGTAGGTTCCAATAACAGGCTTTTGATCGGGGCGACATCACTGTCTTTACAGGAAATAGTCCAGGCAATATATTCTCTGGGAGGGCTGACTATTGCCTCCCATATCGATAGAGAGAGTTATAGCATTATTGCTCAACTGGGATTTATCCCTGAAGGGTTACTGCTTGATGCTCTGGAACTGTCTCCAAATTATGAACTGAAAACAGTCTGTGTCGCCGACAGGCGGGTAAATCCGGAACTTTACGGTTTTTCACTGGTAACTTTTTCTGATGCACATTTTTTAAAAGATATCGGTAAAAGTTTTACCGTCTTTCTTATGGAAGAGGCAAGTATAGGAGAGATTAAGAAAGCTTTATCCGGGGAAGATGGAAGAAAGGTGATGATTGGCTAGATGGAGGATTTATCTTTACATATTTTGGACATAGTAGAAAACTCAATCAGGGCTCGTGCTAAAAAGATTGAAATAAAAATTATTGAGGATAAAAAAAGAGATTTACTTAATATTGAAATAATTGATGACGGAGAAGGTATGGACGAGAAGACATTAAAAAATGTATTGGACCCATTTTTTACTACAAAAAACATAAAAAGAGTTGGTCTGGGTCTTTCGCTTCTTGCCCAGTCTGCAGAAGAAAGCGGAGGAAGTATTAAAATAAAATCAAAGCCAGGCAAGGGGACAAAGGTCAAGGTCACATTCGGCTATAGCCATATTGACCGCAGGCCTTTAGGTGATATTCATAAGTCGTTGAAAGTTTTAATAGCTGTAAATCCTGATATAAATTTTATTTATGAATATAGGGAAAATGGTGCAAGTTATCATCTTGATACAAAGGGATTAAAAAATGATATCACTAACAATAAATGATAAAAAGATTGAAATAGAGGAAGGGTTAACTCTCCTAAAAGCTGCTGATAAAGCAGGAATAAAAATTCCAACTCTATGTTCGCATAAAGCGCTTTCACCTTACGGTGCCTGCAGGCTTTGTCTTGTTGAGATAAGTAAGAATGGGGGACCTCCGGAAATTCAGGCATCCTGCACCTATCCGGCACTTGAAGGTCTGGTGGTCCAGACTGATTCGGAAAGGGTTATAAAAACAAGAAAAATAATGATAGAGTTACTGATGGCCAGGTGCCCGGATTCAGAAGAGATTAAGAATCTTGCCAGAGAATTAGGTGTGGAGAAAACAAGAATCAAACTCAAGAATAAGGACTGTACACTTTGTGGACTGTGCGTAAGGATGTGCGAGGAGCGAATGGGAAGAGCGGCAATAAGTTTTTCAGGCCGGGGGCCGAGACGAGAAGTAACATCACCTTTTGGCAAGCCTTCTGACGTATGTCAGGCCTGTGGTGCTTGTGATTTTATCTGTCCCACAGGAAAAATCAGGCTTCCTGAAGTAAGTAAAAACGAACCTCACCCTATTCCCTTTGAACATAATATGGGTTTGAACTCCAGGCCGGCTGTATATATTCCTTATCCACAGGCAATACCCAACAAAGCTACCATTGATGACCGGTATTGTGTCCATATGCTTCGTGATGAATGTGAAATATGTAAGGAATTTTGTGAAGCAGATGCCATTGATTATGATCAAAAAGAAGAAAAGATTGATTTAAAAGTCGGTTCAGTGATTTTTTCTCCGGGCTACGATATTTTTAATGCAGGGGAAAAATTAGAATACGGTTATTTAAACTATCCTAATGTTGTAACTGCTCTTGAATTTGAAAGAATATTAAGCACTTCCGGCCCGTATGAAGGTAAGGTTTTGAGGCCTTCGGATAAACTTGCACCGAAAAGGATCGCTTTTATCCAATGTGTTGGTTCAAGGGATACAGAAAGAGATTACTGTTCTTCAATATGCTGTATGTATGCAACTAAAGAGGCGATTATTGCCAAGGAGCATGCCGGCAAAGATCTGGAATGCGATATATTCTTTATGGACCTTCGTGCATTTGGTAAAGGTTTCGATGCTTATTATGAAAGGGCAAAAGAGCTTGGAGTAAAATATATAAGATGCCGGCCCTCATCTGTAGAAGAAATACAAAACACAAAAAATCTCAAGATCAATTATGTAACAGATGACGGGAAGAGGTTGACCGGGAAGTATGATTTAGTAGTTTTATCTGTTGGCATACAGCCGCCGGAACTGGCCAAAAAGCTTAACAGTAAGTTTGGGATTAAACTTAATGAGCATGGGTTCTGCTGGACCGATACTTTTAGGCCAGTTGAATCCAGCAAAGAAGGAATATTTGTCTGCGGGCCGTTTACCGAGCCTAAAGATATACCGGAAACAGTGACTCAAGCAGGTGGTGCAGCATCTAAGGTTTTGTCTCTTCTTTCTGAAGCGCGAGGAACTTTGATCAAGGCCAAAGAATATCCTCCGGAGAAAGATGTCACCGGTCAGAGTCCGCGTATTGGTGTATTTATCTGTCACTGCGGGTCAAACATAGCCGGTGTGGTGAATGTTCCCGAGGTAGTGGAATATGCAAAAACCTTACCTGATGTGGTTTATGCTGAGAATAATCTTTATACCTGTTCAAATGATACCCAGGAGAGGATTAAAGATTTGATTAAGGAACATAATCTTAACCGGGTAGTTGTTGCTTCCTGTACTCCCAGGACGCACGAACCACTATTCCGGAATACCGTCCGCGAGGCAAGGCTCAATTCTTACTTATTTGAAATGGCTAATATCCGTGACCAGTGTTCCTGGGTGCATATGCACGAGCCGGAAAAAGCTACTCAAAAATCAAAAGACCTGGTGCGGATGGCAGTGTCCAAAGTGCGATTATTAGAACCACTGCAGAGGAGGAAAGTCAGTGTAAATCACAGCGCTCTGGTTATTGGTGGAGGGCTGAGCGGTATAAGTGCAGCCATGGAGATAGCAGAGCAGGGTTATGAGGTGTATCTGGTAGAGAAGGAGAAGCAATTGGGTGGGAACCTAAGGCGTATACATTTTCTATTAAATGGAGAAAAACCGCAAAAACAGATGGCTTTTTTAATTGAACGTGTTAAGGGAAATGATAAGATTCATCTTTATACCGATACAAAGATATTAAATATTGAAGGGTTTTTTGGTAATTTCAAGACAACAATAGAGACAGGTAGTGCAAAGCAGAAAACAGGGAGCGGTAGCAAGAAGATTGAGATAAACCATGGAGTTGTAATTGTTGCTACTGGTGCTCGGGAATACAAACCAACTGAATATCTATACGGTGAAGATGAAAAAGTAATGACTCAACTCGAACTGGAAAAATGGTTAGCGGCTAGCTCTGAGCACAAGGAAACGGGCATTGATACACGGGCGCTGAAAACAGTGGTTATGATCCAGTGTGTCGGTTCAAGAGATGATGAGCGACCTTACTGCAGCCGGGTATGCTGTTCTGAAGCAGTCAAGAATGCCATAAAAATAAAAGAGATTAACCCACGGGCAAATGTATTTGTCCTCTACAGGGATATGAGGACCTATGGATTTAGAGAAAGCTATTACACTAAAGCGCGCCAGATGGGAGTAATTTTTATCAGGTATGAGAAGGATAAAAAACCGGAGGTAGCAAAACAAAACGGTGTGTTAAAAGTTTCCCTGGTCGATCCGATCTTGGGTATGCCGGTTACTATCAATACTAACCTTTTAGTCCTGTCTGCGGCGACTATTCCCCATCCGAAAAACAAAGACCTTGCTCAAATGTTAAAAATACCATTAGATCAGGACAATTTCTTTTTGGAAGCGCACATGAAGCTCCGTCCGGTTGATTTTGCTACGGAAGGGGTCTTTTTGTGCGGCCTTGCTCATTCGGCAAAATCAATTGAAGAAAGTATCACCCAGGCTTGCGGTGCGGCGGCACGAGCGAGTACCATACTTTCTAAAGAAACTATAGAATTAGAGGCAAATATATCCCAGGTAATAGATGAAAACTGTGATGGTTGTGCATACTGCATAGACCCGTGCCCATATAATGCTATAACCTTGATTGAATATATGAAGGACGGTGCAATAAAGAAAACTGTCGAGGTGGATGAGTCTGCTTGTAAAGGATGCGGTGTTTGTCAGGCTACCTGCCCTAAAATAGGTATATTTGTCAGAGGATTTAAACTTGAACAAATATCAGCTATGGTTAATGCCGCATTGGAGGTATCATAAAAATGAACAATACTGGAGAAAAATTTGAGCCATTAATTATAGGATTCTGCTGCAACTGGTGTTCCTATGCCGGAGCCGATTTAGCCGGGACATCGAGAATGCAGTATCCTACAAATATTCGTATAATAAGAGTAATGTGTTCTGGGATGATTCATCCGAATTTAGTGATAGATGCCTTAACGAAAGGTGCTGATGGTGTTATAATATGTGGGTGCCATCCAGGGGATTGCCATTATTTAGATGGTAATTTAAAGGCAGAAAAGAGAGCAGATGCAATCAGGCTTATGCTTGAGGATTTCGGAATAGAAGATGAGAGATTCAGATTGGAATGGGTTTCAGCTTCAGAGGGTCCAAAGTTTGCTCAGGTAATGACTGAATTTACGGAAACAATAAAAAAATTGGGCCCCAGTCCATTTAAAACGTGAAAGGTAAAAGGTGCAATTAGCAAGAATAATTAATGGAAAAAAATATATGTGGGATGGGAAAGATTATCCTGATAAAAAGAGTGCTTTGGATGTAGCTCAAAAATATAAAAAAGATGGATTTGAAACGGAGGTGTTTGAGGAAGAGAAAAAATATTATATATTTACCCGCAGAGTTGTAGAAGAAGTTATAGTTGAAGGTCAACCTACTATTTAGAGAGAGGAGAGAAATTATGCCAGTAAAAGTTGCGGAAGAGTGGTTAAATATTTGTGGGGGTTGTGAAGTAACTATTTTAGACATTGGAGAACCACTGCTTGATTTATTACCCAAGCTGGAGTTTGTACACATGCCGGTTCTTATGGATCACAAGTATTTTGGTCAGACAGGTGAGAAAACAGAAATGGAGATACCGGAAGCGGATATCGGGATCATATCAGGCGGGATAAGAAATGAGAAAGAAAAACATGTTACAGAGGAAATGAGAAAAAAATGCAACACACTTATATCACTCGGCTCCTGTGCATGTTTCGGGGGAATTCCTGCTCTGGCAAATCAATATCCACTGGAAGAGCTTTATGATAAGGTTTTCAGGCAGTCAAAGACTACAGATTCAGCTGATACTCCTTCAGTAGATATCCCACCCCTGACCGATAGAGTTTACGCAATAGATGAAGTAGTTAAAGTAGATGTCTATATTCCCGGCTGTCCGACTACACCCGAGCTTATTGTCCAGGCACTGACTGCGCTGCTTGAAGGCAAGACATTTGAAATACCGGAACGAAGTGTTTGTGATGATTGCCCTGCTAAAAGAGAAAAAAAGGCGATTACAGCAATAAAAAGACCATTGGAATCGATAGTACCACCCGGTCAGAAATTAGAAGATTCAAGATGTTTTATGGAACTCGGCTTTCTATGTCTTGGTCCCGTAACAAAGTCCGGTTGTGGGGGCAGTGAAAAAGTTCCAAGATGTATTAAAGCATTTATGCCCTGCAGGGGCTGTTTTGGTCCGATAAGAGCGGGAGCAAATCCAATGGTCGAGATGATGGGAGCACTTTCAAGTATTGGCCTGGACCCAAAGCTGATCCTTGACAGGCGGTCTACATTTCAGAGGTATATTGGGGCACAGGGCAGGCTAAGACCGTTGCCCAAGAGACCCTAGAAACTTATTAGATAATTTCGGTTTAAGATTGATTTATTACATCAGTTGATACCGATAGCTAAGATAAAGAGGAGGAAAAATGGGTAAAAAAATTGTTATTCAACCAGTAACGAGAATTGAAGGTCATGCAAAAATTACCATACAATTAGATGATAGTGGAAATGTCAGTGATACAATGGTTCATGTTGTTGAACTCAGGGGATTTGAAAAATTTTGTATTGGCAGGCCTGTTGAGGAACTTCCAAGAATTGTTACCAGTATTTGTGGGGTATGCCCATGGTCACATCATCTAGCCAGTGCAAAAGCATGTGATGCTATTTTCGGGGTAAAGATACCGTCTGCTGCAAGAAAGCTCCGGGAACTTTGTAATTCTATTGCTTTCACTGAAGAACATATTCTACATTTTTACTTTCTGGCAGGAGCTGATTTTGTAATGGGACCTGATGCTGATTATAGTATAAGAAATGTAATTGGTATTGCGCAGAAGTTTCCGGATATAGGAAAGAAAGTCGTAAGAAACAGGCACCTGGGTGCAAGGATGCTGGAAATAATATCCGGAAAATCAATTCATCCGGTTGCTGCGGTTCCCGGAGGATACAGCAAGGTTTTGACTTCCGAAGAAAGAGATGAAGCGCTGAAAATGGCAAAGGAAGTCCTTGAGTTTGCAAAGTTTTCGATTGATTATGCCAAGAACAATATCTTTCCACCGTATATTGAAGCAGTTAAGACACTGGGAGTCATAAAAACAGGATTTTTAGGAACGGTGACAAAGGACGGTACACTTGAGCTCTATGATGGGGTTTTAAGGATGATGCAGGCTGACGGTAGTTATGAAGACTTTACATATGATAAGTATACAGATTATATAGCCGAGCATATTGAACCGTGGACATATCTGAAATTTCCATATATGAAAAAAGCAGGTAAGCTTTCAATGGATCTGGATAATCCGGTAGGTGTTTACAGGACCAATACGCTTGCAAGAATGAATGTCTGTGAAAAGATAAAGACACCGCTTGCTCAGAAGGAACTTGAAGAATATCGTAAAGAATTCGGAAGGCCTGTACAGCTGACACTTCTTTATAACTGGGCAAGATTGATTGAATTACTATATAATGCAGAATATGCAGTCCAGTTATTAGAAGACCATGAAATAATTTCAAAGGACATAAGGATTCCTGTTAAACCACGCGCTGCTCGAGGAATTGGTTGTGTTGAAGCACCAAGGGGTACACTGATTCATGACTATGAAACTGATGAAAATGGAATGGTTACCAATGTAAATCTGATAGTTGGTACCACACATAACAACGCTCCGATCAATATGTCAGTAAAAAGGACAGCAATGGATTTGATCAAGGATGGAAAATATGACCAGGGTATATTAAACAGAGTAGAGATGGCGATTCGTGCATATGATCCATGCCTGTCATGTGCAACTCATAATTTGGACGGTAGTATTGCAGTCAAGGTAGATATTGTAGATGCTTCCGGTAAAGTAGTTCAAACTTATAAAAACTAAAAATGCAAAATAATATTCCCGACCGTTACAGAAAACCAATCCTTATTTTAGGGTGTGGAAATATATTATTTGGCGATGATGGATTTGGTCCTCAAACAGTTAATTATTTTAAAAAAAATTATTCGATTCCAGGAAATGTTGAAATAATAAATGCTGGATGCAGTGTCAGAAATATACTGTTTGACGTAGTCCTTTCCCCTAAGAAGCCGGATAAGATAATTATTATTGATGCATTAGATGTTGGCAAAATACCGGGAGAGGTTTTTGAGATTGAGCTTGAAGATATTCCTGAAAAAAAGATAGATGATTTCTCAATGCATCAACTCCCTACTTCAAATTTATTAAAAGAACTAAAAGACCAGTGTAAGATTTATATAAAAATCTTTTCCTGTCAGGTAGAAAATATTCCTGAGAGTGTTTCCATGGGTATTTCAAAGGTGCTTCTTGATTCAATCCCCAGGGTATGCAAACTGATAATGGATGAGATAAAAA
Source organism: Actinomycetota bacterium (assembly GCA_013202875.1). GTDB lineage: Bacteria > Actinomycetota > Humimicrobiia > Humimicrobiales > Humimicrobiaceae > Hydromicrobium. Next base: position 13,412 of record JABMRD010000009.1, on the reverse strand, counting down.
GAGATTAGCTTGAGATAATTGTAAATTGCTATGCATGAATATTCTATTACCTGCTCGATTTTGGACATATTGAATAAGGTAGTAAAAGAAAATAAAATAAAAAAAATAAAAAAGATTAATTTTGAGATTAGTTCAATTGCACACATTGAACCTGATTCTATTGAGTTCTATTACAATTTTTTAACTAAGGATAATAATATTTTAAAAAGTGCTAAATTAAAATTTAAAAAGAAAAAAGCACAGATTAAGTGCGGGGATTGTAAGGAAATATCCAATATTGAAAATCTTTTTGTTACAGAGTGTCCTAAATGTTCCGGTAGAAATATTAAGTTTATAAGTGATGATGAGATTAAAATAATTTCAGTAGAAACATAGAATAAAATGTTTCGGTATAATTAGTGTATAAGTAATTTTATCAAACGTCTATATTTATAAAATATTACAATAATAATAGTTAAAGAAGAAATAGGTAAGTAGTTTAATATATTTTAAACGGACAACTAACATATTCTGGGGAGCTGTTCACTGTATTGAAGGTCAAGAATTCTTCTTGTGCCCAGTTCTGTAACTAAAATAACCAGACCTTCACCTTTTTCAGTTACTTCACCGATGATCTGGCTGTCTTTTCCGTACTTATTTTTTTTCATTGCCTTAAGTACTTTGTCTGCATCCTTTCTGTCTACAAAAACAACCATTTTGCCCTCGTTGGCAATGTATAGAGGATCAAGTCCCAGGAACTCACATATGCCGCGCACCTCTTTTTTAACCGGAATTTTATCATCGTGTATATTAATATTAATTTCGGAAGCTCTTGCCAGTTCAAAAAGTATAGAAGCCAGGCCTCCCCTGGTGGCATCTCTTAAAGCATGGATTTTTTTAGATGCTGACAGCATATCATTAACCATGGAAGACAGGGGAGCACAGTCGCTTACTATACTGGTTTTAAAATTAAATTCTTTTCTGCTGCTTAGTATAGCCGTACCGTGTTCGGCAATACCTCCGTTAATCAGAATCTTATCTCCTACTTCTATTTTGCGTGGAGATATATCTATGTTATTTCCGAAAAATCCTATACCGGATGTATTTATAAAAATTTTATCAGCGCTTCCTTTTTCAACTACTTTAGTGTCACCTGTAACTATTTTTAAATTGGTATCCAAGGTGGTATTTTTTATTGATAAAAGTATCTTTTCAAAGTCAGGGACAGGAAAGCCTTCTTCCAGAATGAATGAAAGGCTCATCGCCACAGGGGTGCATCCGGTAGTTACAAGATCGTTTATGGTACCGCATATGCTCAGTTTCCCAATATCTCCACCGGGAAAGAATATAGGATTTACCACAAAGCTGTCAGTGGTGTAAGCAATCCTCTTACCACTGCAATTAAGAACCGCACTATCTTCCAGCTTATTTAAGATTTCATTTCCAAAATATTTAAGCAGGAGATTATTAATAAGTTCTCCTGTTTTAATTCCACCATCACCATGAGAGAGCTGAATGATTTTGTCCTTGAATTTTTTATTTTTATTGATTGTCATATTGATATCTTTTAAATGTTAGACTTTTAATTTTTCATATTTATAATAAGCTGCACACGACCCTTCGCTTGAGACCATGCATGGTCCAACAGGATTTTCTGGCTTACAGATTTTTGAGAATAGCCTGCATTCTGCAGGCTTTTTTATTCCCTTAAGAACATCCCCACATTCACAACCGGCAGGTTCTCTGGATTTAATTCTTTTTACTGGAAAGAAAGTCTTAGCATCAAATTTTAAAAATTTATTTTTTAACTTTAAACCGCTTCCGGAAATATTCCCGAGACCTCTCCATAACGAATCTGACTTGTCAAATACCTCATACATTAATTTTACTGCTGTAGGATTTCCTTCTTCTCTGACTACCCGTCTGTACTGAATTTCAACCTCTGCTATGCCTTTATTTATCTGTCTGATTATGGTTGCTATAGATTCCAGTATATCCATAGGTTCAAAACCGCTTATAACACAGGGTATATGGTAATCTTCTGCTATGAAGTTATAAGGTTTACTTCCGATAATAACAGAAACGTGTCCGGGGCAAAGGAAAGCATTAATTTTTACTTCTCTGTCCACAAGAAGAAGTTCCAGTGCTTCCGGTACAAGTTTATGGGTATTATATATAAAGAAATTATCAATATTTTCCTTATATGCTCTTTTTACAATAACAGATGTCAGGGGAACGGTGGTTTCAAAACCGATAGCTATGAAAATTACTTTTTTATCCGGATTGTTTTTAGCAAAATTTAAAACATCAGCAGGGGAGTAGCATATCTTTATATCTCTACCTCTTGATCTTTCATTATAAAGGCTTGATTCAGTACCGGGTACCCTGAACATATCCCCAAAAGTAAATACGGAGACATCGTACTGTCTTGCAATCTCGATTATCCAGTCTATATCGCTGGTAGGGGTAACACAAACCGGGCACCCTGGTCCACTTATAAGGTTTATATTTTCAGGAATCAGCTGTCTTAATCCATATCTGGATATGGCCATAGTGTGAGTCCCGCAGACTTCCATTATATTTATACTACGGACAGGTTTATTTTTATTTAAGAATTCAACCAGTTCTTTAATTTTCTTTTTCACCTAAGTATTCCTTCCAATAACTCTGGGCGGCCCGAGCGTCTTCTTCATCTATAATCTGTATGGCAAATCCGGCATGTACTATAACAAAATTTCCTACCCCGGCGTCTGGAGTGAGAGAAATATCAACTTCTTTTTTTACTCCAAAACTTTCAACTTCAGCTATGTTTTTATTTATTTTAATTATCTTTGCCGGTATGGCTAAACACATGATAAAACTATCCTTTCTTTGAAGATAAAATTCTTAAGGCAGCTATGTACGCCTGTCCTAAAGAAATGCCCCCGTCATTTACAGGAACTTTAAAGTTTGAGTATACCTTAAAACCATCCTTTTTCAATATATTAAAACATTCACTTAAAAGGTAATTATTCTGAAAAACTCCGCCGCTAAGGGCAATAATATTAATATTGTGGGTTTTCCTTATCATCTGACTTATCTTTAATATAATTCCGGCAAGGGTATTATGAAATTTAGCGGATATTTTGCCCTTAGATATGCCATTCAGTATTTCCTTAAATATCTGGGAGAATATATAATGGTCATCTATTATATATTGATCATCTGTATTATCAATTCTGATATTATACTGGCATTTCTCATTATAATCAGCGGTCATTTCCAGGTGAATTGCAGCTTCGCCCTCAAAACTGGCTAGATGTGTACAATCAAGTACTGAGCTTACCGCATCAAAAAATCTCCCCATACTGGTTGTAACCGGGCTGTTAAATCCGGTTTCCAATTGTTTTTCAATAGCATCTATTTCAAAGGTGGGTATTATTTTCTTGTAAAACGGCAGATTCTTATATACAAACTCAGGGAATTTGTCTCTGGTATTTTTATGTCCGGTCCATAGATCATAAAGATAAGTCATTGTCATCCTGTAAGGCTTTTTAATGGAAACCTCACCACCGGGTAGAACTTTTTCTTTCAGATGGCCGATTCTTATAAAATTCAGGTTACCATCGGCTATAAATATTTCACTGCCCCAGACTTTTCCATCGTCGCCATAACCGGTACCATCCCAGGCGAAACCTATAATACTGTCATTTATATTATTTTCTGCCATTACACTGGCGATATGAGCCTTATGGTGCTGAACTTCAATTTTACTAGTGGTATCTTTTAGTTCTTTTGCAAATTTAGTAGAAGCATAACCAGGATGTTTATCATAAGCAGTTAAATTTATCCTGCCAGTATTAAAAAGCTTCTTATAATTATTAAATGCAGAGTTAAAGAACTCGAGTGATCCTGCATTATCCAGATCCCCGATATGCTGACTTATAATTGCATAATTATTTACAAGAAAGCAGAAAGTATTTTTTTCATGGGCGCCTGCTGCAAATATAATATGTTTTCCAATATCCTTATCAAGTTTTACCGGATATGGAGAATACCCTCTGGCCCTTCTTACAATCATCTCTCTACCGTCAAAGATTTTTATTACAGAATCATCATATCTGGAATATATATCACGGTTGTGAATTAGAAAATAGTCGCATATGTCTTTTAATCTCTCCAGGGCTTCCACATTTTCGGATGCTATGGGTTCTTCTGATATATTTCCACTGGTCATTATAAGTGGCATATTAACGTGATTAAACAACAGATGGTGTATGGGAGTGTAGGGAAGCATTACTCCTTCATATTTGTTATAGAGGGAAACATATCTGGAGATTATATAGTTTCCGGTCCTCTTTCTTAACAGGACAATTGGAGCTCTTGCTGAAGTTAGATTTTCTATTTCTTTTTTACTTAAGTAGTAATATTTTTTTATAGATTCAATATCTTTGAGCATTATGGCAAATGGTTTTACCGGTCTTTTCTTTCTTTTTCTAAGTTTCAGAACAACATCATCAGAAAATGTATTACATGCAACCTGAAACCCGCCAAGGCTCTTTATTGCGATTATTTTTCCCTCCTCAAGAAGCTTTACAGCTGTGATGATTGGACTTTTAGAATCGACTTTTTTACCATCTTTATCAACTAAAAGCACTTTCGGACCACACTTGCTGCAGGCATTGGGCTGGGCATGAAATCTTCTATCCCCGGGATTATTGTATTCATTGCAGCAGTCTTCACACATCACAAACTTGTGCATGGTAGTATATGGTCTATCATAGGGCATTTTCTGTATGATAGTAAATCTGGGCCCGCAGTTGGTACAGTTGGTAAAAGGGTAGGAGTATCTTCTTTTATCATCTTTATTGTTAATGTCTTCAATGCAGTGACTACAGGTTGCAATGTCCGGAGATACCAGCTGGAATTTTTCTTCAGTCTCCTTACTTTTTCCTATTTTAAAATCCTTAAAATCCTGGAAAGGAATTTCTTCTACTTTGATATTTTCAATAACCGAAGCAGATGGTTTTTGCAGTTTGATATCGGAAGTAAATTTTTCAGCCATGCCTTTATCTGGAACATTTATTTTTATAGTAACTCCTTTTGTTGTATTGGCAATCATTCCATTCAGATTATATTTCTGAGCTATTCTATATATAAAAGGTCTAAAACCTACACCCTGCACGATTCCGTAGATATCTATTTTATAGGTTTTAAAAATTGCTTTATTTAATTTATTTTTAATATTATTTTTCATATTTTAGCAATGTATTTGCTCACGCTTATCCACGCAATAAAATCAAATCTTACGATCATGGGTTTATATATTTAGTTAGATATATATTCTTTACTATTTTGAGAAGATTAACTTTATTCTTCTACTTCTTCTTCTGCCTCCTGAATATTGCCGGCATCTATTAGTACAATGATACCCAGATTGGAGACATCGTTAAATTCAAATTTTTTCGAAGAAGAAATTACAAGTTCTGTTGATTCCAGATAGTCAGTATCGAGTATGGAAACGGTAAATCCCAGTACATCCTCGTCATAAGGATTGTAGTTTGGGAAATTATACCAGGGGATGCTTGCTTCTATCATGTATCCTCCATTTGCCAGCCTGGTAGAAGTAATGTTAACTCCTCTGGGCGGTGCATTGGAGGGCCAGTACATAAATGATTCTGCGAATGTACCGGAGAAATTGCCCGGTGAGAAATCAATACGGTAATCATCACCGGTATAAAATGATATTGACATATCTTCTTCCAGTTCGGTATCGAATACAATGGTTATGCTGTCGCCTTTGTATAGCTGATTCCCTGTATACTTCTGGCTGAACACATCATCAACTACCTGTACTGCAAAATAAAAATTATCATCATCCCAGCAGGAATAAAATGTACCGTCGATATCATCACGGGAGGCGTAATTCTCTGGTCTGATAGTAGGCATGAATTCCGAAAACCTATCAAATTTTTCCCATTCCTGGATACTGCCGTCTATAACCGGGGGGATATAGCATTTGTAAGAAAATATAGGAAGTCCTGAAGGTATGGTATTCTGGGACCTCTGGGTCCTGAAAATGGGCCGACTGAGTATTTCGTTTTTCTTTTCTTTTATATCCACACTAATAACATTATTTTCTGCAGTTTTAACTTCATATTCAACTGTAAAGGCAACCTTGTTTGAGCTTGACAGGGTAATGCCATTCTCATCTACCAGCTGCGCTATAATTTCATATTCACCGGAAATTTCTGGATTCCAGTTGTATTCGTAAGGAGGGGAAGTGAATGATTTTATCTCACTATCATTTATAAGCACTCTTATGGTGTAGTTTGTACTTTCCACTTCTTTTGCCTTTATCTCTACAGGAACAGTTTCATTTTTGTTGATGATAAAGACCTTATCATTGGTCGGAGAAGCTATAAAAAGAGGATACTCCGATTCGTTTTCGGTTTCTTCATGTACCCCGGAAAAGAAATTCAATGGCATGCAGCTTCTGATAGGGAGAAATATGATTATGGCTATTATCAATATTGCTCCGAACAGGATATAGGGAACCTTATCCAATATAAATACACATCTTTTGTAGTTTTTCTTCATTCCTTTTGCTTTTTCCTTTCTTCTATTATCTTATGGGCTAAATTTGGAGGTAATTCTTCATAATGTGAAAATTTTTGAATAAAACGTCCCCTTCCACGGGTAAGAGATGTTAGATCAATTGCATAGTTGAAAGTTTCAGATTGGGGGGCAGTGGCTTTTATTAGTTGTTTTTTATTTTCAATTTGGGTCATTGAAATAATTTTCCCTCTTTTTGTGTTTATATCTCCGATTATATCACCCATATACTTTTCAGGTGCTATAATTTCCAATTCTGTAATAGGTTCTAATATGACCGGAGAAGCCTCCTGCATTCCTTTTTTAAAAGCCATAGACGCTGCTATTTTAAAGGACATCTCGGACGAGTCTACAGTATGATATGACCCATCATACAGATTTACGCCAACATCTACTACAGGGTATTCAGCAAGAACTCCTTTTAGTAGAGCTTCCCTGATACCTTTTTCCACTCCCGGTATATAACCTTTAGGAATTGCTCCACCAAAAATACTATTTTTAAATTCAAAACCTCCGCTACTACCAAGTGGTTTGATTTCAATTAAAACATGTCCGTACTGGCCCCTTCCGCCAGATTGTTTTTTATATTTATATTCAGCTTTTGCACCCTTTCTGATTGTTTCCTTGTAAGCGACATCTGGAACAAGTATATCAATATCGACATCGAATTTTTCTTTTAATTTATCCCTGGATATTGAAAGATGCAGTTCTCCAATTCCCCAGATAATGTTTTGATGCACTTCTGAATTTAATTCCTGTCTTATGGTGGGGTCTTCCTGCATTAATTTGGATAGGCTACTGCTTATTTTCTCTTCATCTCCTTTACTCCTGGGTATAACTGCTCTGGGCAAGGTCGGGGAAAAATATTCTGTTTCAGGTATTTTTAATGGCTGATCATGGCTTGAAATGGTATCATCGTTTGAAATATCCATAATTTTGGATACAGCTACAATATCTCCACATGAAGCTTCGATTATATCACTCTGACTTTTACCCTGGAGCTTAAATAAATTTGTAAATTTATATGTTTTTTCTGGACCGGATATGTAGTAGTTTTCATTTATCTTAATGATTCCAGAAAAAATTCTAAAAATAGATAACTTTCCTATATAAGGATCTGCCATGGTCTTAAAAACATATGCAAGCAGTGAACCATCTGGCGAAGATTTTATTTCTATTTCAGAATCTTTGTTTAAATCCTTTGCCTTAATAGGAGGTATATCAAGAGCAGAAGGGAGAAGAGAATTTATATAGTTCATTAAAATATCTACACCAAAATTCTTGCCTGAAGATATGGCAAATACAGGGATTACCTTTCCGGCTATTACCGCTTTTTTAAATACCTCACTTACTACCTTATCGTCAATTTCTTCGCCTTCTAAGTATTTACTGATCAATACGTCATCTGTTTCAACTATAGATTCGACTAGTTTATTATGATGACTTTCAATTTGTTCTTTAATGTTTTCATCTACAGAGGTCTTATTACCTGTAGGATTTTTCTCTTTATATTCGTAAGCCTGATTTTGAAGTATATCTACAATTTTAGAGAAATTTTCTCCGCTATTAACCGGAGTAGTTATTGGGACAAGATTTAAATTATATTTACTTTTTATATCTTCTACAACTTTAAAGTAATCTATATTTTCCTGATCTAATTTATTAAGTATACAGAACATCGGTTTGGGATTTTTAGCCAGCAGCTCTATAACCAATTCAGTGGGAGCCTGCACTCCTGATTTTACGTCAACAACTAAGAGCGCACTGTCTATTATTTTAATTGCTGCCTGAGTCTGTCCTATAAAGTCCATATACCCGGGGCAGTCTATTAGATTTATAATGGAATCTTTCCATTTGTAATTAAGTATGCTTGAACTTATGCTAAATCCTTTTATAATTTCCAGCGGACTGAAATCAGAAACAGTATTTTTTGCATCTATAGTTCCCAGCCTGTCAGTAATTTTAGAATTATATAAGAAACATTCTGCAAGCGAGGTTTTCCCTGTCCCATTTCCTGAAATAAGACCAATAACTTTATTGTTAGAACAACTTTTACCGTTCATTAACACCCCCCAAAAGCGTTAGATTTTATTTGATTATACTTAAATACAATTAAGGCAATAGAAGAAATATACCATAAAAATTTTTTTGTGTAAAAAACAATATTGACCGGTACAATAGCCAGGAAATTAGCCATGAAGCAGGATTATATTTTTACAATTATTTATATGATATAATCTAAAGTTGTTTATTTTTAATACAGTAAAATGTAAAATATCTCAAGTTCAACAGTAATAAAAACAAAATAGTCAGGAGGTCATTATGTTACCAGGAGTAATTTCCCTTATAGCAATAATTGCGGGAATAATAATATTACTGTTTTTTATTGGAATAGGTATATATAATTCTATAGTATCTTTAAGAAATAAGGTTGACAATTCATGGCATCAGATTGATGTACAGCTCAGGAAAAGATACGATTTAATACCAAATCTGATGGAGACAGTGAAAGGATATGCCAAACACGAAAGGGAAACCCTGCAGAATGTTATCAATGCCAGGAAGATAGGTATTGACGCAAAAACAGTAAAAGAACAGGCAAAAGCCGAAAATATGATAACCGGTACCTTAAAGTCGTTATTTGCGTTGTCTGAAAATTATCCTAACCTTAAAGCGGACCAGCATTTTTTAAAATTAATGGAACAGCTTAATGGCATTGAAAGTAATATTGCTTATGCAAGACAATTTTACAATGATATGGTTATGAAATTTAATACCAGAATACAAACATTTCCTGGAAATATATTTGCCAGAATGTTTAATTTTTTGTCAAGAGATTATTTTGAGATAGAAGAAATTTCAGCCAGGGAACCTGTTAAAGTAAAGTTTTAACAACAGGTGATTTTTCTATAAAAAAAGGTGTGATTTAAGTAATGTATGAACAAATTGCCAGCAACAGGGCAAAAACCGTATTTATAATTATTGGGTTTGTTGTATTTATAACTCTGGTAGGATTTGCTATTGGCTATTATCTTGACTGGCGTTATGGCATTAGCAATAACTATTCGGTAATACTTATGATATTTGCACTTATACTGGCAGTTATCATGAGTTTTTCAAGTTATTATTATAGCGATAGAATTGTACTGAGTTTGAGCGGAGCAAGACCAATATCAAGGGAAGAGAACCAGAGAGTCTATTATATGGCAGAGGGGCTATCGATTGCTGCCGGACTGACTATACCTAAAATTTATGTAATGGGCGATGAAGGTATGAATGCATTTGCAACCGGGAGAAATCCGCAAAAAGGAGTAATAGCCTTTACTCAGGGTCTACTTGATAATCTTAGTGATGAAGAATTAAAAGGGGTTATCTCGCACGAATTATCTCATATAAAAAATTATGATATTCTACTGGGAACGATAGTTGTTGTTATGGTGGGAATGATTACTATAATAAGTAATATTATATTCAGGTCCCTTATATTCGGAGGCGGGAGCAGGAGAAGGTCATCAAAAGGCTCAGGCGGCGGAATATTATCATTAATTTTAATAATAGTAGGGGTATTGCTTATATTATTGGCTCCTATAATTGCTACATTGATAAGACTTGCTATAAGCAGGAATAGGGAATTCCTGGCAGATTCAACAGGAGCTTTAATTTCCAGGTATCCTGCCGGGCTGGCAAATGCACTTAAAAAAATCAGTATGCATAGCGAAGTAAAAACTGCCAGTAGCGCAACTGCACATTTATTTATTGCCAATCCAATCGGTGATAAATCTAAGGTTATGTTTAAAAGTTTGTTTAATACGCACCCTCCTGCAGAAGAAAGAATCAGGAGGCTTGAAAATATGTCTTTAGGAGTGGGAATAAAATAATTGGAGGTGTTTTAATAAGATGGAGAAAGGAACGTTAAAGGTAAAAGCCGGACTTGCCCAGATGCTTAAAGGTGGAGTAATAATGGATGTAACCTCCCCCGAGCAGGCTAAAATTGCAGAGGAAGCAGGGGCAGTATCAGTAATGGCTCTGGAGAGAGTGCCTGCTGACATCAGAGCAACAGGAGGTGTGGCCAGAATGACCGATCCTGAAATTATATTAAAAATTATGGATACTGTTTCTATTCCGGTTATGGCAAAAGTAAGAATAGGGCATTTTGCAGAAGCACAAATACTTGAAGTCATAGGAATTGATTATATTGATGAAAGTGAAGTCCTGACTCCGGCAGATGAAAAATATCATATAAATAAATGGGATTTTAAAGTTCCATTTGTTTGTGGTGCCACAAATTTAGGTGAAGCTTTAAGAAGAATAGGTGAAGGCGCTGCAATGACCAGAACTAAAGGAGAAGCCGGTACCGGAGATGTTATAGAAGCGGTAAAACATATGAGAAGCATAAAAGATGAGATAGTAAGAATTTCTTCACTGCCAAAAGAAGAACTGATGACTGTTGCTAAAGAATTAGGTGCTCCTTATGATCTGATACTATATGTGCATAAGAATAAAAAATTACCGGTAGTTAATTTCTCGGCTGGTGGAATAGCTACTCCTGCTGATGCCGTTATGATAATGCAGCTTGGTGCTGAGGGTATATTTGTAGGTTCCGGTATTTTCAAATCTGAAAATCCATTAAAAATGGCCCGTGCTATTGTTGAAGCAACAACTCATTACAATAATCCTGAGATTTTGGCAAAAGTTTCCAGGGGTCTGGGAAGTCCAATGAGCGGAATTGCTGTATCAGAACTTACAAAAGAGAAAATAATCTCCAACAGAGGGTGGTAAGACTGGAGCAAGGAGTATTAAAGTAGGTGTACTTTGTAAATATTATTAAAAATATTAAAGGAGATAATTGGTATGTCCGGGCATTCAAAATGGCATTCAATTAAGCATAAAAAGGCAAAAGAGGATGCAAAACGAGGAAATATATTTGGGAAACTAAGCAGGAGTATTATTGTTGCAGTAAGAGAAGGAGGGGGAGGCGATCCCAGGGATAATATGGCTCTTGCTAACGCAATTGCCAAGGCCAAGGAATATAATATGCCCCAGAATAATATAGAGAGAGCAATTAAAAGAGGAACCGGCGAGATAGAAGGAGAAAATTACGAGAGCATCCTGTACGAAGGATATGGTCCCGGGGGTATAGCTATAATAATTGAAGTAATGACCGAAAACAGAAATAGAACTGCTTCGGACATAAGAAACATTTTGGGTAGATATAACGGAACCCTGGGTGAGAGCGGGAGTGTTAGCTGGCAGTTTGAGATGAAAGGTGTAATAATAGTAGAGAAAAGTGAAATAAAGGATGAAGAAGAATTTATGCTTAATGTGATTGATATTGGAGCAGAAGATATTGATGAAGATTATGATGTATATGAAATTAAAGTTCCTCCTACGGAATTTATAAAGGTCAAGGAAGCTCTTGAAAAAAATAATATAAAAATAAAATCAAGCGAAATAGGACTTATACCAAAATCTACCATAGAATTATCAAAAGAGGAAAGTGTTAAAGCATTAAAACTAATTAATGCATTGGATGAACATGACGATGTCCAGAATGTAAATTCGAACCTTGAAATATCCGATGAGATATTGAGTGAAATATAGATAATTAAAAATGACAACTGATAGAATAAGAATACTGGGGATAGATCCTGGATTGGAAACTACAGGGGTAAGCATATTGGATGTAGAAAAAGGGGAATACTATCCCGTATTTTGCGATTGCATCGTTACAAAAAAGAACAAACCCATTTGTGAAAGATTAGAAGAGATTTATATAAGGATTAACCAGTTAATTAAAAAGTACTGTCCTGACTGCATGGTTATTGAAGAAATCTTTTTTAGCATAAATGTAAAAACTGCTATGGATGTAGGTCAGGCAAGGGGAGTATCAATACTGGCTGGAAGTATTAACAACTTGAAGATATACGAATATACTCCCTTACAGGTAAAACAGGCTATTGTCGGATATGGAAAAGCAACTAAGAAACAAATCAAATATATGTTAGGAATAATACTTAAAGTTAAGGATAACTTTTTCCCTAAAAAAGATGATGCCTGGGATGCAATGGCGATATCTGTATGCCATGCTAATAATAAAAAGTTTCAAGATAAGGTTAAAACTTTTAAATAATTCAGATGGCTGGCTATGATTGCAAAAATATTTGGAAAAATAATTAAAAAGTCACCTTCAAGCCTTATAGTGCAAGCCGGGGGAATAGGATTTGAAGTATTGATTTCAAGCAGAACTTTTGAAAAATTGCCCGAAAAGGGTTCGGAAGTAGAACTTGATATATATACCCATGTGAGAGAAGATGAATTAAAATTGGTGGGTTTTTCGGATACCGACGATAAAGATTTTTTTCTGAAGCTTCTGGGGGTTTCAGGAATATCAATAAAAATAGCGTTAAGTTCTCTATCAATTTATAGCGGACAGGAGCTTAAAAGAATAATTGCGAACAGGGAAGTTGACCTGCTAAGAAGAATTCCCGGAATTGGCCTCAAACTTGCTGAAAGAATAATTCTGGAACTTAAAGATAAACTGGAAGAATATAAAGTGGAAAGAGCAGCGCTTGCAGGTTTAGCGGAAAATGAAAAAATATATGAAGTTGAACAGGCTTTAAAGACCCTGGGCTACGATTCAAGAGAGATAAGTAAAGCCATATCAAAATTAAGTATTGACGTTATAAAGAAAGAAAAAATTGAGCACATCCTAAAAATAGCTCTTAAGGAGATTTAATTAAAATGGTGGGTGAAAAAGGTAAAATGACAAATAATGATGAAGAAAATAATGATGTAAATCCCAAACATATAAAGGTAGATACTGAGCTGGACAAGAGTCT